>NZ_KV830905.1:0-106242 GCF_001836955.1 Staphylococcus sp. HMSC063A07
GAATTCAATTCATCTGAGTGTTATTTTTCTAGGATTTATGTCCCAACCTGACAAGGTTGACTTGAATTGAAAAAAGCTTAGTATAAGCGTATTTTCAATTCAATCAACTACCGTCAATATAGAGTTCAGAGTCTAAAATATCATTATGTTCTAGACTATTGTTGTATTTATATTAAAGGAAATTGATAGTTTAGAGGTCATTAATTGACGATAAATTGCGGCGTTTCACCTGTTAATTTTTTAATTGTATCATTTGCAACAATTTTAGACATCATATCACGTGCTTCATACGTCGCATTCCCAATATGCGGTGTGATGACAACGTTATCTAATGATTTCAAGCCTTCAGTAATTTTAGGCTCGAATTCATAAACATCTAATGCTGCGCCTTCAATCTCTTTATCATGCAATGCTTGTACAAGTGCTTCTTCATTAACAATAGGACCACGTCCAGCATTTACAAGATAAGCAGTTGATTTCATCAATTTAAATTGCTCAGTATCAATAAGATGATGTAGCTTTGGAGAATACGCTGCATTAATCGTGATAAAATCGGAATTTTTAAGCAACGTTTCTAAATCAACATATTTTGCACCAATCTCGCGCTCTTTTTCAACCTTTTGATGTGGACCTGTATATAAAATATCCATATCGAAAGCTTTTGCACGTTTGGCAACAGCGCCACCAATTTCGCCTAATCCAATGATACCAATCGTTTTACCTGATACTTCACGTCCTCTAAAGAAAAGCGGAGCCCATCCATCAAAGCCTTGTGTGCGTGATAATTTATCACCTTCAACGATGCGTCGAGCAACTGCTAAGACTAATCCAAAGGTAAGTTCGGCTGTTGCATTTGTAGATGCTTTAGGCGTATTTGTTACATCGATATTTTTTTCGCGAGCATAATCAACATCGACATTATTAAAACCAGCACCGTAATTTGCAATGATTTTTAAATTATTAGCAGCATCAATTACCTCTTTATCAACATTTGTCGATAAGATACTAATAAGTGCAGAAGCATCTTTGACACCACGTTTTAACGTTTCTTTATCAATAATACCTTCACCTTCATACATTTCAACTTCGAAATGCTCTTTTAATAAATTTAAACCGACTTCTGGAATTTTTCCGGCAATATAAACTTTTTCCATCATTATCACTTCCTTTAGCTCCAGTATAGTAAATTGAGAAAACGTATACAATTTATATACTTTACTAATTAGCCGAGCAGCCGGAGTCCAATTACAGCTGCAATAATTACTGCAATAAAACCTATGCGTAATGGGTGTGTAGATTCTTGGTAGAACAACATACCGATAAATGTGCCTCCTGCAGTTCCTATGCCCGTCCATATTGCATAAGCAGTACCCATCGGAATGGACACCATAGCTAATTTTAAAGTTGTAAAACTAAGCACAAAGGTAAGTGCCAATAAAATTATGTAGTACCAACGAGATGTGCGTGCAAGTTGATTTAACAGCACAACACCTAAAATTTCAAAACAGCCAGCAATGATTAAATAAAACCAAGACATTAGTTGCTACCTCCATGTTCTGTTATATCAGTAGTTAACTTGAGCCCTAAAATGCCTATAATCAACATTAAAATAAGTATTAGTTTTAATATGGAGATGGGCTGATGGAAAAATAGCATGTCAACAATAACTGTTCCAGCCGCACCAATACCAACAAATAATGCATAGACTGTTCCAACGGCTAGAGACTTTGTTGCAGATATAACAAGATAGAAACTTAGCGCAATCATTAATAATGTGAAGCTCCAAGATGTCAATGAATGCGCTTGATTCAAGCTTGTGACCCATACTATTTCCAATAAACCTGCCATGATGACTTTTAACCAGGTCATTTGTTATTCCTCCTCTAGCTTTAAATCGCAACAGTCGTATTTTCTCAAATATGCTATACAACTGCAATATTTGGGCATTAAAAAAGTGTGGCACAGAAATTTAAAGCGTTCTCTTTCACACTAATTTACTTTCTTTGTATATGCTTGGAGCACCAGCTTGTATATTTTTTGAAATGCATATGCCATTTTTCCTTGCATAGAGCTTAGACAAGGTTGATTCATTAGAATGTCTGAGTCATTTATTGGTAAACGTGCATATGCTGAAAACTGTTATGATGGATACATGCGATATATAAGTATAACTAATTTTTAAATAGAACCAATTGAGTATTGTCAAAATATAGATGTGAGCCCAGGACAAGAATGATGTCCCAGGCCCAAACGTGTAATTTATGATATTTAAATATTATGCTTAGTTCAAATGAATATAATTATAAGCGCTAGCTTGACTGGCTGAAATTGTGCGTGTGTCTGTTGAAAATGGACCGTTTGAGTAGTTCATTTCTGATATAGTCACTGATCCATCACTATTGACACTTTCTACGTATGCAACGTGTCCATAACTACCTTCAGAAGTTTGTAATATCGCGCCTTCTTCAGGTTGATGATCTACTGTGTAACCCGCTGCTTGAGCTGCACTTGCCCAGTTATTGGCATTGCCCCATGTAGAACCAATTTTTCCGTCGACACGGTCAAATACATACCAAGTACATTGACCGGCAGTATATAAATTGCCAGAAGATGTAGATATTGATTGTGTAGATGTGCTAGTTGATGTTGTATTTGTTTCTGTAGTGTGATATTGATAAGCTTGTTGGCTAAAGTTTTGTTGTTGATAGCTGTATTGATGTGAAGGTTGAAATTCTGCTGCATCAGCTTGATGGGATGTGCTGATTAATGTGGCACCTAATCCTGCAGTTAAAGTTGTTATTGTTAGTAGTTTTTTCATTATAATAAAATCCTCCCAATTGTATGAAATATTCACAAAGATGGTAGCGCATCTTAATTGTGAATGTTATCGTCGTTTAACGACAAAACTTACTTTAACAGAAATATACATGGAAATGTGTGATGTTATCTTTTCGTAAATAAAATAATAAAACCCTGCATCTCTCTGTAATAAAAGAGCTGCAAGGTTACAAGTGATATACAGAGCTAAATGTGCGCTGCAAAGATGAAAAGTAGCTGATTTAAATAAAACTAACCTTTAAATATTACAAATGTTTGTAACAAAAACACTGTACAATTTATTTGAAAAATCGAATGGATAATGGAGCTTGGTAATAGGTACCTTGATAATATTTAACACAGCCAATGATGTTGAAAACAGAAAAGGTAATCAGTAATCCCAAAATGACCAAATTTAATAACAAAAATATAAATATTGAAATCAAGCCTGAAGTTGGATCAAAAGGCATATAAAAAATGAGTGAAAACATCATGATTACTACAGGTACTGCACACCAAATCATATAAGAAATAAACATATTTAAATAGCTTTTTCCTGACTGATCAATTAATTTAGAATCATCTTTTTTAACTAGCCATATAATTAGAGGGCCTATAAATCCTGAGACGAAACCTAATAAGTAAATAAGCATAGCCATAAGACGAACATCGTCACTATCGTTATGTTGTGGTGTATTAAAACCTTGTGATTGTTGCGTCATAATAACTCCTCCTGAGTTTAATAAAAAATCTAATCACATTAACTATAGCAGAATAAGTAACCCATGGGTATTAAGAACGTATTAACATGCAGTACTTATGCAAATTGTAGGTTTAACATATATGATAAATGGTTATATATTTATGAATATGTATGGTGCGCTTTGTTTAAAACGCATCATTTTTTATTGAATTTATTTTGTATTGAAATATTTTAAAAGTGAGGTATTCAGATGAAAATAGCTATTATTGGTTCAGGTAATGGTGCGGTTACTGCCGCATTAGACATGGTAGATCAAGGACATGAGGTAAGATTATATTGCCGAAATCAATCACTGGAAAAATTTAATACTGCATTTGAGCGTGGCGGCTTTGATTTTAATAATGAAGGAAATGAAAAATTTATAGAATTCACTAATATTAGTGATGATATAGCTTATGTATTACAAGATGCCGAACTCGTTCAAGTGATTATTCCTTCATCTTTTATAGAATACTATGCAAAGGTTATGTCATATCACGTAACCAATGACCATTTAATCTTCTTTAATATTGCAGCGTCAATGGGCTCAATTCGTTTTATGAATGTGTTAGAAGATCGCAATATTGATGTACACCCTAAATTTGCTGAAGCTAACACGTTAACATATGGTACAAGGGTAGATTTTGCACAAGCGCGTGTTGACTTATCTCTTAATGTGCGACGCGTGTACTTTTCAACATTTAATCGTGAAGAATTAAATGATAGTTATGATAAAGTAAGTCAAATTTATCCTCAACTAGTCAAAGAAGAAAGTTTATTGAAAACGAATTTAGAAAATGGGAACCCAGAAGTGCACCCAGGGCCAACGTTACTTAATGTAGGCCGTATTGATCATGCACAAAAGTTTTCACTTTATAAAGAAGGAATTACGCAACATACAGTAAGATTACTCCATGCGATAGAATTAGAGCGTATTAATTTAGGCCGTCGATTAGGATTTGAATTAGAATCGGCGAAAGAATCAAGAATTCAACGGGGCTATTTAGAACGTACAGACGAAGATGAACCTTTAAATCGATTATTTAATACAAGTCCAGTCTTTTCTCAAATACCGGGTCCTAATCACGTAGAAAATCGTTATTTAACTGAAGATATCGCTTATGGTTTAGTGTTATGGTCAAGCATAGGTCGTGTTATTGATGTGCCGACGCCCAATATTGATGCAGTTATAATTATCGCTTCAACCATACTAGAGAGAGACTTTTTTGAAGATGGACTTACTGTTGAAGAATTAGGTCTTGAAAAGTTAGATCTCAGTTACTGATAAATAAAATCATAACTAGTTGTGAGATAAGGAGCTGACTATATGACAAGAAAACCAACGTTTTTCGAGGCACTTTCTACCATCATTGTTATGGTCTGTGTAGTGACAATAGGATTTATTGTTTTTAACATTCCCATTCAAGTACTATTACTTATTTCATCAGCTTATGCCGCATTGATTGGTATTCGAGTAGGGTTGAAATGGAATGACATAGAAGAAGGGATTACGCATCGGTTAACTACAGCGATGCCTGCTATATTTATCATATTGGCTGTGGGTATTATTGTTGGGAGTTGGATGTACGCTGGTACTGTGCCTGCTTTAATCTATTATGGATTAAAATTTTTAAATCCTCAGTATTTTTTAGTGTCTGCATTTATTATTTCTGCCATCTGTAGTTTAGCTACAGGTACAGCTTGGGGATCCGCATCAACTGCAGGTATAGCGCTTATTTCCATTGCAAGCCAATTGAATATGAATTTAGGTATGGCTGCAGGTGCCATCATTGCAGGTGCCGTCTTTGGGGATAAAATGTCACCGCTATCTGATACAACTAATTTAGCAGCATTAGTTACGAAGGTGAATATATTTTCACATATTCGTGCGATGATGTGGACGACAATACCTGCTTCACTCATTGGTATGATTGTCTGGTTTGTCTTAGGCTTACATAACGATGGTCATGTAAATACAAAGCAAATTCAATCACTATTATCTGAACTTGCAACGTTATATCAGTTTAATTTCTTTGTTTGGATACCGCTCATTGTTATTATTATTTGCCTTATGTTTAAAGTATCGACAGTGCCGTCGATGCTAGCATCTAGTATTACTGCAATTTTTGTAGGTGCGTTTAATCATCACTTTAATTTAGCAGATGGATTTAAAGCTACATTTGATGGGTTTACAGCTAATATGACTGGACATAGTCATATTTCTCATAATGCTAAAACATTAATTGAACAAGGTGGCATGATGAGTATGACTCAAATTATTGTTACCATTTTTTGTGGCTATGCATTTGCTGGTATTTTAGAAAAATCAGGCTGTTTAAATGTTTTATTAGAGACCATTTCAAAAGGTGTCAAATCAACAGGTAGCCTTATTTTAATTACTGTTATTTGTTGTTTAATGATGGTGTTTGCTGCTGGCGTAGCATCTATTGTAATTATTATGGTTGGTGTTGTGATGAAAGATATGTTTGAAGACATGGGGTTAGATCGATCAAATCTATCTAGGACGCTGGAAGATGCAAGTACAATGGTATTACCTCTTATTCCATGGGGAACTTCAGGAATATATTATGCACAGCAATTAAATGTGCCGGTTGATCAATTCTTTATTTGGACAGTACCATGTTATTTATGTGCTATATTAGCTGTTTTTTACGGGTTTACAGGTATTGGTATTAAAAAAAATAATAAAGTTACGTAAAAATTATTTCAAAGCATGTTTAACTATAGCTATATCCGGTTAATATAAAGTATGCTAATAATTATTAGAAGTCACTGTTTATTTTTGTAGCGAGAATAAATGTAGCGATATGATTATTAGTAAAATATCCTCTACATAGGATGATGGTTCAATTTTTGTAGCGAGGATTGAATCTATTAATCTTACATGAATTCCGTAATGTGCATCATTAATATATAGACATAACCATTAAAAGAGATACTGAATTTGTGAAGTAAGGTGAGCCATAAATATGACTCACCTTATTAATGCGTTGTAAAAAGAAATGTAACATTTTATTAGATTGCATCTGTCATAAGGCACTTTGATTAATTCGTTAAGTAAAATTTAATATATAGTACGAAAACACCTTATTTTTTAAAATTTCCAGTACAAAAACACATATAAATACACCGCAATCTAGCGAGCGGGGCCCTAACAAAAAGAAATGCAACAAGCATTTCCACGGACAACGCAAGGTTGGGGCTAAGCACAGAAAAACTGGCTGAAGCGGGTCTTAAGTAAGTCAATCATACAAAGTATTAAATATAAAAGAAGCACAAAGATGATTTATGTTAAACCATCTTTGTGCTATTATTTTGGGATTTATATCCCAGCCTTGATAACTTTAAATATTAATGAATGAAGTTGTATGAAGCTGCTTGAGATGCAGAGATTGTACGTGTTGTTACAACACCTGGTCCATGACCATAGTTCATTTCTGAAACAGTTACTGAACCATTACTTCCAACACTTTCAACATAAGCAACGTGACCATAGTAACCTTGAGATGTTTGCATGATTGCGCCTACTGAAGGTCTGTTATTTACAGTGTACCCAGCAGCTGCAGCAGCATTTGCCCAGTTGCTAGCATTGCCCCAAGTTGAACCAATTTTACCGCCAACTCTATCGAATACATAATAAGTACATTGACCACTAGTATATAAGTTGCTACCTGAATGTGAAGCACTTGAGATTGACACACCATGAGATGATGGTGCACTTGTAGTTGTCACATGTATGTTAGAGCTAGAAGTTGAATAGCTTGCACCCAAGCCACCAGTACGGTATGAATTTGATGAAGCATATGTGTTGCTGTAATTATAGTTGTTGTAATTGTAATAGCTATTATAGTTATTGTAATAAGTGTAACCTTGGTTTTGGTTTAATTGATTTGGTGACCAGTTACCTTTCCAAGTGTAATGATAGTTACCTTGTGCATCGATTGTATAAGAGTAGCTGTATGAGTAAGGGTCATTTGGATTATAACCGTCATGATTTGTTTGTTCAGCAGCATGAGCATGGTGTCCACCAGTCAAAGCAAATGTAGCAATTCCTGCAGTAGCGATTGTAGCAGTAGCGATTTTCTTCATTATAAAATATCCTCCCGAAAAATAATTTAATATAATTGTATTTTTTATAGTGGTTGATGAATCGGACATCAACAATTAATCATCTTGTTTAAGACAAACAATACTTTACCAGAAAAAAGTTGGTTTGTGTGGGTTGTTAACATTTTGTAATTTTCCTCTAATATATTTTAAACGTATTTTGCATAATGAGATATTTTGTAATAAAAAGAAATGCTTATATAACAGACTTTATTCAATTTTTTTTGATTTGTTAATTTTTTTATGTCATCATTTTGTAAAAAAACAGAAAATAAAATAATACAGTTGAATTATGTAGAAAATGGTGCATAGGATAATTGATGATAAAAAACATGGATAAAGGATAAAAAGTTTTAACTGATATGAAATAATATGCGAATAATAAAAAGTTGGCTATAATTAAATATGATTTTGTTACTACTTATACCGAAATAAAAATTACAATTAACTATGTGAGATAGATACATTGAAGGAATGGTGTATGAATACTTCAGGTGGGGATTGAAGTATATTGTTGTATATCTCTGTAATTAATTGATGAGAGGACGACATATGAACGGACAGTTTTCGGTAAAATTATTACAAAAGTTAAATACTTATGGGCAAAAGACAGTCAATGTTAAGTTGATTTATTGGGTGAAAGGGCAAGGTACGATTGATATTAATTTGAAGCAATATCACATGACAGAAGGGGATATTGTACTTTTAATGCTGAACGATTTATATCAAATTCAAAGCGATGATGATGCAGTGACGTTAGTTGTTGATTTGTCTTTTAAAGACTATGTGAAATATGCGAGTGAATATATTGATATCAGTGGCTATAAACTATCAAATATTGAGAAGCAACAAGTATTACCTATATTAATGAATATCATTGAGTTAGAATGCTTTAATAAAGCAGACGAACAGACAACTTTAAAAATGATTAAACATTTATGTGTTGAATTAGGTTCAATGTCGCACTTATATAGAGCAAAAACACAAAATATGACAGTATTAGATGAAGTCCATGACTATTTAATTTCACACCATACAAAAAAATTAAAAAAGCAAGAGATTGCTAATGCATTAAATATGACAAATCAAGAATTGTCAAATGTTATAAAATACCAAACACCTTTTCAAAGTATTAATCAGTATGTCAATGATATTCGCTTGAAATGCGCGCTTATCGATATTTTAAAAGAGCATCGAACTGTGGAAGATATTGCATATCAGCATGGGTTTAATCATTACTCTAGGTTTATTAATTTATTCAAAGATTCATATGGATATACCCCAAAAGAAATTAGAAAGCAGTATCATAGTTTAACAACAAGTTATTATGAAAATATTCAATATTTACCATTAAGCGAACAAACTTATCAATCTTATTTTCATAAGGTAAAACATTATACAACAGTGTCCAATAATAAAGATATCATCCTCTCTTCTAATACTTTGCCAATTTGTCATATAGAACCTAAAGATTTATTTATTACCAGCCAACAATTGTTGTACTTGAATGAGCATCAGATATTTTATGTAACACAGCATTTATTTTCTAAAAATAAACATGTTTATGTGATTATACCCTTTGATTTGACTGATTTCTCAGCGGTGCAGAGAATGTGTGAATATTACCTTACTAAATTAAACTATTTAGGACTAACGCCTATATTTTATTTTAAGGGTTTAGATTTAACATACCTCGAGCAACATGGATTTAATAATGTGAATCAATTATTTATAACTTTATTTTATTCACGCTTTGTAAATGAAGTAGATGGTGTATCAATTATGTTAGATAGTACTGACAAACAAGTGATACAGAAGGTTGTTAATGAGGTTAGACAATTTTTTAACAGATGCACATTGTATTTATCAGTACCTCATCGAGATGTTAGACCATATGAATTTAATGAAATTGATGAGTATATTACCTCATACTTTATAACTTTTGAACAATTAACTACTTGGAAAAAGTATCATCACAAAGTGATTTTAGATACAACAATGTTAAATATGAATCAAAATGGCGAGATCACTCAACAAAATATAATCAATTTTTCTTTGATGGCACGGTACTATTTAATGCTTAAAGGCATAAGTTTTTCGCTTGATTTTTTGCTGCAGTATTTATTTCACGGACGTAATATGGATAACAATATGTTTTTAGCGTTTTTCAATATGATGAATCAACTTAGAGGGGATATTGTCCATCAAGATAATCAAATTATTTTAACCAAGTTTAAATTTGAGTATCAATGTTTAGCTTTCAATATGAATATTTCAACCGCAGAACAGTTACAAGACTTGCAATTAAATTTTAAAACAACTCAGCCGATGAGCCATGCTGAAAGTAGTTTAATTACTTATACAAAAGCACCGAACTTAAATCATCATCAAGATCAAACGAAAAACAAAGATAATTTGTTTCAGCCACATTTTTGGAAAGGCCAATTATCATACCCAACGATAATTAACCGTAAATATATATTGCCTAGTATGAGTATAGGGCATATTAAATTTTCACTTAGAAGCTAATGCATGGTATTTGCTGACTAAGGAGGGTGTGTAGTGATGAACATTAACACACGAATTAGATTGGTGTTAGGATGCTATTCACTAGTAAAAACCGTCAATGAAAGTTTGAGATATGCTTATCATATGAATATGCAACAATTTAAAATACTTCTATTTATTAAAGATTATTCAACAGCGCATGAGCGCCCTTTGACGATTCAAACTTTAGTGATAAAAGAACACTGCAATAAAGCAATGATGCTTAAACATCTAGCTCAGTTATACGCAATGCACTGGATATCAAAAAAGCGTAATCCTAATGATCAACGGCGACTTATTATTTATATGACCAAAATACAACATAAAAAAATTGAGCACCTGCTTCAAGAAATTAAAAAGATAATTGCCAATTATGATATAGATGCTAAGTTGGATTTACACTGTCATTTTAAACTTAAAGAGTTTATGGATGTGAAAGTACTCCACGATGACTTTGAATTAACAAGTTTACATGACAGTATACATTTAGATGAATTATTTATTTTAGGGCTTATCTATCTATATCCTAATGCGTACAATATGGCACAATTAAAATATGTTATTGAACAGCATAATATGTATATTACTCCATTGATCAAATCTTTAGTGGATAAAAAGTACATTTATAAAGAAAGATGTCGAACGGATGAACGGCAAATTCGAATAGGTATTAAAACAGATAAACTGTCCCAAGTGAAATTACTGTTTAATGAATGTTACAATACTATTGTTAACCACTTAGAATTAACCCATATATAGTCAATTCAAAGTGAATAGGATGATAAATAATGATACTTGATAATATTAATCCAAATGATTTGTTTCCAACTGAAACGAAAGGGCCATCTGTCTTAGGGATAATTGAATATCATGTTCAAGGACAATCTGAATTTGAAGGTGCATTTATAGCAACCTCAGAACGTTTAATTATGAATGTTGATATGAATGGCCAATTTTATTACAGAAATATTCCTTATAATGAAATAGAGTCAATTAACATGACTGACGATGGTATCAGTTTTACTTTTAATATTGGGAAAGTTCCAATGACGAAAATTAAGAATAGAGATATTCAACGATTTGTCGATTATGTGTCTAATAAAATATAAAAAAGAGGATATGTAAATCTAAGTATTTGTTGAAGATTATTCAATATCTTAGTTAATGATTGAACTTCATTATATGTATCAATTCCATACGTATACTAGAGGTGGTATAGTAAAGGTCATTGGCCTTACTTTTACCATCTTTTTTCTATGAAAACTGCCATCATTACATAAATAGGGATGTAATTCATTTTGGCGGAATAGAAAAATCTATAATTGCAATTAATGAATTAAATCACTTTAGCTTAATAAAAATATTGAATTTTATTATCTAATTGTTATAAAATATTATTTATAACAAGAGATGCGTTAAAATTTAAAAAACATTTAGCAAACCAAGCAACAAGATATGCATCAGAGGAGTGGTTGAAATTATGAGTAAGATAAAAAATATTGATGAACTAGTCAGTGCAACATTTCAAGTTAAACAATTTTTCAAAGCGACAAAGAAAAAATATAATTTAAGCTATGAAGAAATCTTTATTTTAAATTATATTTTAAAAAGTGAGTCCAATGAAATAACTTCTAAAGAAATTGCAGTGACTTCAGAGTTCAAGCCTTATTATTTAACAAAAGCACTACAAAAACTTAAAGAGTTAAAGCTATTATCTAAAAAGCGTAGCGTTCATGATGAAAGAACCGTTATTGTTTATGTTTCTAAAGATCAACGTCAGCGTATTCAAGAACTTATTCATGAATTAGAACAATATATTTAACTCATATAAGCATTGTTCATTAGCAAATGATGCCATCATTTATTCAAAAAAGCGCACTTTTTTCAGGAGTGATGTGCACCCCAAAAGTTGGATTAAAAATCTAACTTTATGGGGTGCACATCACAGTAGGAGAAAAAGGTGCGCTTTTAATTAAATATTAATTTGTACCTTTTACAATGATTTCATCATTATCAATATCTATGTCAACATGTTTTACATCAGTATGATCTAAATAATAGTCTGTAATTTTATCTCGTACCTGTTGTTCAACAACTCTGCGTAATGGACGTGCGCCCATTTGTTTATCATAGCCTTGTTCAATTAACCAGTCTTTTGCTTCTTGAGAAACATTCATTGTAATATCTTTTTTATCTAAAGTCACTTGAACATCATCTAAGAGTAAATTAATAATATCTTGTAAAGCGTGTTTATCTAAATGCGTAAACTCAACGATACCATTAAATCTGTTAAGAAATTCAGGTCTGAAGAATCTTTTTAATTCATTCATAATGTCATCAAATTCTTCGTTGTCTCCATAACCAGCATTGGAAGTGCATATGACGATTGTATTTTTAAAGTTAATAACATTGCCTTGCCCATCTGTTAAATTACCATCATCCATTACCTGTAAAAGCAATGTGAGAATTTGAGGATTTGCTTTTTCAATTTCATCAAATAAAATAACTGAATAAGGATTGCGTCTTACTTTTTCAGTTAATGTATTGGAGTTGTCATCATAGCCAATATAGCCTGCTGTAGTACCTATCATTTTAGACACTGCTGTTTGATCACTATACTCACTCATGTCTAAACGAATCAATGCTTCTTTGTTACCAAATAAATCAATAGCCAACTGTTTTGCTAGTTCAGTTTTACCTACACCAGTAGGTCCTACAAATAAGAAACTACCAATTGGACGGTTACCTTCATCAAATCCAGCTCGATTACGACGAATGGCTCTAGAAACCATATCTACCGCTTTATCTTGTCCAATGATTTTATTTTTTAAACGGCGATTAATATTTTTTAAACGTTCGATATCATTATCATCCATTTGTGATACAGGTATTCCAGTTAGCCTTTCAATCGTATCAGAAACATCTTGGACAGTAGCTACGGATTGTTGTTCTTTCGTACCATTATCTAATTGATTTTGTAATTCTTTAATTTGGGATTGAATTTTATCTGCTTCTTTGTAAGCTTCTTTACTTACCGCTTGTCTCTTATCATTTTCTAATTCAGTGATTCTCTTTTCAGTTTCTACTTTATCCAGCGCAGGGTTTTGAGCAGATAAATGTGCGGATGTAATATCTAAGACATCAATCGCTTTGTCAGGTAAAAGCCGTTGAGGAATATATTGATTTGATAAATCTACACATGCTTGCAATACTTCATCTGGCAACTTAACTTGATGATGTTCTTCGAATTTTTCTCTAATACCTTTTAAAATTTCGACTGTGTCTTGTGCACTTGGTTCATTAACAACGACTTCATTAAAGCGTCTTGCTAGTGCAGCATCCTTTAAAATATTATTACGATACTCATCTTGTGTGGTAGTACCTATAATAGAAATCTCACCCCGACTTAATGCTGGTTTAAGTATATCTGATAATCCTTTACCACCAGATTCACCGCCTGTTGAGCCAGAACCTATCATTTGATGAATTTCATCAAAGAATAAGATGGCATTTTCATTTTCTTTTAAGGCATCAACTAATTTTTGAACGTTTTCTTCATAAGCACCGCGATATTGTGTGCCAGCTTCTAAACTAGAAATATCGACTGAAATAATATCTTTATCTTTAATCGAAGTTGGGACATTCCCTTTAACGATTTCTTGGGCTAAACCTTCAACGATTGCAGTTTTACCTACACCTGCTTCGCCGACAAGTATAGGATTATTTTTAGTACGACGACATAATACTTCTGCTGTCTTTTGAATTTCAGTATCGCGACCTATCACGGGATCAAGTAAACCATCACGTGCTTCTTGTGTTAAATTGCGTCCAATTTGGGATAAGTAATCTTTGCCACCAGTATGTTGTTGATTATTTTGAGCATTTTGAAATACATTTGCACTTTGTTCTGCAGAATGTTGACCTTGCTGTCTTAATTGATTTAATTCTTCAGGAGAAACTTCTTTACCATTAATATAAAACTTTTTATTTCCAGTATTGTTATTTGCTTGCATATCTTGCATCATTCGTCTAAGGATTGAATCAAAATCATTACTAAAAAATTGATTATTCATAAAATTCACCTCAAATATCAAAATTATTTTACATATGTATATTTACACTATTTTATAGTGATCAAACTTTATTAAACGATGAATTAATGAAAGATGTGTGAATTTACTCTAAATATATGACTTAGTACGCATAATGGATGAACTTTAATTCATAAATGTTGAGTGGTAAACTAGGGATAAATAATTGTAATGAATAGGTGATGTCAATGATAAAGTCATTTTTAATACACAGCAAGATTCAGAAAAAGTGGATTGAGAAATTCAAGACTATAGAGGATAGCTTTAAAGCAAGGGCAAATTCTAATGATTTACATGCTAATTTTCCCTTTGAGAATATAGAATGGCTTATTAAAGAAGGATATAGTTTATTAACACTTCCAGTAGCTTATGGTGGTAAAGGAGCTACAATTGAGGATATGGTTGTGCTACAAACATACTTAGGCTCTATCGATGGAGCAACTGCATTGTCAATCGGGTGGCATCTTAGTGTTGTGGGTCAACTTTACGAACAAGATTTATGGGACCAACGTATGCTTAATCGCTTTGCTGAAGATATCAAACAAGGCGCCCTTGTCAATAGAGCAGTAAGTGAAGCAGAAACAGGTAGTCCAACTCGTGGGGGTCGACCGGCTACGCATGCGGTTAAAGAAGGTGATGTATATGTGCTTAATGGCGTGAAAACATATACTTCTATGAGTAAAGCATTAACACATTTTATTGTTGGTGCATATGTTGAAGCTATTGATCAAGTTGGCTTTTTCTTAGTATCCAAAGATGCAGATGGTGTAGAAATTGCAGATAATTGGAATGTATTGGGCATGCGTGCTACAGAAAGTCATGATTTAGTGCTAAACGATGTTAAAGTTCCTCTTGAACATTTTGTTGAAACACGAGGACAACGACGCCCAAATGGATGGATACTTCACATTCCTAGTACATACTTGGGAATTGCTCAAGCAGCTAGAGACTATGCAGTCGACTTTGCTAAGTCATATCATCCTAATAGCATTCAAGGTAGCATTGCTGAGTTATCTACAGTTCAACAAAATATCGGTAAAATGGAGTCATTACTATTATCAGCGCGACATTTTCTATTTAGTACGGCAAGAGGATATCAAATGTTAGACGGAGAAAGCCAAATTTGGAATGAAACCTCAGCGAGTAAAGTTGTGGTGATGAATCAGTGCCTTGAAGTGGTTGATTTAGCTATGAGAATCGTTGGCGCAAAAAGTTTGGAAATGGAACGCCCATTACAACGATATTATCGTGATATTCGTGCCGGCTTACACAATCCACCAATGGAAGATATGGCCTATAGTAATATTGCCAAGTCTGTCTTAGATTTATTTTAATGATGAACTATTAAAGTTAAAGGGTGTAACTATTGTTTTTTTATGTTCTGTAGGCATTATTAATCATAGACCAAGCAATATATTTTAGTTGCTGTTTACTTATTTTTATTTTGGAGAAAAGTAAGGCAAAAAAATAATTTGCAAAAATACCCATAAAATAGTAAATGTTATGTTGTAAAAAATCTAAAAATTGAGTATAATAGCACAATAATGATAATCATTATCAATAGGAGGATGTTATGAAAAAATTATTATTACCGCTAATCGCCTTGGTACTTGTACTAGCAGCTTGTGGACAAAGTAAAGATGCAGATAAGAAAGAAGATACAAAATCTTACACAATGGATGATGGCAAGAAAGTGGATATTCCAAAAAATCCAAAACGTATTGCCGTTGTTGCACCTACATATGCTGGAGGACTTAAGAAGTTAGGTGCTAATATTGTTGCTGTTAGTAACCAAGTTGATCAAAGTAAAGTATTAAAAGATAAATTCAAAGATGTGGAAAAAATTGGAGATAACGATGTAGAAAAAGTTGCTAAGCAAAAGCCAGACTTAATTTTAGTATATTCTACTGATAAAAATATCAAAAAATACAAAAAAATTGCACCTACTGTAGTAATCGATTACAACAAACACAAATATTTAGAACAACAAGAAATGCTTGGGAAGTTAATTGGTAAAGAAGATGAAGTGCAAAAATGGGAAAAAGATTGGAAAGCACAAACAGCTAAAGATGGTAAAGAAATAAAAGAAAAAATTGGCCAAGATAAAACAGTATCAATTGTTGACGAGTTTGACAAAAAGTTATACACATATGGTGACAATTGGGGCCGTGGCGGCGAAGTATTATATCAAGCTTTCGGTTTGAAAATGTCTGAAGGTCAAAAGAAATTAGTTGAAAAAGCCGGCTGGGCTGAAATCAATCAAGAAAAAATCCAAGATATTGCGGGAGACTACATTGTTTCAACGAGTGAAGGTAAAACAACACCTGGATATGAAACAACAAACATCTGGAAAAACTTACCAGCTGTAAAAAATGGTCATGTAGTAAAAGTAACTGCTGGTACATACTGGTACAATGATCCATACACATTAGACTTTATGCGTAAAGATTTAAAAGAAAAATTAATTTCTGCAGCAAAATAATCTTTTAACTTCATTTATCAGTTTGGGACATAAATCCTAAACAATAGGGAGCGGGGGAGAATTCATTATGAATTCTCCCCCCGTTTCTTTCAACTTGTCAGAAATATTTATGTCCTATCTTCATTTTAATATACTATACTATAATATTGATATGTAAGACGACTAAAGGAGAAAAAACATGACACAACAAGTATATTTTAATCATGATGGTGGCGTTGACGATTTAGTTTCACTTTTTTTATTATTACAAATGGATAATATTAATTTAATCGGGGTAAGTACTATTGGCGCTGATTGTTATTTAGAACCTTCATTAAGCGCCTCAATGAAAATAATTAATCGATTTTCAACAAAAAATATTGCTGTTGCACCTTCATATGAGCGTGGTGCTAATCCGTTTCCTAAAGATTGGCGAATGCATGCGTTTTTTATGGATGCGTTACCTATTTTAAATGAAACACATTTACATACTTCTGCTAGTATAAGTCAGATGGAAGCCTATGAAGATATTATTTTTAGATTAGAACAGAGCACTGATAAAGTAATCCTACTATTCACCGGACCGCTTACTGACTTAGCTGAGGCACTAAAAAGAAAACCCAATATCATACATAAAATTGAAAAGTTAGTATGGATGGGAGGAACGTTTTTAACACGAGGTAATGTAGAAGAACCTGAACATGATGGGACAGCGGAATGGAATGCATTTTGGGATCCTTCTGCAGTTAAAACAGTATTTGACGCCGATTTGACTATTGATATGGTTGCTTTAGAAAGTACTAATCAAGTGCCGCTCACATGGGAAATAAGACAACGTTGGGCGAATGACAGACGTTATACAGGTGTTGATTTTTTAGGTGTTAGTTATGCTGCTGTACCGCCTTTGACTCATTTTGTTACAAATTCCACTTATTTTTTATGGGATGTGCTAACAACTGCTTACGTTGGTAATCCACAGTTAGTGGATTATCAGACAGTAATGGCTGATGTTATTGCAAAAGGACCAAGCCAAGGTCGAACATTTTTAACTGATCAAGGACGTCCAATTAATGTTATCAATGATGTGAAACGTGATGCCTTTTTCGACTATATCACCGCATTAGCAATGAAAGTTGACTAAATGTAAACTTTCCATTTATAAAAGTTTACAAAGGTGTTATAATCATTCTCATATAAGGAGGATCACGATATGAGTACAAAAGAATTAGTATATACAGCAGTCATGACTGCCATTATATGTATTTTAGGATTGGTTCCTGGAATACCTCTACCTTTTATGCCAGTACCCATTGTTTTACAAAATATAGGCATATTTTTAGCAGGGATTATTTTAGGACGTAAATTAGGTGCATTAAGTGCTGTTGTCTTTTTATTGCTTGTCGCTACAGGCCTACCAGTTTTATCTGGAGGAAGAGGTGGTATAGGTGTCTTTGCGGGGCCATCTGCTGGCTTTCTAATTTTATATCCTTTTATTGCTTATGCGATAGGTTCTGTTAGAGATGCGTACAAGCATAAAATCAATTTTCTAGTATTGATTGTGCCAACACTCCTCTTTGGCGTGTTATTATTAGATATTGTAGGCACGATTGTTATGGGCTTTATCACACAAATACCTATTTCTAAAGCATTTTTATTTTCATTCTCATTTATGCCTGGAGATATCATTAAAGCAATCATTGCTTGTCTGATTGGTGCAACCATGTTAAATCATAGTAGATTTAAAAATTTGATATAATTTAAAAAAATTAGGTGATATGTATGGAAGAATTGAGTTTTGAGCATATAGCGATAATGGGAAACCTCTTTTATGAAGATTCTAATAAAAAGATATATTTAACTCCTGAAGAACCGCATACGTATCATTCTAATCAATGGATATATAAACAACTACCTAATATCGAAGAATGGCGACGAGATGTACAAAGACAACAACAATTTCATCAAGCGCATCAATGTACACATCTTGCCTTTACATTTCCAGCGAATCATCATTTAGACAATGATTGGAAACAGATACTTAATAAAGAAGGGTACCAACTTGGGGTGCTTGAGCTCTATGTGATTGAGTCTGCTGAGCTGGCGCGTTGGCAAACGAAATCAGATGTACAAATTCAGATTGTAGACAAAGATAATTTAGAGGATTATTTAACAATTTATAAACATTTTGCATTACCGTTTGGTCATAGATTTGCTGATGAAAGTGTCAAACGTACACGTATCCATATTCAACAACAATACGATAATGTTGTTCGCTTATTAGCTTATTATCAAAATCAACCAGCGGGTATTTTAGATATGATCGTAAGTGACGAAATTGTTGAAATTGATGGTTTTGGTGTCTTAGAGAATTACCAACATCAAGGGATTGGTAGTACGTTACAAGCCTATGTAGGGCAATATGCTGACACAAGACCGGTTATTCTAGTTGCTGATGGTGAAGATACGGCACGTGATATGTATCTTAAGCAAGGATATATCTACAAAGGTTTTTGTTATCAAGTTGTTAAAGAAAATATCAAATAAAATATAAAAAGGGAGCGAAAAAGAATTCATTATGAATTGTATTTCGCTCCTTTTATGACATGAAGATAATTGACGTGGGCTTTTAATTCTATAAAAGGTTGAAATCTTATGCTTTAACGCGTTCTGGATGACTGTAAATATTAAATGTACCATCTCGTATAAAGCCAATTGCTGTAATATTTAAATCATTAGCTAGCGTGATGGCAAGCGTAGTTGGAGCTGATTTTGAAAGTATTACGCCAACACCGATTTTTGCAGCTTTAATAAGAATTTCAGAGGAAATACGTCCACTAAAAATGAGGATTTTATCTCGAACGGGAATACGGCGTTTTAAACAAAAACCATAAAGTTTATCTAAGGCATTATGTCGACCAATATCTTGGCGGTGTTCAAAGAATGTGTTGCCATCGCTAATTGCAGCGTTATGCAGACCGCCTGTTTGTTTGAAAAGTGTACTAGCTCCTTGTAGACGTGTCATCATATTTAAAATTTGTTGTGGATGCAGCGTTATATGAGACATCGACGTTTTTGCTATCGCCGCATCGTTTTGGAAATAAAACTCACGACTTTTGCCACAACAAGAAGCAATCATGCGTTTAGTTGAATATTCAAATCGATCACCGAGTTCATGTGTCAAATCCACATGGGCAAACCCCTTACTATCATCTATTTGGCAAGATTTAATTTCATCACGCTTGTATATTGCACCTTCTGATGCTAAAAAGCCAATCACTAATTCTTCCATATGAGTTGGACTGCAAATAACAGTAGCAAACTCATCTCTATTTACCATAATTGTAAGTGGAAACTCAGTAACATAGCTATCCGTTGTAGTTATAAGTCGCTCTCCATCATAATGAACAATGGATTGTCCTTGTAATACATCTCTTTCCATAATCATGCTCCCCACATCGTACAAGATAATATATTTATTATAATGCTAAAATACTAAGATTAAAATATAAATGATAGTACCACATTTAAGGCGTATTATTTAAAGTTATATGAAATTGTAAAATACACCTTTTATGAATATAAAAAAGTAGTATAATAATCCTAGAAGAGAGGGAATTTTGTCAATGAAATTTAAACATTTATTAGTTGTAATTGCAACATTAGTACTTATTTTAGCTGGTTGTTCTAGTGGTGGAAACGACAAAAAAGACGATAAAAAGTCATCTAGCTCAGATAGTAAACAAGAATTACGTATTTCTGCAGCAGCAAGTTTAGCCGATGTTTCAAAAGCACTTGAGAAGGAATTTAAAAAAGATCATAAAGATGCCAAAGTAACTTTTAATTATGGTGGTTCTGGAGCATTAAGACAACAAATTGAAAAGGGTGCCCCTGCTGATGTATTTATGTCTGCAAATACGAAAGATGTTGATGCATTAAAAGATAATGTGCATGATACATATAATTATGCTCATAATAAACTTGTACTTATTGGTGATAAAGACAGTACACAATCTTCAGTCAAAGATTTAAAGGGCAATGAAAAATTAGCTTTGGGTGAAGTGAAAACAGTACCAGCAGGAAAATATGCGAAACAATATTTAGATGATCAACATCTATACAATGCTGTGAAAGATAAAATTGTATATGCGAAAGATGTTAAACAAGTTTTAAATTATGTTGAAAAAGGTAATGCTCAGATGGGATTTGTTTATAAAACGGATCTCTATACTAACAAACAACGCAATGATAAAGTGAATGAAATTAAAGAAGTTGAATTGAAAAAACCAATCACATATAAAGCAGGTGCAACTTCAAATAGCAAACTTGCAAAAGAATGGATGGACTTCCTAAAATCAGATAAAGCCAAAGCCATTCTTAAAGATTATAAATTTTCGAATTAAGGAGGTCTAGTCAATGCCTGATTTTACGCCATTTTGGATTTCGCTTAAGGTTGCTGTGATAAGTACGATTATCGTAATGATTTTAAGCATAATAATTGCAAGACTGCTATATCGTGGCACAGGGCATTTTACGAAACTCCTTGAAAGTTTGATTCTCTTGCCGATTGTCTTACCGCCAACGGTCATGGGATTTATTCTATTAATTATTTTTTCACCGCGTGGTTTTGTGGGGCAATTTTTTCAAAATGTCTTACATCTTCCAGTGGTATTTACAATGACAGGTGCAGTTATAGCATCTGTCATTGTTAGTTTTCCACTTATGTATCAACATACTGTTCAAGGATTTCGTAACATTGAGCCTAAAATGCTTAACACAGCTAGGACAATGGGAGCAAGTGAAAATAAAATCTTTTTCAAGTTGATTTTACCGTTATCAAAACGTGCTATTTTAGCAGGAATTATGATGAGCTTTGCCAGAGCAATTGGTGAATTTGGTGCAACATTAATGTTAGCTGGATACATACCTAATAAAACGAATACATTACCACTCGAAATATACTTTTTAGTAGAACAGAGTCGTGAAAATGAAGCGTGGTTATGGGTGCTAGTTCTTGTGGCATTTTCAATTGCAGTCATCGGTACTTTAAATTTTGCTAATCGAGATAAGTATCGGGAGGTTGATTAAATGCTTAAAATACAATTGCATTATCAATTAAAACAAACACATATTCATATTGACATTGATGATAATATACCGAAGATATATGCACTTAGAGGACCATCAGGAATTGGAAAGACGACCGTATTGAATATGATTGCCGGTTTAAGACAAGCAGATAAGGCCTATATTGCTGTTAATGGACGTGTCATTACTGATACACAACAACATATACAAACTAAAATTCAATCAAGACATATTGGTTACCTTTTCCAAGATTACCAGTTATTTCCGCATATGACGGTGTACGACAATATTACATTTATGGCTGAACCATCAGAACATTTAAATCAGCTGATGAAGACTTTGAATATAAGTCATTTGAAAAAACAATATCCAATGACATTATCAGGTGGCGAAGCTCAGCGTGTTGCTTTGGCACGTGCATTGAGCACAAAACCAGATTTAATTTTATTGGATGAACCATTTTCTAGTTTAGACGATGCTACGAGAGATGAAGGTATAGAATTAATAAAACGTATTTTTCAAGAATGGCAAATTCCTATTATATTTGTTACGCATTCAAACTATGAAGCTGAAACGCTTGCAGATGAACTGATTATTATTGGTTAATATCATTTTAATTGGAGCTAAACAGGTCATTTTTGATCATTTAAATCGCATTTTTATGAGAGCGGTACTCAAAGGTAAATGAACCTTGGTTTCGCTCTTTTTTGATTCGCTAAAAAGTATCCTACAAAGTATTTTTATATAATAATTCAAATTTTTGAGAGTAGCTATAAATACTTATATAATGATGATAATGATGCAGAAAGAGGGAGCTAAGCATGACGCAAGACCGATACTCAAGGCAAATTTTATTTAATAAAATTGGTGAAAAAGGTCAAGAAGATTTACGACAAGCTCAAGTACTAATTGTTGGAATGGGAGCGTTAGGTACGCACTTAGCAGAAGGGCTAGTGCGTGCAGGAGTAAAGCAATTAACGATAGTTGATCGAGATTATATAGAATATAGTAATTTACAACGCCAAACATTATTTACAGAGCAAGATGCAGCAGAGGGCTTGCCAAAGGTAATTGCTGCAAAGGCGCATTTGGAAAGTATTGATAAAGATGTACAAATACATGCTTTTATAGCGCAAGTCGATCATGCATTTTTAAGCTCGAATGGCACGCATGTTGATTTAATACTCGATGCAACAGATAATTTTGTAACGCGTCAATTGATTAATGATTTCTGTTATCAACAACATATTCCATGGATATATGGCGGAGTTGTTCAAAGTACTTATGTAGAAGCTCCATTTATACCTGGTAAGACACCATGCTTTAATTGTTTAATACCACAGTTACCATCGATGACGCTAACCTGTGATACGGTGGGTGTGATACAACCAGCAGTAACTATGACAACGAGTTTACAGCTTAAAGATGCATTGAAAATATTAACGCATCAAGATATTGCAGCAAAACTAACTTATGGAGATATATGGGAAGGACAGCATATAAGTATTGGTTTTAGTAAAATACAACAAGATAACTGTGCGACTTGTGGAACGGCAGCAAACTACCCTTATTTACAGCAACAACCTCAGCGCTATGCCATGTTATGTGGACGTGATACTGTACAGTATGTCAATCCAGATATTTCTCAAGAGATGTTGGTGTCATATTTGGGCGCGCGTCAAATCGATTATCAAACGAACGGTTATTTAGTGATGTTCCACTTTAATAAATATCGTATTGTTTGCTTTCATGATGGTCGCTTTTTAATACATGGAATGACTAATATTACGCAAGCTACAAAACTCATAAATGCTTTATTTGGATAAAGGAGGTCTAAATATGCATACACATAGGAAAATAGATAGAGCTATAAATTGTGCTGTATTAACGGTTTCAGATACTCGAGATAAAAAGAGTGATAAAGGAGGACAACTTGTTCAAACATTACTGCATGATGTAGATGCGGAACTTGCTATTAAAGATTACGCCATAGTAAAAGATGAAAAAATAGCAATACAAAATCAATTACAGTTATGGTTGAAGTCTGATATTGATGTCATTATCACAACGGGTGGTACAGGAATTGCACCAAGAGATGTAACGATTGAAGCGGTAGAACCATTGTTGACAAAAAAATTAGATGGTTTTGGGGAGTTGTTCAGGTATTTAAGCTATGCTGAAGATGTTGGTACAAGGGCACTTTTATCGCGTGCAATTGCAGGCACAGTAAATAAAAAACTTATTTTTACGCTACCAGGTTCTACAGGGGCTGTTAACTTAGCAATGAAAAAGCTCATACAACCAGAATTAAATCATATGGTTTATGAGCTCAATAAAAAAGTGTAATAATTGAAATAAATAAAAAATGGTTATTGTCTATAGTATTCGCCGGATTTGCCGCCAGTTTTACTTAATAAAAATGTTTCACCAATAATCATGCCTTTGTCAACCGCTTTAGTCATATCGTAAATAGTTAAGGCGGTTATAGAAGCTGCAGTTAATGCTTCCATTTCGACGCCAGTTTTGCCAGTAGTTGAAACGGTTGCTTCAATATTAAGTTGATGTTGACCTTTGTCTAAATCTGACCAAGAAAATGTAATATCAATACCAGTAAGCGGTAAAGGATGACACATTGGAATCATTGTAGAGGTGTTCTTAGCAGCCATAATTCCTGCAATCTGTGCAGTATTTAAGACATTCCCTTTTTTAGCTGTATGATTAACAATTTGTTCATAAATTGTGTGATTTACTATAATACTTGAATGTGCAACGGCAGTGCGTTTAGTGATGTTTTTTGCTGAAACATCAACCATTTTGGCGTTGCCTTGATGATTTATATGTGTGAAATCAGCCATGATATTCCTCCTCTTAAAATTCAGTATATCATGAAATATTAGTTAACTTGGAGATGATAAAATGACAATCGAGAAAAGAACGCCGATTCCTGTAAAAGAAGCAATTTCAAGAGTCGTAAATCAAGATATTTATACCTCAGTAATAACCGTTCCACTTGATGAAAGCTTAAATTATGTATTAGCCGAAAATATTGCTGCAACAAGTGATATTCCAAGATTTAATAAATCGCCATACGATGGATTTGCTATTCGTAGTGAGGATAGTGCGGGTGCTTATCATCAGAATAGAAAAAAATTTAAAGTTGTTGATCATATCGGTGCTGGAGATGTATCGTCTCATCAATTACAAGCAGGTGAAGCGGTGCGCATTATGACTGGTGCTCAAATGCCAGAAGGTGCCGATGCTGTGGTTATGTTTGAACAAGCGGTTGAAGATAAAGATACATTTACAATTCGAAAATCTTTTGAGCCATATGAAAATGTTTGTCTCAAAGGAGAAGAAACTGCAACTGGAGATATTGTGTTACAACGAGGGCAGCTTATTAATGCAGGGGTCATTGCTGTATTAGCTACGTTTGGCTATAGTGAAGTTCCTGTATTTGATAAACCAAGTATCGCTGTTATTGCAACTGGTAGTGAATTATTAGATATTAATGAAGATCTACAGCCAGGTAAAATACGTAACTCTAATGGACCAATGATTCAAGCACTTGCTAACAAGATTGATATTGGTGCTGATGTATATAAAATTCAACAAGACGATTTAGATAGTAGTATTACAGCAGTTCGTGAAGCACTCGAGACACATCAAATTGTGATTACAACAGGTGGTGTTTCTGTGGGGGATTTTGATTATTTACCAGAGATATACAAGGCTATTGATGCTAAAGTATTATTTAATAAAGTTGCTATGAGACCTGGAAGTGTCACTACAGTCGCAGTTACTGCTGATAAATATTTATTTGGCTTATCCGGTAATCCATCAGCCTGCTTTACTGGTTTTGAATTATTCGTTAAACCTGCAATTTATCATATGATGGGCGCAGATGCTTTTTATCCACAAGTTGTTAAAGCTACACTTATGGAAGATTTTACGAAAGCGAATCCATTCAGTCGATTTATTCGTGCTAAAGCAACATTGTCAGCTAATGGCGCTACTGTGGTGCCGTCAGGTTTTAATAAATCAGGGGCTGTTGTCGCTATTGCACATAGTAACGCCATGATTATGCTTCCTGGAGGTACACGTGGTTTCAAAGCGGGACATACCGTTGACGTTATTCTCACTGAGTCGCATGCTTATGAAGAGACGTTGTCGCTATGATTATTCAAATTGTTGGCTATAAAGACTCGGGAAAAACGACACTGATGGCGCACACCATTCGGTTACTAAAACAACACAATTTGACTGTTGTAACAATAAAGCATCACGGGCATCATGGAGAAGAAATCACGTTACAGCATCAAGAAGTTGATCATATGAAACATTTACACGCTGGTGCAGATCAAAGTATTGTTCAAGGACATCAGTATCAGCAAACGATTACGCGGCAATGTAATCAAAGTCTTAAGGATGTTATTGACAAATCTGTTACAATTGACTATGACATCATTTTAGTAGAAGGTTATAAATTAGCTGAGTTTGACAAAATCATTGTTTATCGTAACGAAAAAGATTTAACTCAACTTCAAGCATTATCCAATGTACGCTACAGTATTAATCTTTCCGACGCGCAAGCATTAACAAAATTTGATAGTTGGTTATTAGATTGGATAGAAATTAAAGGATGAACGTAATGAAACAATATGAAATTGTGACTGAACCAATAAATACAGAACAATATAGAAATTTCACTGTGAATGAATACCAAGGTGCAGTAGTTGTATTTACGGGTCATGTACGAGAGTGGACGCAAGGCGTTAAGACTAAGTATTTGGAATATGAAGCATATGTGCCTATGGCTGAAAAAAAGCTTGCCCAAATAGGTGACGAAATCTCAAAAAAATGGCCAGGAACGATTACCTCCATTGTTCACCGTATAGGGCCACTCGCAATTTCTGATATCGCTGTGTTGATTGCTGTTTCATCACCACATCGTAAAGATGCTTATCGTGCAAATGAATATGCGATTGAACGCATAAAAGAAATCGTGCCAATTTGGAAAAAAGAAATATGGCAAGATGGTTCAGCTTGGCAAGGTCATCAACGTGGGTATTACCAAGATGCCAAAAAGGGAGAGTCAAGATAGTGAAAGTATTGTATTTTGCTGAAGTTAAAGAAATACTTAATATGAGCAATGAATATATAGATATTTTGGAACCGAAAACGGTTAAGGAAATTAGACAACTGCTAAATCAATATCATCCAGAACTAATGGATAAAAAATTCCAAATTGCAGTCAATGAAGAATTTACGAAAGAAGACGGTATAGTTCAACCTGACGATATTATTGCTTTAATACCACCAGTAAGCGGAGGATAAAATATATTATGAAAGCTATTATACTAGCTGGTGGCCATTCAGAGAGATTTGGTCAGCCCAAAGCTTTTGCCACCATTGATAACGAGCCTTTTTATAAAAAAATAATTCAAGTATTGCAAGATACTAATATGTTCAATGACATTATTATTAGTACAAATGATAAACTAGCACCTTTTTTTGACTATTCAAATGTGATGATAGATGAGGTCAAAGTTAGTGATAAAGGTCCGTTAGCAGGTATTTATACCGTTATGAAAGCATATCAAGATGAAGAACTCTTTTTTGTCGTATCGGTGGATACCCCTATGATTACTGGTAAAGCTATTAGTGGATTATATCATTTTATGGTTTCTCATCTGATTGAGAATCATGTAGATATTGCTGCTTTTTCTGAAAATGGACGAATGATACTTACAATCGCATTTTATAATCCTAAAATTTTACCTGTCATTAAGCAAGCTTTAACATCAAATGACTATAGTATGAAACACGTTTATGACCAAGTATCTGCAGCTTGGTTAGATGTGACTGAGATACAATCTCCAGACTATTGGTATAAGAATATCAATTATCAGCAAGATTTGGACTCTTTAATGCAGCAGATAAAATAAGCAAGGAGGTCCAGACGATGGTAATGCAAATAAAAGATAAACTTGGTCGGCCGATTCGTGATTTAAGAATATCTGTGACAGATAGGTGCAATTTCAGATGTGATTATTGTATGCCTAAAGAAATATTTGGTGACGATTTTGTCTTTCTACCTAAAGATGAATTACTTACATTTGAAGAAATTGAACGTATTGCTGAAATATATGCCGAATTAGGTGTAAAAAAATTACGTATTACCGGAGGAGAACCTCTACTGCGTCGAAATTTATATCAACTCATTGCAAGGCTTAATAAAATTGAAGGTATTGAAGATATAGGTCTAACGACAAATGGCTTATTATTAAAAAAACATGGCTTAAAATTATTTGAAGCAGGGTTACGTCGTATTAATGTTAGTCTTGATGCTATAGATAATAGTGTATTTCAAGCAATTAACAATAGAAATATTAAAGCAGAAACTATTTTAGATCAAATTAATTATGCAATTGCAATTGGTTTTCATGTCAAAGTGAATGTCGTTATTCAAAAAGGTGTGAATGATGATCAGATCATTCCGATGCTGCATTATTTTAAAGCTAAAAATATCGAAGTTAGATTTATTGAATTTATGGATGTTGGTAATGATAATGGTTGGGACTTCAGCAAAGTTGTTACTAAAGATGATATGTTGACAATGATAGAGGATGAATTTGATATAGAACCGATGGCGCCTAAATATTACGGCGAAGTTGCAACATATTATCAGCATAACGATAACGGTGCAAAATTCGGTTTAATTACTAGCGTATCAGCCTCGTTTTGTTCTAGTTGTACTCGAGCTAGACTCTCATCAGATGGTAAGTTCTATGGTTGTCTTTTTAGTACAGCAGAAGGATTTAATATTAAAAAGCTATTGCGCTCAGGTATAAGTAATAGTGAATTAAAAGCAGAACTCATTAAATTATGGCAAGTACGGGACGACCGTTATTCTGATGAACGGACAGAACAAACAGTTAAAAATAGACAACGAAAAAAGATAAATATGAACTATATAGGCGGATAAAAAGTAAATATGTAGATGAAAAACATTTAACACCTAAGTCTTCAAATAGAGGTGATTTCTATGTTTGAACAGTGTTTATATATTAGACCATGATCAATCATAAAGCTTTATTTTAAAATAATTAGTTTGAATATGTAGTTACTTCTCTATAATGCGTATTATTCATTCATCTTTTCATTAACAAGTTGACATGATTAGAAGCATCATTTTATTATTACGTTCGAAAAATTGTCGAATTTTGGTGTTGTTACTTTAGCGATTGTATTGCTTATAATTGCTCTCGATTTTAAAATCAATAATTGATAACAATATTTTGCTATTAATTTAATAATTTTAATAGATTAAATTGAAACTATGGTATATAATTTTTATGAGCAATTAAAATTTCATATTCACTTACAACAGAGAATCAACATAGGAGGATTTTAATATGAGTCAAAAAGTACAACATTTTATTGCTGCCGAGAGAGAATTGAGTCAACTAAAACATTGGTTAAAGACAACTTACAAAGTCTCAATCGAAGAATTTGTCGTGTTGTTCAAAGTTTATGAGGGCAAAAAAATAAGTGGTAAAGAATTGAGAGATACTTTACACTTTGAAATGCTATGGGATACAAGTAAAATCGATGTGATTATACGTAAAATTTATAAAAAAGAATTAATTTCAAAAGTTCGTCCAGAAACAGATGAAAGACAAGTCTTTTATTTCTTTAATAAAGCACAATTAAAAGTGATTGATAAAATGAAATCAGAAATTGAGTCAATTAGTATAGCAAATTAGTATTTTAAATAACTAGGCAAAAGGCTGGGGCAAAATTTCTAGAAAAATAGAAAAAAGCCAGTAAATGAGTTTTTTATAAATTCATTTACTGGCTTTTTTGTTTAAACTACTGCCAATATTTAGTTCATAGCTTAAAACATGTGCCATACGCATTCATCTTCTCAGAGACATATATGTTTAGGGGCATATTAATTTGGAGTAAGGTGTTTAACTTTACGACCATGAATGACAAAATAAATTACAATAGTTATCGTGCTGACAAGGGCCATTAGCAAATAAATACTACTATAAGAAATCGTATTGGTAAACATACCCAAAACACTAGGACCAAAGCCAATACCAATATCCAAACCTATAAAGTATGTTGAAGTTGCTAAACCATATTTTGCTGGTGGAGATACTTTGATTGCAATGGCTTGCATTGAAGATGAAAGATTTCCATAACCAATGCCTAAAGTGATACCAGCTAGTAACAACGTAAATGGGTTAAAGCTAAAGACAAGTAAAACAAAGGATATGATTAAAGCAATAAATGCGGGATAGACCACAATATTTTCGTTATGCTCATCCATTAATCGGCCTGCAATAGGTCTTGTAATTAGCGAAGCGATAGCATAACAGATAAAGAAATAACTTGAAGCCTCAATTAAATGTCTTTGCTCAGCAAAAAACTGTAAAAAAGTAAGAATTGAGGCATAGCCCAATCCAACTAATAGCATAATGATAGCGACAGGAATAGCTTCTCGAGCAATAAAGCGTTGTAAGCTAAATCCTTTATTATGTTGATGAGGATGTTGATATTTTCCAGTGAAATCAAATGCTACGTGAACAAACAAAGAAAGTATGAGACTAATAATGCCCAGAATAATACAAATTGTAAATAGTAGCATGATTGAAAATGATTTAACAAGCAATAAACCGAAAAATGGACCGATTGCGGTACCTAGAACAAGACTTAATGAAAATAAACTAATCCCTTCACTTTTACGTGTTTTTGGGGTAATACATGCTGCTATTGTTCCTGTCGCTGTAGATGCAACAGCTGTAGCTAGGCCATTTATTAAGCGTGTAAAAATTAAAAAACATAACGGACCTGGAACAAAATATAATAATTGAGTAATCACTAGAAAAAGTAATCCAAAGATTAAAATTTTCTTGGGACCAAAATGATTGACATAGCGACCTGTAATAAAGCGACCTATTAATGAACCTACAACAAAGATACCAACAACAAGTCCAGCCAAACTATCAGGTGCATGGAAAGCTGTTTTAGTATAATCTGCAATAATGACTATTAATAAGTACATACATAAATAGATAAAGAAATTAATTACGAAGTTTAGTGTAAAACTTCTAGTGAATATAGGTTCTTTATGTAATACTGTTGAATTCAACGGTTATCTTCCTCCATAAATATTTGATGCAGCGAGGCCATCATATTAATAACTTGCTCCATTTGTTTTTCGTTTATTGAAGCATGTGCTAATAAATCTATTTGTATACGAGATACTTCATCATTTATTTGTTGATATAGCACGTCTCCCTCAGGTGACAAATTTAATACCTTTTCTCGTTTATCATGTCCAGGTGTGATGGTCAATAAGCCTTTTTCGGATAGTGCTTTTATAAACTGACGTGTAGTAGGCTTTTCAATGAAGCGACGTTTTGATATTTGGACTAGCGTTGTAGGTTGTTGTTTCGCAATATCTTTTAATACTAGCCATTGACCACTATGCAAATCAAAACGGTCTAATATTGGTTTAGTCGCTTTTATATATGGTCGATACAATTCAATAAAGCTATTGAAAAAATCATTTTGCAACAATCATAACACTCTCCTCGGAAAATGGTTAGGTTAACTAACTAAATTTGCACAAGATTTATTATAAATTGAATTGATACATTTGGCAATATCAAATTTGACACAGAAATATATGCTATAGTTTGTTAAACTATGGGTAACTAAAAGAAAAAGAGGGATGTACGATGGCAACACTTAATTTTGATCATCTTATTCATTATGTTGATCATTTAAATCAATTTCATTATCCAGGACAGCTACTCAAGCTTGAGCCAGGTGGCAAACACCATCGCTATGGTACATTTAATCGTTTAACATACCTAAATGACAACTATATTGAATTATTAGATGTTGAACAGCCGGATAAATTGGCTAAAGAAGTGAAATCCGAGGAAGGGCGCGTATCATTTGCTGCAAAAATTATTCAAGATTATTTTGCTGAAGGCTTCAAAGGGATATGTTTAAGAACAACATCTATTGAAGAAACTGCTCAACGGTTATGTGATAAAAATGTCGATACTATTGGTCCAATTCGCATGCATAGAGAGAATAAAAAAGGTGAACAAATTGACTGGCAATTATTATATATCGCTGATCCTGATTATTTAGTTAAGCCACCCTTTTTTATCCAATGGAATGAAACTGAAACAGAGCGGAAAGAGAGGTTTGCGCGTCATCAGCAATCACAATTTGTTATTGAGAAACTTGTTATTGCAAGTGAAAAGCGTGCTGTGACAGTTAAGAAATGGCAACTATGGTATGATATGGATATCATTGCTGATAACGATAAGTACACTGATTTGGTGCTAAAAGATGATAATATAATCTTCCGCATTCAAGATGGCAAGAAATCTGAATATGCCTCAATTGTAATTCAAGATCATGAAGCATCATCACCGTACAATATGACAATTAGAGGGGCAACATATCGTTTCATCAATGGAATGTTGCCGAAATCGTGATTCTTTTTAAATGATGTCTTGTTCGTCGACACTCACTTATGAACGATGTATAATGATAATTATTGCAATAATAAAGGAGTTAGTTTAGAGCATGGAAAAGATGAATATCACAAATCAAGAACATGACGCGTTTGTTAAATCTCATCCTCATGGAGATTTATTACAATTAACTAAATGGGCAGAGACGAAGCAACTTACTGGTTGGTATTCAAAAAGAGTTGCTGTAGGTGAAAATGGTGAAATTAAAGGTGTAGCCCAATTATTATTTAAAAGAATCCCAAAACTACCATTTACATTATGTTATGTCTCACGTGGGTTTGTTGTGGATTATGAAGATACAGCAGCATTAGAATTATTGTTGGCAGAAACAACTGCGCTTGCTAAAGAAGAAAAAGCCTATACGATTAAAATTGATCCAGATGTCGAGGTTGACCAAGGAATTCAAGCCATTAAAAATCTTAAGAAATTAGGCTTTAAACATAAAGGATTTAAAGAAGGGCTGTCTAAAGACTATATTCAACCGCGAATGACAATGATTACACCTATCGATAAATCAGATGAAGAACTTATCAAGAGCTTTGATAAACGCAATCGATCAAAAGTAAGACTTGCTCTAAGACGTGGTACTCAAGTAGAACATGCTGGGCGTGAAGGTTTAGGAACGTTTGCACAGTTAATGAAAATCACTGGTGAACGTGATGGCTTTTTAACTCGTGATGTGAGTTACTTTGAAACGATTTATGATGCACTTCATGAAGATGGAGATGCTGAACTCTTTTTAGTGAAACTAGAGCCTAAACCGGTTATAGCTGAAACAACAAAAGAAATTGAAAAATTAAATAATGAAATTGAAAAGTTACAACAAAAAAAGCAAGATAAAAAAACTTTAAATAAAATTAATGATGCACAAAATAAGATGAATAATGAAGTAGAACGACGTCAAGAATTAGAATCACTTTTGGAAAAACATCCTGATGGTCTTTATTTATCAGGTGCGCTACTAATGTTTTGCGGCAAAAAAGCTTATTATTTATACGGTGCATCATCTAATGATTATCGTGATTTCTTACCAAACCATCATATGCAATTTGCGATGATGCGCTATGCGAGAGATAAAGGTGCAACATCATATGATTTCGGTGGTACCGATAATAATCCACCTAAAGATAGTGAACATTATGGTTTGTGGATTTTTAAAAAGACATGGGGAACATACTTAAGTGAAAAAATTGGTGAATTTGATTATCCGCTTAACAAACCATTATATCAACTTATTGAAAAGGTTAAGCCCACTTTAACTAAAGCAAAGATAAAGTTATCTCGAAAATTGAAACGAAAGTAATGTCGGTGTACGTAATAAGGTGACAATTTGATCTGGACGTGTCTGTATTGGAGATTCGTTCAGATTTTTTTAGACATTCAAAGGTAGGGGACAATATAAATGATAAAAAAGCTATTAAAATTTTCACTTGGTAATAAATTTGCAATCTTTTTAATGGTCGTCTTGGTGATTTTAGGTGGTGTATATGCGAGTGCAAAACTAAAATTAGAATTGTTACCAGATGTTGAAAATCCAGTGATTTCTGTGCAAACGACAATGCCTGGTGCAACACCGCAAACAACTCAAGATGAAATCAGTAGTAAAATCGATAGTCAAATTCGATCGTTAGCCTATGTCAAAAATGTGAAGACTGAGTCAATACAAAATGCATCTATTGTTACTGTAGAATATGAAAACAATACAGATATGGATAAAGCAGAAGAAGTATTGAAAAAAGAAATAGATAAAATAGAATTTAAAGAAGGGGTAAGTCAGCCGGAATTAACACGTAATTCTATGGATGCTTTTCCTATTGTGGCATATTCCTTTACGAATAAAGATGGTAATTTAAAAGAAACAACCAATGCAATACAGAAACAACTGATTCCGAAACTACAAACCATTGATGGTGTACAAAATGCCCAATTAAATGGGCAAACAACACGTGAAATTACTATGAAATTTAAGCAAGATCAATTGGATAAAGTAGGGATGACAGCTGAGGACGTTGAAAATTATGTTAAAGCGGCATCTAGAGAAACACCACTGGGCTTGTTCCAATTTAATAATACAGATAAATCAATTGTTGTAGATGGTCAGTTCACCTCTGTAGATGCTTTTAAAAATCTACAAATACCGTTAAGTATGGCTGGTCAAAGTCAGAATTCAAATCAATCAAGTAATAGTAAGCAAACATCTGCTAGTAATAGCCAATCTAATGATACTAGTGCATTAGCTTCATCTAAGCCACAATCTTCTGATTCATTAACTTCAACAGGTAATATACCATCTGTTAAATTACAGGATTTAGCTGATATAAAGATTGGTGATGAACGTCAATCTATTTCGAAGACAAATGGTAAAGATGCTGTTAATGTTCAAGTAATGAAAGCGCAAGACGCCAATACTGTTCAAGTTGCTAAAGATGTTCAACAAACCATCGATAAGTTTACTCAAAATAACGCTAAAATTGATGGCGTGAAAACGATGGATACGGCAAAACCTATCCAAGACTCTCTTTACACGATGGTTGAAAAAGCCGCATTAGGTACGATGGTGGCTATTATTGTTATATTACTATTCTTGCGCAATATTAGAACGACAGCAATTTCTATAGTATCAATTCCATTGTCAATATTAATTGCATTGGTAGCTCTGAAACTAACAGATGTGTCATTAAATATACTAACTTTAGGCGCTTTGACGATTGCAATTGGCCGTGTTATTGATGACTCCATTGTAGTTGTAGAAAATATTTATCGACGGTTGTCAGATCCAAAAGAACAGCTCAAAGGGAATCCATTGATTATAAATGCAACAACAGAAGTGTTTAAACCAATCTTGTCTTCAACATTAGTTACAATTGTCGTCTTTCTACCTTTGGCATTTGTTTCTGGTTCTGTAGGAGAAATGTTTAGACCATTTGCCTTGGCGATTGCCTTTAGTTTATTGGCATCATTACTTGTGTCAATCACGGTTGTACCGGCGTTAGCCTCAACATTTTTCAAGAGAGGTCTCAAACAACAACGACAGGTTAAACAAAATAATGAAAGTCTAGGTACAGTTGGTCGTGGATACCAAAAAGTCTTATCATGGTCATTGAATCACAAATGGTTAGTTATTATTATAACTACAATTATATTAATAGCGAGTGTTGTCTTAGGTGGCACTAAGTTGGGAACAAGTTATATCTCTACTGGTGAAGATAAGTTTTTAGCAGTTACTTATACACCGAAACCAGGTGAAACTGAAGAAGCAGTATTAAAGCATGCGAAAGATGCTGAAAAATATTTGCAAAGTAAGAAGAAAGTTAAGACGGTACAATATTCAGTTGGTGGACCATCACCGGCTGACCCAACTGGTAGTACAAATAGTATGGCAATTATGGTTGAATATGCCAAAGATACACCTCACTTTGACGAGGAACCAGATAAAGTGTTAAAACACTTGGATCGTTATAAACACCCTGGAACATGGAAGAATTTAGATATGGGAACAGGTGTCGGCAACAGTTCAATAGAAGTAACGGTAAAAGGTAAGTCTACAGAAGCAATTAAAGGGACCGTCGCTAAAGTTGAACAAGCGATGAAGAAAACTTCAGGAGTGGCAAATGTCAAATCAGATTTATCAGAGACATATGATCAATATGAGATAAAAGTTAATCAAAATAAAGCGACTGACAATGGCATTTCTGCAAGTCAACTTGCGTTAAATTTAAATGAAAATTTACCTGAAAAGACGATTTCAACGGTTAAAGAAAATGGAAAATCTATTGATGTTAAAGTGAAACAAAATAAACGTACAGATTGGTCTAAAACGAAATTAGAAAATATTGAGTTGAAAAAACCAACTGGAGGCTCAATTAAGTTAAGTGATATAGCAACACTTAATGAAACATCAACACCTAGCAAACTTGTACAAGAAGAAGGTGATTATGCGACTACGATTTCTGGTAAGGTGATTAGTAAAGACGTAGGTGGTACGTCACAAACAGTCATGCAAAAGGTGAACAAAATAGATAAACCTAATCATGTCAGCATTAGTGTTGGTGGCGCGACGGATGACATTAATACAGCCATGGGACAATTGGCAGTTGCAATGTTGGCTGCGATTATTATTGTCTATCTCATTCTAGTTATCACGTTTAAAGGCGGACTAGCACCATTTACAATTTTATTCTCTTTACCTTATACAGTTATTGGAGTTGTATTAGCACTGCTCATTACTGGAGAAACTATTTCGGTCCCAAGTTTAATTGGTGTGTTGATGTTAATAGGTATTGTAGTGACCAATGCAATTGTATTAATTGATCGAGTAATCAATAATGAGCATGCAGGCATGTCGATGAAAGAAGCATTAATTGAGGCAGGAGGCATCCGTATACGTCCAATTTTAATGACAGCTATTGCTACTATTGGTGCATTATTACCATTATTATTTGGACAAGATAGCTCAATTTTAATTTCTAAAGGGATGGCAGCAACAGTCATCGGTGGACTTATTTCTTCTACACTCTTAACGCTCATTGTTGTACCAGTAATATACGAAATTTTATTTACTTTAAAAGGAAAACTAACCCGTAAATAATCTAAAAAAACACACATGACTAACGAGTATGATAGTCATGTGTGTTTTGCAATATATAGTATTCATTTCACAGTTTAAACTAATACATGATGAATACTAAAATTAAGTAAACAATGTATAACAAAAGAGTTAAGAGATTCAAAATAAGCAAGCCTTTGCGATCTTGTTTTATTGCTTTGAATCCAGTTACTTCAACATTACCAACAAGTAAAAGTAATACAATAAATACCCACCAATTTTCTGTTGGGAATTGCAGAGTAGTGATTGCAATTACGAAGAGTAGTAATATCCCCATAATAATGCGCAATATTCTTGTGAAAATTGTTGGCATTTTATAAATGCTAATATAGCTCACAACGAGATATAAAATAGGTAAAAGTATCAGATATAGTTGCATTTTAGACTTCCTTTCTAGGCCAGAGCCTATCATAGCATGTTAATGTTAATATGACTAGATGATTAATTATGACGCATTTTTGACCGTAATGTTGCAATTTGCTGTTCAATTTCAGCTAATTGTCCAATCAATGGATCAACATTTTGATTTAACGATTCTTTTTTTTCTAAATCATTTTGCAAGCGAACATAATCATATTTCAATTCAGCTAATTTAGCTTCTAAATCCATAAAATGAACTCCTTTGTCATCATAAAATAATGGTTAAAAGAATTATATCATGAATATAAAGACTTCTAAACCGAAGTAAAACTATGATAGAGTACTTTAATGTATATATAAACTTTAAATGAAAGAAGGGCGTATCGTGACTGAACAATTTGTTATGATTATTTTGCTAATAGGGCTTGGTTATTTTCTTAAGCGCATTCACTTTGTTAAAGCGGCTGATAGCCAGGTACTAGCAACACTTGTAATTAATGTCACTTTGCCTTCTCTGGTGATTGTAAATTTAAATCAAGCAGATTTAGATATGTCTTTTGTAATATTGCCTATTATGATGCTCGTTTACGGTGTATTATCTAAAGTCTTTATAATTTGGCTGTTTAAAAGGTATTCAAATAATATGCGTGGATCAGTGGGAATGATGATGGCAGCTTTAAATATAGGATTATTTGCCTATCCATTAGTAGAAGCGATATGGCCTCAAAAAGGGTTGATTTATTTTGGTATGGCTGATATTGGGGGAGCTATCATTATGTTTGGCGTAACATACTTTGTTGGGAGTTACTATAGTGAAGGTACCGATCAATTTAATTTTAAATTTTTAGCTAAAAAGTTAGTTCAGTCTGTTCCTCTAGTAACTTATATCACGATGTTTTCACTTAATATGTTTAACATTCATCTGCCACATATTGCTATTGACTTCTTTAGCATTTTATCAAAGGCTAATATGCCATTATCAATGATACTACTGGGAATGATGCTTAACTTCCAAATTGAACGGAATTATATTGCTGTAGCAATAAAGTACTTAGCAATTCATTACGGCGTTGGTTTGGCAGCAGGTCTGGCAGTCTATTTCTTCTTGCCGGTCTCCGATCCAATGATTAGAACGACATTGTTTGTTACTTGGCTATTACCAGTAGGTGTAGCTATTATTCCTTACGCAATTCAATTTAAATACAAAACGCTACCGTTTATTGGCATGGTGACCAATTTAACGATAATGATTAGTATCGTTATACTATATGTATATCAAGCAGTCTTTGTATCATAAATAACAGGATATATTATGATTGGGTAAAAACCGTAATCATACAAACAAGAACTGGAGCAGAACAGTATTCATTATGAATTCGTAGTCCCGCTCCAACAAGGTTGACAAGGATTGAAAAAGGTTGGTATCAGCGTATTTTCAATCCGTCAATATTTAGTTCATAGCTTAAAACGTAATGATGTCCCAGACTTGTCCAAATCACTTTTTAGTTGCTACTTGTAGGCTTAGTGAATTGTTCAAGTTTAAATTTTTTATATTCATAATTGACTTTGAAACCAAGTTCATTAAAGCGTGATACAAGTTTTGTATTTTTACTTCGTATTTTAAAATGAACTTTTTTAATTTCATAGTGCTTAAAGGCATAATTCAGTCCATAACTTAATAAATCAAAGCCAATGCCCATGAAACGATAATCTGAGTGAGAGCTAAAGTATTTAATTTCAGCATGGGAACCAGTAGTATCAATTTGTAGATACAGATAACCTTTTAAGATGCCTTCACTAACAAAAAGGAATAAACGATGGTAATCATCTAATGTAGCGATAAGTTCTTCTGCTGTATGTGCGCCGTGTTTAAAAGTATCATGATGCAACTTAGCAAAATGACGGTAAAAAGCTGTATGATATTCAATAATATTAGGATTAATTGTCTCCGCATGTGTTTGCTTATAGGCTTCTAGATAGTAATCCGTGAAATTATAATGCGCATGAATAGCATCCATCAATGGATAATACGTTTGGAGTCCTTCTTCAAAAGAAAAATTAAAAATCGAATGAGCAGATACATTTGAATTTAATGCATTAAATAACGCTTGAAAATCCTCCACAGTTAAGTCATGCTCTCCTTTAGTAAATGGACCAATGACTTTATAACAATCTTTTGCATAAGAGAAAGCAAACAAAATGGCCTTTATATCATTGTTATTATCTGCACATGCAAATACACCTGGAAAATGTATTGCCTTGGTTAATAAAGTATCTATATCATCATAATTTTGAGGCAATTTATATAAATATGAGGTCTGAATGTAACTCGAAGCTTCTATAAATGACTTAATCGTTGCTAATTCTGTGAGTTTATGAATTTCCATTGATTTACCTCCCGCACCTTATAGTTAAGTTAATTATAAGAATAATCGTCAACAATTAAAAGCTTTGCATGTGAAATCACATGTTACAATAAGACTATTAATGACAAAATAGTGTCGAATATGGTGACACTTGAAATGAAAGGACTTATTATGAAATCTTTAATTTTAGCTGAAAAACCTTCTGTTGCGAGAGATATAGCAGATGCTTTACACATAACGCATAAGAAAAACGGTTATATAGAAAACGAAAAATATATTGTGACCTGGGCACTTGGACATTTAGTAACCAATGCTCAACCCGAGCATTACGACAAAAGATATCAGACATGGAATTTAAACGATTTGCCCATTATTCCCAAACATATGAAAACGATAGTAATTGGAAAAACAAGCAAGCAATTTAAAACAGTGAAATCATTATTGTTAAATAAGCAGGTAAATAACGTGATTATTGCTACTGATGCGGGTAGAGAAGGCGAACTTGTTGCGCGGCTTATCTTAGACAAAGTAGGCAATAAAAAGCCAATTCAACGTTTGTGGATTAGTTCAGTTACTAAAAAAGCAATTCAACAAGGTTTTAAGAACTTACAAGACGGGAGAAAATATAATCATCTGTATCAAGCAGCATTAGCGCGCAGTGAAGCTGATTGGATTGTAGGGATTAACGCAACACGTGCTTTAACGACTAAATATGATGCTCAATTATCATTAGGACGTGTGCAAACGCCAACCATTCAATTAGTGTATGAGCGTCAGAAAGAAATCAAGCAATTCAAACCTGAAGATTACTACACATTGCATATTAAAGTTGCTGGCTATGAGTTTGATTTGGACTCACAGCAACGCTTTAAACAAAGAGAAGATTTAGAGCATATCGTTAAAGCCATCGCACAAAATAATATTCAAGTGACGACTGTTGAGACAAAGCGTAAAAAAAGCTATCCGCAAGCATTGTTTAACTTAACTGATTTACAACAAGAGGCGTACCGCCGATTTAAAATGGGACCTAAAGAAACTCTGAACACGTTACAAAATTTATATGAACGACATAAATTAGTGACTTATCCTAGAACCGATTCTAACTTTTTAACTAGTGATATGGTAGAAACGTTCTCTGAACGACTGCAAGCTTTACTTGCAACTGATTACAAAGTTGCAGTTAAAAATCTAATGAAAAAGTCGTTCAATACAAAACTAAATATCATTAATGATAAAAAAGTTTCAGATCATCATGCGATCATTCCAACTGAAATTAGACCAGATTTAAATCAACTTACTGCAAGAGAACAAAAAATATATATGCTTGTGGCTGAGCGCTTTATTGCATCATTAATGGAACCATACCAATATGAAATGACAACGGTTAAGTTAGAAGTAGCACAGCACCAGTTTAAAATGAAAGAAAACATACCTTTGCAACTAGGATATAAAGCCTTATTTGACACAACGCAAACTGAAGTAAAGAAACAACCTTTCCGTCAAGGGCAACAATATCCAATTTCACAAACAAATATAAAGAAACATCAAACAACACCACCAGATTATTTTAATGAAGGAACGTTATTAAAAGCGATGGAATCACCACAACAAGTTATTCATATACAAGATAAGAAATATGCACAAATGCTTAAACAAACTGGAGGTATTGGCACCGTAGCGACTCGGGCAGACATTATTGAAAAACTTTTCAATATTAATGCAATTGAATCAACAGACGGAAAGATTAAGGTCACATCTAAAGGACAACAAATATTAGATTTAGCACCAGAAGCCTTAACTTCACCGCTATTAACTGCAGAATGGGAAGAAAAATTAACTCGAATTGAAAAAGGTAAGTATAATCAGCGGAAATTTATACAGGAAATGCAAGATTTTACGACAAAAATAGTGCATGACATTAAAAATAGTGTGCAGACATATAAACATGATAACTTAACTACAACAGAATGTCCTACATGTGGGAAATTTATGATTAAAGTAAAAACAAAGAATGGGCAGATGCTAGTATGCCAAGATCCTTCTTGTAAAACGAAAAAGAATGTGCAACGTAAAACGAATGCAAGATGTCCAAATTGTAAGAAGAAAATGACATTATTTGGTAAAGGGAAAGAAGCGACATATCGTTGTATTTGCGGCTATACGGAAACACAACGACATATGGATGAGCGTATGAAGCATAAAAATAATAATAAGATATCTAAAAAGGAAATGAAGAAATATATGTCATCTGATGAAAAGTTGGAAAATAATCCGTTTAAAGATGCATTGAAAAATTTAAAACTATAAATAATTCGAACAAAATGAAGATTTATAATAATAAAGTTCGTATTTGCTATTGTTTTTTCTACTAATAGGTATTAAACTATTAAAGTATTTTATTAAAAGGAGCATTTTACGGTGAGAAAATATTTCCAATTTGACGAAAATAACACGAATTATAAGAAGGAAATTATTGGTGGGATAACGACATTTTTATCCATGGCTTATATATTGGCTGTCAATCCACATGTCTTAAGTCTTGCAGGAGTTAAGGGTGTAACTCCAGACATGAAGATGGATCAAGGAGCGATTTTTGTAGCAACTGCGTTAGCAGCTTTTGTTGGTTCTTTATTTATGGGATTGATAGCGAGATACCCTATTGCATTAGCACCAGGTATGGGATTAAATGCCTTCTTTGCATTTACAGTAGTATTAAATTTGGGTATTCCATGGCAAATCGGATTAACAGGTGTGCTTTTCTCAGGAATTGTGTTTGCCTGTTTGACAATTTCTGGTTGGCGCGAAGTCATTATTAATGCCATCCCATATCAAATGAAAATGGCAGTATCGGCTGGTATTGGTTTATTTATCACCTTTGTTGGTTTACAAAGCGCTGGAATCATTGTGAAAAACAAATCCACACTTGTAACGCTTGGAAAGTTAACAGAAGGGCCAGTATTATTAGCGATATTAGGTATTGTTGTAACGGTTATTTTATATGCTAAGAAAGTACCTGGTTCAATTTTTATAGGAATGGTGATTACTGCAATTGTTGGAATGGTAACGGGACTTATTCATGCACCTTCAGGTATAGTAGGACATGTTCCAAGTATTAAACCAACATTTGGGGCAGCTTTCGAAGCATTTAAAGATCCATCACAACTGTTTACGATTCAATTTTTAATTGTAATATTAACGTTTTTATTTATTGATTTCTTTGATACTGCAGGTACATTAGTTGCGGTTGCAACTCAAGCAGGTATTATGAAAGATAATAAACTCCCACGTGCAGGTAGAGCATTATTTTCAGACTCACTAGCAACGATCGTCGGTGCAATATTTGGTACGACAACGACAACATCATATATAGAATCTACTTCTGGTGTTGCTGTAGGAGCAAGAACAGGATTTGCGAGTATCGTGACAGGTTGTTGCTTCTTATTGGCATTATTCTTCAGCCCATTGATGCAAGTTGTAACAAGTGCTGTTACTACACCAGCCCTTGTTGTTGTTGGGGTATTGATGGCGGCAAACTTTGCTGAAATTGATTGGAAAAAGTTCGAAGTAGCTGTTCCAGCGTTTATTACAATTATCATGATGCCTTTATCGTATTCTATTGCTACTGGAATTGCGTGTGGTTTTATTTTCTACCCAATTACAATGCTTATTACTAAAAAACATAAAGAAGTGCATCCAATCATGTATGTATTAATGGTGCTCTTCATTTTATATTTCGTGTTTGTACACGGTTAAAATTAAAAAGATCCTAAGACATATGAATCATGTTTTAGGATCTTAATTACATATGGACAATAGTTGACTTGATTGAAAATGCGTTTATACCAAGTTTTTTCAATCTTAGCCAACCTTTTGTCGGGGCGGGACTACGAATTCAAAATGAATGTTATCCCGCTTCGTTTTAATTAAATCAGCGATTCTCATGTTTATCATCTTTATACTGTGTATAAACAACACGCGCATTTTTATTAGGTAGATAAGTTGGAGCGCTTAAGACGATAAATAAGAAAAATACCATCAAGAAGAATAAAATCCAATGCGTAATCATCCCAATAATTGGAAGAATTGCAATAAGTGACCCGACAATTCCAATTAAAGGTATAACTAGCATAGGCTTAATGGCATTTTGTTTATCGAAAAGCAAGATTATAACCAATACTAAATATAAAAATGCATTAAATAATAACGGTTGCCAAAAATAACTAAAGATAATCATTCCACCTAAAAAGGGGATTCCATAAAAGAATTCACATACTAATATAAATACACTAATAAGTGAAAGTGTAACTTTAATACTATGTTTCATGTAACGACACCTCCATTTACCTATATTATATGTAAAAAAAAGATATATAGAAATTAAAAAGGCTGTAAACTAATATTACCTAAATAATTAATGACTAAAAATGCGAAAAACAGTTGAACTGACTGTAATTATCAAGTACAATACAAAGGTATGTGTTAGACAAGGTTAGAAAAAATACAGAAACCCCTTGAATTAGATGGGTTTTTACTGTATCATATCTAATGTTGGACTTGTAAGAAGCGATGAAGCGAAAGGTTACTGACACACCCGGCCGCTTTGCCATGGCGTTGTGGCAGATAGTTTTCGTGGAGAAGTCTATCACTTAAATGTAGACGAATAAGGAGGGAAAATTATGGCAAAACAAAAAATCAGAATCAGATTAAAAGCTTATGATCACCGTGTGATTGATCAATCAGCAGAAAAAATTGTTGAAACTGCAAAACGTTCTGGTGCAGATGTTTCTGGACCAATTCCGTTACCAACTGAAAAATCAGTTTATACAATTATCCGTGCGGTGCATAAGTATAAAGATTCTCGTGAACAATTCGAACAACGTACACACAAACGTTTAATCGATATTGTGAACCCAACACCAAAAACAGTTGATGCTTTAATGGGCTTAAACTTACCATCTGGTGTAGACATCGAAATTAAATTATAATAGAAAATTTTAGGAGGTGGACTTTCGATGACCAAAGGAATCTTAGGAAGAAAAATTGGGATGACTCAAGTATTTGGAGAAAATGGTGAATTAATCCCAGTTACAGTAGTAGAAGCAAGTCAAAACGTAGTATTGCAAAAGAAAACTGAAGAAGTAGATGGATACAATGCTATTCAAGTAGGTTTTGAAGACAAACAAGCATATAAAAAAGATGCAAAATCAAACAAATATGCAACGAAACCAGCTGAAGGTCATGCTAAAAAAGCAGGCACAGCACCTAAGCGCTTCATTCGTGAATTCAGAAACGTCAATGTTGATGAATACGAAGTAGGTCAAGAAGTCTCAGTTGATACATTTGAAGCTGGCGACATCATTGATGTAACAGGCGTATCTAAAGGTAAAGGTTTCCAAGGTGCTATTAAACGACATGGTCAAGCACGTGGACCAATGGCTCACGGTTCTCATTTCCACAGAGCACCAGGTTCAGTAGGTATGGCTTCTGATGCTTCAAGAGTATTTAAAGGTCAAAAAGCACCTGGACGTATGGGTGGTAACACAGTGACTGTACAAAACTTAGAAGTAGTACAAGTTGATACTGAAAATGGCGTTATCCTTGTAAAAGGTAATGTTCCAGGAGCTAAAAAAGGCTTAGTAGAAATTAAATCTTCAATTAAAAAAGGTAATAAATAATTAAGTAGCGAAAGGAGGAAAATGCATAATGGCTAATTATGATGTATTAAAAGTAGACGGTTCTAAAGCAGGTTCAGTAGAACTTAGCGATGCAGTATTCGGCATTGAACCAAATAACAGCGTGCTTTTTGAAGCAATTACATTACAACGTGCTTCATTACGCCAAGGAACACATGCTGTTAAAAATCGTTCAGCAGTTCGTGGCGGTGGACGTAAACCATGGAGACAAAAAGGTACAGGACGTGCGCGTCAAGGTACGATTCGTGCGCCACAATGGCGTGGTGGTGGTATCGTATTTGGACCAACTCCAAGAAGCTATGCTTATAAAATGCCTAAGAAAATGCGTCGTTTAGCGTTACGTTCAGCATTGTCATTCAAAGTTAAAGAAAATGGATTCACAGTTGTAGATAGCTTTGGTTTCGAAACACCTAAAACGAAAGAATTCAAAAACGTGTTAACTACATTAGAACAACCTAAAAAAGTTTTAGTAGTGACAGAAAATGAAGATGTAAACGTAGCATTATCTGCACGTAATATTCCTGGAGTACAAGTTACTACAGCGACTGGTTTAAACGTATTAGATATTTCAAGTGCTGACAGTGTAATCATCACTGAAGCAGCTGCTAAAAAAGTTGAGGAGGTGCTCGGATAATGGAAGCTAGAGACATTCTTAAGCGCCCCGTAATCACTGAAAAATCTTCAGAAGCTATGGCAGAAGAAAAATATACATTTGACGTTGATACTCGTGTGAACAAAACACAAGTTAAAGATGCTGTTGAAGAAATCTTTGACGTTAAAGTTGCAAATGTCAACATCATGAACTATAAACCTAAGAAAAAACGTATGGGCCGATACCAAGGTTATACGAATAAACGAAGAAAAGCGATTGTTACATTAAAAGAAGGATCAATCGACTTATTTAACTAAAATAAAATTACCAATAAGGAGGTAAGCGACAATGGCTCTTAAAAAATATAAGCCAATAACAAATGGTCGTCGTAATATGACTTCATTAGATTTCGCGGAGATTACTAAAACAACTCCAGAAAAGTCATTATTACAACCGCTACCGAAAAGAGCGGGACGTAACAACCAAGGTAAATTGACAGTACGCCATCATGGTGGCGGCCACAAACGTCAATACCGTGTTATCGATTTCAAACGTAATAAAGATGGAATCACAGCTAAAGTTGATTCTATTCAGTATGATCCAAACAGATCAGCAAATATTGCATTATTAGTATATGCAGATGGTGAAAAACGCTATATTATCGCACCTAAAGGATTAGAAGTAGGACAAGTAGTTGAAAGTGGTGAAGACGCTGACATCAAAGTTGGTAACGCATTACCATTACAAAACATACCTGTTGGTACTATCATCCATAACATTGAATTAAAACCAGGAAAAGGTGGACAACTTGCGCGTTCAGCAGGTGCCAGCTCTCAAGTACTTGGTAAAGAAGGTAAATACGTATTAATCAGATTGCGTTCTGGTGAAGTTCGTATGGTGCTATCAACATGCCGAGCAACAATTGGACAAGTTGGTAACTTACAACATGAACTTGTTAACGTAGGTAAAGCAGGACGTTCAAGATGGAAAGGTATCCGTCCTACAGTTCGTGGTTCTGTAATGAACCCTAACGATCACCCACACGGTGGTGGTGAAGGTCGTGCTCCAATCGGTAGACCATCTCCAATGTCTCCATGGGGTAAACCAACTCTTGGTAAGAAAACACGTCGTGGTAAAAAAGCATCAGATAAACTTATCGTACGTGGACGTAAGAGAAAATAATAAAATCAACTTATTTGGGTGTGCGGCGTAAAGCTGCACGCACACAATAAGAAGGGAGGCGCCCAAATGGCTCGTAGTATTAAAAAAGGACCTTTCGTCGATGATCATTTAATGAAAAAAGTTGAAGCTCAAGACGGAAGTGAAAGAAAACAAGTAATTAAAACATGGTCTCGTCGTTCTACAATTTTCCCTAATTTCATTGGACATACATTTGCAGTATACGATGGACGTAAGCATGTACCTGTTTATGTTACTGAAGATATGGTTGGTCACAAATTAGGTGAATTTGCTCCAACTCGTACATTCAAAGGACATGCAGCAGACGACAAGAAAACAAGAAGATAACATATATAAGTAGAGGAGGAAATCCTAATGGAAGCAAAAGCGGTTGCTAGAACTATAAGAATCGCACCTCGTAAAGTTAGATTAGTTCTTGACTTAATCAGAGGTAAAAATGCTGCTGAAGCAATTGCAATTTTAAAATTGACAAACAAAGCTTCATCACCAGTAATTGAAAAAGTATTAATGTCCGCTTTAGCAAATGCTGAACACAACTATGATATGAACACTGATGAATTAGTTGTTAAAGAAGCATATGCTAATGAAGGACCAACTTTAAAACGTTTCCGTCCACGTGCACAAGGCCGTGCAAGTGCAATTAACAAACGTACTAGCCACATCACTATCGTCGTAAGTGACGGAAAAGAAGAAGCTAAAGAAGCTTAATAATTATTTAAGGAGGGAACACTGTGGGTCAAAAAATTAATCCTATCGGACTTCGTGTCGGTATCATCCGTGATTGGGAAGCAAAATGGTATGCTGAAAAAGACTTTGCATCATTACTACACGAAGATTTAAAAATCCGTAAATTTATTGATAACGAATTAAAAGAAGCATCAGTTTCACACGTTGACATTGAACGTGCAGCTAACCGAATTAACATTGCGATTCATACTGGTAAACCTGGTATGGTAATCGGTAAAGGCGGTTCAGAAATTGAAAAACTTCGTAACAAATTAAACAATTTAACTGATAAGAAAGTACACATCAACGTTGTTGAAATCAAAAAAATTGATATCGATGCACGTTTAGTTGCTGAAAACATTGCACGTCAATTAGAAAATCGTGCATCATTCCGCCGTGTACAAAAACAAGCGATTTCAAGAGCTATGAAGTTAGGTGCTAAAGGTATCAAAACTCAAGTTTCTGGTCGTTTAGGTGGCGCAGACATCGCTCGTGCCGAACAATATTCTGAAGGAACTGTTCCACTTCATACATTGCGTGCTGACATTGATTACGCACATGCTGAAGCCGACACTACTTATGGTAAATTAGGCGTTAAAGTATGGATTTATCGTGGAGAAGTTCTTCCTACTAAGAACACTAGTGAAGGAGGAAAATAATAATGTTACTACCAAAACGTGTTAAATATCGTCGTCAACATCGTCCAAAAACAACTGGTCGTTCAAAAGGCGGTAACTATGTAACATTTGGTGAGTATGGATTACAAGCAACTACAACGTCTTGGATTACATCTCGTCAAATCGAATCTGCTCGTATTGCTATGACACGTTACATGAAACGTGGCGGGAAAGTTTGGATTAAAATCTTCCCACATACACCATATACTAAAAAACCTTTAGAAGTTCGTATGGGTGCCGGTAAAGGTGCTGTTGAAGGTTGGATCGCAGTTGTGAAACCAGGTCGTATCTTATTCGAGATTGCTGGTGTACAAGAAGAAGTTGCTCGTGAAGCATTGCGTTTAGCTAGTCACAAACTTCCAGTTAAAACTAAGTTTGTAAAACGTGAAGAATTGGGTGGTGAAACAAATGAAAGCTAAGGAAATTAGAGACTTAACCACTTCAGAAATCGAAGAACAAATCAAATCTTCAAAAGAAGAACTTTTTAACCTACGCTTTCAGTTAGCTACAGGTCAATTAGAGGAAACTGCACGTATTCGCACAGTAAGAAAAACGATTGCACGTCTAAAAACTGTCGCTCGTGAAAGAGAAATTGAACAAAGCAAGGCTAATCAATAAAAGAGGAGGTTGTAAAAGTGAGTGAAAGAAATGATCGCAAAGTTTACACTGGCAGAGTAGTTTCTGACAAAATGGACAAAACTATCACTGTATTAGTAGAAACTTACAAAACACACAAATTATACGGTAAACGTGTAAAATACTCTAAAAAATACAAAACTCATGATGAAAACAATTCAGCTAAATTAGGAGACATTGTTAAAATCCAAGAAACTCGTCCTTTATCAGCAACAAAACGTTTTCGTTTAGTAGAAATTGTTGAAGAGTCAGTAATTATTTAATACAAGATTAAAGATAAGGGAGGTTTAACGAATGATCCAACAAGAAACTCGATTAAAAGTGGCAGACAACTCTGGTGCTCGTGAAGTTCTTACAATCAAAGTGTTAGGTGGATCTGGTCGCAAAACTGCGAACATTGGTGATGTAATTGTTTGTACTGTTAAAAATGCAACACCAGGTGGCGTTGTTAAAAAAGGCGATGTAGTAAAAGCTGTTATAGTTAGAACTAAGTCAGGTGTTCGCCGTGATGATGGTTCATATATCAAATTTGATGAAAATGCATGTGTCATTATTCGTGATGACAAAGGCCCACGTGGTACTCGTATCTTTGGTCCTGTTGCTCGTGAATTACGTGAAGGTAACTTCATGAAAATCGTTTCATTAGCACCAGAAGTACTATAAACAAACAATAACCATAATATTTAAGGAGGTGCCCACATGCATATCAAAAAAGGTGACAACGTAAAAGTTATCGCAGGTAAAGACAAAGGTAAAGAAGGAAAAGTTATTGCTACTGAACCTAAAAAAGACCGTGTCGTTGTGGAAGGTGTAAATGTTATTAAAAAACACCAAAAACCAACTCAATTAAATCCTGAAGGTGGAATCTTAGAAACAGAGGCAGCTATCCATGTTTCTAACGTACAATTATTAGACCCTAAAACAAATGAACCTACACGTGTTGGTTATAAATTTGTTGATGGTAAAAAAGTTCGTATTGCTAAAAAGTCAGGCGAAGAAATCAAATCTAATAATTAATAAATAATCGAAAGGAGGATCCACTTTGAACCGTTTAAAAGAAAAATTCAACACAGAAGTTACTGAAAACTTGGTTAAAAAGTTTAACTACAGTTCAGTAATGGAAGTACCAAAAATCGAAAAAATCGTAGTTAACATGGGTGTCGGTGATGCTGTTCAAAACTCTAAAGTTTTAGATAGTGCAGTTGAAGAATTAGAATTAATCACTGGTCAAAAACCATTAGTAACTAAAGCTAAAAAATCAATCGCAACATTCCGTTTACGTGAAGGTATGCCAATCGGTGCAAAAGTAACACTTCGCGGTGAAAGAATGTATGAATTCTTAGATAAATTAATCGCAGTTTCATTACCACGTGTACGTGACTTCCATGGTGTTTCTAAAAAAGCATTTGATGGTCGCGGTAACTACACTTTAGGTATTAAAGAACAATTAATTTTCCCTGAAATCGATTATGATAAAGTAAGCAAAGTAAGAGGAATGGATATTGTTATCGTAACAACTGCTAACACTGACGAGGAAGCTCGTGAATTGTTATCAAACTTCGGTATGCCATTTCGTAAATAATCTCTAAAAAAGGAGGCTAATTAAGTGGCTAAAACTTCAATGGTTGCTAAGCAACAAAAAAAACAAAAATATGCAGTACGCGAATACACACGTTGTGAACGTTGTGGACGTCCACATTCTGTATACCGTAAATTTAAATTATGCCGTATTTGTTTCCGTGAATTAGCTTATAAAGGTCAAATTCCTGGCGTACGCAAAGCTAGTTGGTAATTATTAAGAGTCTGAAAGGAGGCAACAATCAATGACAATGACAGATCCAATTGCAGATATGCTAACTCGAGTGAGAAACGCTAACATGGTGCGTCACGATAAATTAGAGTTACCTGCATCAAACATTAAAAAACAAATTGCTGAAATCTTAAAAAATGAAGGTTTCATTAAAAACGTAGAATTCGTTGAAGACGATAAACAAGGTGTTCTTCGCTTATTCCTAAAATATGGTCAAAATAACGAACGTGTTATCACAGGTTTAAAACGTATTTCTAAACCAGGTTTACGTGTTTATGCTAAAGCTAACGAAGTGCCTAAAGTATTAAATGGTTTAGGTATCGCATTAGTTTCTACATCTGAAGGTGTTATCACTGATAAAGAAGCAAGAAAACGTAATGTTGGTGGAGAAATTATCGCATACGTTTGGTAATAATAAATAAGGAGGTGCCCTAACATGAGTCGTGTTGGTAAGAAAATTATTAATATTCCTACAGACGTAACAGTTACATTTGATGGTCATACTGCAACTGTTAAAGGTCCAAAAGGGGAATTATCAAGAACTTTTGATGAAAAAATGTCTTTTAAACAAGAAGAAAACACTATCGAAGTAGTAAGACCATCAGATTCTAAAGATGATCGTACAGTTCATGGTACTACTCGTGCTTTATTAAACAACATGGTGCAAGGTGTATCACAAGGTTATGAAAAAACGCTTGAACTTGTTGGTGTTGGTTACCGTGCTCAAATGCAAGGAACTAATTTAGTATTAAATGTGGGATATTCTCACCCTGTAGAAATTAAAGCAGAAAATGGTATCACATTTGCTGTTGAAAAGAATACTACAATCAAAGTATCTGGCGTATCTAAAGAGCAAGTTGGAGCAATTGCTTCTAACATTCGCGCAGTAAGACCTCCAGAACCTTATAAAGGTAAAGGAATTCGTTACCAAGGTGAATACGTTCGCCGTAAAGAAGGTAAAACTGGTAAATAATAGATAACTCTCGAAAGAAAGGAGTATAACAATGATCAGTAAAATTGATAAAAATAAAGTGCGTTTAAAAAGACATGCACGTGTTCGTACTAGCTTATCTGGTACAGCTGAAAAACCTCGTTTGAATGTTTATCGTTCAAATAAACATATTTACGCACAAATTATTGATGATGTAAAAGGCGAAACAATCGTACAAGCATCATCTAAAGATAAAGATATTGCTAGTGACTCAACTTCTAAAGTAGATTTAGCTACAAAAGTTGGTGAAGCAATTGCTAAAAAAGCCAATGACAAAGGCATTAAAGCTATTGTATTTGACCGCGGAGGTTACCTATACCATGGTCGTGTAAAAGCATTAGCAGATGCTGCAAGAGAAAGCGGATTAGAATTTTAATTTAAAGGAGGGACAATTACATGGCTCGTAGAGAAGAAGAAGCGAAAGAATTTGAAGAACGCGTTGTAACAATCAACCGTGTTGCGAAAGTTGTTAAAGGTGGACGTCGTTTCCGTTTCACTGCATTAGTAGTAGTAGGAGACAAAAAAGGTCGTGTAGGTTTCGGTACTGGTAAAGCACAAGAAGTACCTGAAGCTATCAAAAAAGCTGTAGAAGCAGCTAAAAAAGATTTAGTAGTCGTTCCACGTGTAGAAGGAACAACTCCTCATACTATCACTGGTCGTTATGGCTCAGGTAGCGTATTCATGAAACCTGCTGCACCTGGTACTGGTGTTATCGCTGGTGGTCCAGTTCGTGCGGTATTAGAATTAGCAGGTATTACTGATATCTTAAGTAAATCATTAGGTTCAAACACACCAATCAATATGGTTCGTGCAACAATCAATGGATTACAAAACCTTAAAAATGCTGAAGATGTTGCGAAATTACGTGGCAAAACAGTAGAAGAATTATACAATTAAGGAGGGAAAATAAATAATGGCTAAATTACAAATTACCCTCACGCGTAGTGTTATTGGTCGTCCTGAAACACAACGTAAAACTGTTGAAGCATTGGGTCTTAAAAAGACAAACAGTTCAGTAGTTGTTGAAGACAACCCTGCAATTCGTGGGCAAATCAACAAAGTAAAACATTTATTATCAGTAGAAGAAAAATAAATAAGGAGGTGCCGAGAGAATGAAATTACATGAGTTAAAAGCAGCTGAAGGATCACGTAAAGAACGCAATCGTGTTGGACGTGGTGCTGCAACTGGTAACGGTAAAACAAGTGGTCGCGGTCAAAAAGGTCAAAAAGCACGTTCAGGTGGTGGCGTAAGACCAGGTTTTGAAGGTGGACAATTGCCTTTATTCCGTCGTTTACCTAAACGTGGTTTTACTAACATTAACCGTAAGGAATATGCTATTGTTAACTTAGACCAACTTAATAAATTTGAAGATGGTACTGAAGTAACTCCAGCTTTATTAGTTGAAACTGGTGTTGTGAAGAATGAAAAATCTGGTATTAAAGTACTAGGTAATGGTTCACTTGAGAAAAAATTAACAGTGAAAGCTCATAAATTTTCAGCTTCAGCAGCAGATGCTATTGATGCAAAAGGTGGAGCACACGAGGTGATCTAATGTTTCAAACGCTTGTGAGCTTTTTTACAACTAAAGAAGTTCGTAACAAGATTTTCTTCACTCTAGCAATGTTAATTATTTTTAAGATTGGGACGTATATCCCAGCTCCAGGAGTAAATCCTGAACCCTTTGCACATCAAGGTTCGGATCAAGGTGTTGCTGCTTTGCTAAATACGTTTGGTGGCGGAGCCTTAAAGAACTTTTCAATTTTTGCAATGGGTATTATGCCATACATCACTGCATCTATCGTAATGCAACTATTACAGATGGATATCGTACCTAAGTTTTCTGAATGGGCGAAACAAGGTGAAGTAGGTAAAAGAAAATTAAGTAACGTCACACGTTACTTTGCAATTATATTGGCTTTTGTTCAGTCAATAGGTATGGCATTCCAATTTAACAATTATCTAGGCGGTAAATTGGTTATTAATCAATCCGTGATGAGTTATTTGTTAATTGCGATTGTCTTAACAACAGGAACAGCATTTTTAATTTGGCTTGGAGACCAAATCACACAGTTTGGTGTAGGTAATGGTATTTCAATCATTATCTTCGCGGGTATCTTATCCACTTTACCATCATCTATCATCCAATTTGCGCAACAAGCATTTGTTGGTAACGATGATACGACTTTAGCATGGTTAAAAGTGATAGGTTTAGTAGTAGGTTTAATCTTGCTAACAATCGGTGCAATTTATGTACTTGAAGCGAAGCGTAAGATACCTATTCAATATGCGAAAAAACAATCAGCTCAACGATTAGGTTCACAAGCAACTTATCTACCTTTGAAAGTTAACTCAGCAGGGGTTATACCAGTAATCTTTGCGATGGCGTTCTTCTTATTGCCAAGAACATTAACGTTGTTCTTCCCTAAAGCAGATTGGGCTCAAACTATATCTCAAACTGCGAACCCATCCAATACTTATGGTATGATTGTTTATGTTGTGTTAATTATTGCGTTTACTTACTTTTACGCATTTGTTCAAGTTAATCCTGAAAAAATGGCCGATAATTTGAAGAAACAAGGTAGTTATGTACCAGGTATTCGTCCTGGCGACCAAACGAAAAAGTATATTACTAAAGTGCTATATCGCTTAACTTTTGTAGGTTCTATTTTCTTAGCAGTTATTGCTATTTTACCGATTTTAGCGACTAAGTTTATGAGCTTACCACAATCCATTCAAATTGGTGGTACAAGCTTGCTTATCGTTATTGGTGTAGCAATTGAAACTATGAAATCTTTAGAAGCTCAAGTAAGCCAAAAAGAATATAAAGGCTTTGGTGGTAGATAACTTGTAGGAGGGCATTTATGAATATCATTTTAATGGGTCTACCTGGCGCAGGTAAAGGAACTCAAGCGAGTGAAATTGTTAAGAAATTCCCAATACCACATATATCTACTGGTGACATGTTCAGAAAAGCGATTAAAGATGAGACTGATTTAGGCAAAGAAGCTAAATCATACATGGATCGTGGGGAATTAGTCCCTGATGAAGTTACTGTAGGTATCGTTAAAGAAAGAATTTCTGAAGACGATGCAAAAAAAGGCTTTTTATTGGATGGCTTTCCTAGAACAATCGATCAAGCTGAGGCATTAAATGAAATTATGTCTGAGCTTGACAGAGATATTGATGCGGTTATCAATATAGAAGTTCCAGAAGAAGAACTAATGAATCGCTTAACAGGTCGACGTATATGTGAAACATGTGGTACGACTTATCATCTTGTTTTTAATCCTCCAAAGGTAGAAGGTATTTGCGATATCGATGGTGGAAAGTTGTATCAGCGAGAAGATGATAATCCAGAAACAGTATCCAACCGTTTGAGCGTTAATGTTAAACAATCAAAACCTATTTTAGAATACTATGATAAAAAAGGTGTCTTGAAAAACATTGATGGTTCAAAAAACATTGACGAAGTAACCAGCGATGTCATTGATATCTTAAATCATTTAAAATAGATCAACTTTATACGGTCTATTAAATGGTGATTTTATTTAGGTTTAATCTATGATTAATAAGTTGAGTGACATAAGACGATATAATTCCCGCACTTTTGTTGAAGTTATTCTAACTAGTCACTGAAATAGATTCGTATCGTTAAAGTTGTCTATTGACGATTACCTTACTATTGCAAAAAGGGGGAAGTAATCAATGGCGAAACAAGATGTAATTGAATTAGAAGGTACAGTACTTGATACTTTACCAAATGCTATGTTTAAAGTAGAATTAGAAAATGGTCATGAGATTTTAGCACATGTAAGTGGTAAAATCAGAATGAATTATATTCGAATTCTTCCTGGCGACAAAGTAACAGTAGAAATGTCTCCGTATGATTTGTCACGCGGTAGAATTACGTATCGTTATAAATAATCGTCACTCCATAATATAGGGAGGTATAAAAATGAAAGTAAGACCATCAGTAAAACCAATTTGCGAAAAATGTAAAGTCATTAAACGTAAAGGTAAAGTTATGGTAATTTGTGATAATCCTAAGCACAAACAAAGACAAGGTTAATTAAAAGAGAGGTGTAAATTTATATGGCACGTATTGCAGGAGTAGATATTCCACGTGAAAAACGCGTTGTAATTTCTTTAACTTATATATACGGTATCGGTACATCAACAGCTCAAAAAATTGTTGAACAAGCAAATGTTTCAGCTGATACACGTGTAAAAGATTTAACAGATGATGAATTAGGTCGTATCCGTGAGGTTGTTGATAGCTTTAAAGTTGAAGGTGACCTACGTCGTGAACAAAATTTAAACATTAAACGTTTAATGGAAATTTCATCATACCGTGGTATCCGTCACCGTCGTGGATTACCAGTTCGCGGTCAAAAAACTAAAAATAACGCTCGTACGCGTAAAGGCCCAGTGAAAACTGTAGCTAACAAGAAAAAATAATAGGTAAAGGAGGCAAAAATAAATGGCACGTAAACAAGTATCTCGTAAACGTAGAGTTAAAAAGAATATTGAAAACGGTGTTGCGCATATCCGTTCAACATTCAACAATACTATTGTAACTATCACAGATGAATTTGGTAATGCATTATCATGGTCATCAGCTGGTGCATTAGGTTTTAAAGGTTCTAAAAAATCTACACCTTTTGCAGCACAAATGGCTTCAGAAACTGCATCAAAATCTGCAATGGAACACGGTTTGAAAACTGTAGAAGTAACAGTTAAAGGTCCTGGTCCAGGTCGTGAATCAGCTATCCGTGCATTACAATCTGCTGGTTTAGAAGTAACAGCAATCAGAGACGTTACTCCAGTACCACATAATGGTTGTCGTCCACCAAAACGTCGTCGCGTCTAATTCTTGATTGTTATTGTTACAGGTCACTGATCACTTAGCAAAACAGTTTGAAATTAAAGTCGACGTATTTAAGGAGGATATTTGTAAATGATAGAAATCGAAAAACCTAGAATTGAGACAATTGAAATTAGTGATGATGCTAAATTCGGTAAGTTCGTTGTTGAACCACTAGAACGTGGCTACGGTACTACACTAGGAAACTCCTTACGTCGTATCCTACTATCTTCATTACCAGGTGCAGCCGTTAAATACATCGAGATTGAAGGCGTATTACACGAGTTTTCAGCAATAGATAATGTAGTGGAAGATGTATCTACAATTATCATGAACATCAAAAAACTAGCATTAAAAATCTATTCTGAAGAGGATAAAACGTTAGAAATTGATGTACGAGATGAAGGCGAAGTAACTGCAAGTGATATCACACATGATAGTGATGTTGAGATTTTAAACCCAGAGCTTAAAATCGCAACCGTGTCTAAAGGTGGACATCTTAAAATTCGTCTTGTTGCTAATAAGGGTAGAGGTTACGCATTAGCAGAACAAAACAACACTAGTGATTTACCAATTGGAGTAATTCCTGTTGATTCACTTTATTCACCTGTAGAACGTGTAAACTATACAGTTGAAAATACACGTGTAGGTCAAAGTAGTGATTTTGATAAATTAACATTGGATGTTTGGACAAATGGTTCAATCACGCCACAAGAATCAGTATCATTAGCTGCTAAAATAATGACTGAGCACTTAAATATCTTTGTAGGTCTTACTGATGAAGCTCAAAATGCTGAAATTATGATCGAAAAAGAAGAAGACCAAAAAGAAAAAGTATTAGAAATGTCTATTGAAGAATTAGACTTATCTGTACGTTCATATAACTGTTTAAAACGCGCAGGAATCAATTCTGTACAAGAGTTAGCTGATAAATCAGAAGCTGATATGATGAAAGTGCGTAATTTAGGTCGTAAATCTCTTGAAGAAGTTAAATACAAATTAGAAGATTTAGGTTTAGGTTTAAGAAAAGAAGATTGATAAAGGAGGTTAACTCATGGGTTACAGAAAATTAGGTCGTACTTCTGACCAACGTAAAGCAATGTTACGTGATTTAGCAACGTCACTTATTGTAAGTGAACGTATCGAAACAACAGAAGCACGTGCAAAAGAAGTTCGTAGTATTGTTGAGAAATTAATCACTTTAGGAAAAAAAGGCGATTTAGCTTCTCGTCGTAATGCAGCTAAAACATTACGTAATGTTGACATCTTAAATAAAGATGAGACAACACAAACTGCACTTCAAAAACTATTTGGTGAAATCGCAGACCGTTATACAGAACGTCAAGGTGGTTACACTCGTATCCTTAAAGTAGGCCCTCGTCGTGGAGACGGTGCTGAATCAGTAATTATTGAATTAGTATAATTGTGAAATGTCACAATATATCACTGAATAAATACACTTAGAACTTATATATAAAGCAAATGAGTGCAACGATAATGTTTGCCACATACAAATATTGTCTAGCTCAGAGTACCCCATCAACTTAATAATCATTTAAAGCGTGAACTCAATAAACATGATGGGGTGCGCGCTTTTTTCATTTAGCTGTAGTTTAATTGACTATGGCTTTTTAATTTGTATCCTATTTGAAGTGGATGTTGTGTAGTAACGTACATAGAAAATAGACAGTATATTTGATAAAATGTGGACAATATACAGATGATATGATTTCATGTAAAATATGATAGAATACATAAATTTTGATAAGGATGACTGACAATGGCTATGGAAGAAAATATAATTAAATTTAAAGATGTGTCATTTCAATATCAAAGCGATACTGCATTTACTTTAGACCATGTTTCTTTTAATATACCAAAAGGTAAATGGACGACAATTGTCGGTCATAATGGTTCAGGGAAATCAACGCTTGCAAAATTGATGGTAGGTATCGAGCAAGCAAATGAAGGACAAATTTTTTATAATAATCACCTTATCAATGCACAAAATTTACAAGATATTCGTAAACATATTGGTATCGTATTGCAAAACCCAGAAAACCAATTTGTTGGGTCAATTGTCAAATACGATGTTGCTTTTGGCTTAGAAAATCATTCAGTACCTCATGATAATATGCATCGCATAGTTAAACAGGTGCTTTCTGACGTTAATATGTTAGATTATGCAGATAGTGAGCCACAATCATTATCTGGTGGTCAAAAACAACGCGTTGCTATCGCTGGTGTACTAGCATTAGGGCCTTCAGTGATTATTTTAGATGAAGCTGATTCTATGTTAGATCCTAAAGCACGAGAAGATTTATTTGAGTTAGTGAAACGTGTCCAACAAGAAAAAAATATTACAATTATTTCTATTACACATGATTTGACTGAAGCAATGGGTAGTGACTATGTGATTGTGATGAATAAAGGAACGGTTTACCAGGCTGGAATACCTGAGACCATTTTTTCGTCACAACAAGGTTTATTAGATATTGGTTTAGACTTACCATTTGTAATGAAAATTGCACAACAATTAGAAGTTAGTAATCGTTATATTACTTATGAAGGGTTAGTGGACAAACTATGAGTATTACCTTTAATGATGTCACATATATTTATCAAAAGGGGACACCTTATGAAAAAGAAGCAGTGAGTCACATTCATTTGGCTTTAGAACAAGGTGTCTATTATGCACTCATAGGACAAACGGGAAGCGGTAAGTCAACACTTATTCAACATATTAATGGCCTTATCAAACCTACAACAGGAAGCCTTTCTGTTGGTGACATTACGATTCATCATAAAACCAAAGATAAACATATAAGAACTATTCGTAAAACAGTCGGTATGGTTTTCCAAATTCCAGAAACACAATTATTTGAAGATACAGTGGAACGTGAAATTATCTTTGGTCCGAAAAATTTTGGTATGGATATAGAACAAGTTAAAAGTGATGCCTTTGATTTATTAATGCAATTAGGTTTTCCAAGAAACATTATGTCTTTATCCCCCTTCCAAATGTCAGGAGGACAAATGCGTAAGATTGCCATCGTATCTATTTTAGCAATGAATCCCGATGTAATTATTTTAGATGAACCTACTGCAGGATTGGATCCTCAAAGTAGATTTCAAATTATGACACTACTTAAAAAGTTTCAACTTGAAGATAATAAGACTATCATTTTGGTGACGCATGATATGAATGATGTTGCGTGCTATGCAGATCAAACTGTAATTATGAAAGAAGGACAAATCGTTGATGTGTGTACACCGCGTGATTTGTTTGCTAAAGATAAGTATATAACAAATTGGCATATTGCCTTACCCGATATTGTTAAACTACAAAAAGATATTGAGGATAAACATCAAATAAAGTTCCCTCATTTGGCACTTACAAATGAGGAATTCGTTCAAATGTATAAGGAGTGGCGGCAAAAATGAAAAATAAATTGATTATTGGTCGCTATCTACCTACACAATCATTGATACACGAATTAGATCCACGAGCTAAATTAATCTTTGTCTTTTTATTTATTATTACGATATTCTTTGCTCACTCGTTTACTACGTTTGCATGGTTGTTACTTATTATTTTAGCTATTATGATATGTGCAAAAATAAAACTTTGGTTTTTATTAAAAGGACTGACACCCATATTTATCTTTCTGATTTTTACTTTTGTGATGCATATACTGTTTACAAAAGGTGGCTTTGTACTGATTCAAATAGGTGCGTTTACTATTGAAAGTGCGGGTGTTTTGGAAGGGATTTTTATTTCTCTAAGATTAATTCTTATTGTAATGATAGCAACAATTATGACCTTATCTACAAGTCCGATTGATTTAACAGATGCCTTTGAAAAATTGATGTATCCGCTGAAATGGATTAAGGTACCCGTACATCAACTCAGTATGATAATGTCTATTGCTTTACGTTTTATTCCAACACTAATGGATGAATTAGATAAAATTATATTAGCACAAAAATCAAGAGGATCTGAAATAAGCTCGGGAGGGATATTTGCACGTATAAAAGCCTTTGTCCCTTTGATGATTCCATTAATTGTTTCTGCATTTCAACGTGCAGAAGACTTGGCTATAGCTATGGAAGTGCGAGGATATGATGCAAATGTTCAACGTACTAGCTATCGTACGTTACAATGGCAGATAAAAGATACAATTGTGATTTTAGCAATGATTCCAATCGCAGGTTTAATGTTTGTATTAAAATTGATAGGAGTGTAATGCGTTGCGTATTTTAGTCAATATATGCTATCAAGGAAGCAATTTTTTAGGATTTCAAATTCAAAATCAAGGTCGTACGGTTCAGCAACAATTTGAAAAGATACTAAAACGAATGCATCGACATGATGTTCGTATACATCCATCAAGTCGTACCGATCGAGGTGTCCATGCGCTTGAACAATTTTTCCATTTTGATACCGAATTAAAGATTGCTGATAGTCAATGGCAATATGCAATGAACAGTGCTTTGCCTGATGATATTTATGTCAAAGAAGTTAAACAGGTAGATTCGGATTTTCATTGTAGATATGATTGTGTTGGCAAACGCTACCGATATAAAGTGTATCAAGCTGAACATAAGAATCCATTTGAAAGTGGATTGAAGACTTATGTACCACAACAATTAAATATTGAACGTATGAATGAAGCTGCTCAAAAATTTATTGGGACACATGATTTTACAGGATTTTGTTCGCAAAAAACAGAAGTAGAAAGTAAAGTTAGAACGTTATATCAAAGTGAAATTGAAATGACGACATATGGTTTTGATTATATTGTTACAGGATCAGGGTTTCTATATAATATGGTCCGCGTATTAATGGCTTTTCTCATTGAAGTAGGAAAGGGGAACCGTTCCCCGGAAGAAGTCACAGCATTATTGGAACAAAAAAATCGAGATAATGTTCCATTTACCGCACCAGCAGAAGGCCTTTATCTTGAAAAAATCTACTTAGCACCTGAAGATCTAATTAATGACTTTGGACAAAACATCAAAATTTATCGTAAAAAATCTTTACAAAACGACTAAATTAGATTGACAAAACACCTATAAAATTATAAGATTATTAACGGTATTGTTTTATATCCACCCCATGATAAGCCCCGGAAACTTATTGTGTTACAAGATATATAAGCAAAGCAGAAGAACAGTTAACAAAATAAATGAAACTAACGCTTTTAAATCGTAACAGTATTTAAGTATCGAAAGCAGATTGTGATTTATCTCATAGGTTCGAATGTGAAGACAGGATTACAATCTAGACACAGCATTTATTTTTAGGAGGACAATTATTATGCGTCAAACATTTATGGCAAATGAATCAAACATTGAGCGCAAATGGTATGTAATTGATGCTGAAGGCCAAACATTAGGTCGTTTATCATCAGAAGTTGCATCTATCTTACGCGGTAAAAATAAACCAACTTACACACCACACGTTGATACTGGTGATTTCGTGATCATCATTAACGCTTCAAAAATCGAATTAACTGGTAACAAAGAACAAGATAAAATTTATTACCGTCACTCAAATCATCCAGGCGGACTAAAAGCTGTTACTGCTGGAGAATTGAAACGTAATAATCCAGAACGCTTACTTGAAAATTCTATCAAAGGTATGTTACCAAGTTCACGTTTAGGCGAAAAACAAGGTAAAAAATTATTTGTATATGGTGGCGCTGAACATCCACACGCTGCACAACAACCAGAAAACTACGAGTTACGTGGTTAATTAGAAGGAGGAAATTACATTGGCACAAGTTGAATATAGAGGTACAGGCCGTCGTAAAAACTCAGTAGCACGTGTACGTTTAGTACCAGGCGAAGGTAACATTAAAGTTAACGATCGTGATGTGCGTGACTACTTACCATTCGAATCATTGATTTTAGACTTAAACCAACCATTTGATGTAACAGAAACTAAAGGTAACTACGATGTTTTAGTTAATGTACATGGTGGTGGCTTCACTGGACAAGCTCAAGCAATTCGTCACGGTATTGCACGTGCGTTATTAGAAGCAGATCCTGAATACAGAGGTTCTTTAAAACGTGCTGGATTATTAACACGTGACCCACGTATGAAAGAACGTAAAAAACCAGGTCTTAAAAAAGCACGTCGTTCTCCACAATTCTCAAAACGTTAATTGTTGGAAGAAATATACAAAACACCTCGATATTATGTCGAGGTGTTTTTTGTGGAAAAATTCAGTATATTGTGTCTTGATATTTAACCAATCTTTCTAGGATTAACTTGAGAGGTATATATAAAACATATTACACTATACTATTACGAAAAAGATTTCTGGAGGAACTACTGTTTGACGTTTTAAAACTCCATCTAACAGTCTTTTAAAGAGAGATATATGATGTGTTCGTATACCTATTACAAAAGTAGGAAAATCAAATTATATTATTACAGTCAATGTGGCCGATGTTGATTTTGGCAATATAGTCATAAGAAATAATCATATGAACCACAGTATTAATAGTTTTAACTTTTGCTAGTAAAGTGAATCAAAATTGGTTATGGAATAATAACAAGTGAAATGGTTCGCTCTTTGTTATTCGTATTTTGTTTTTCATTGTAATATTTATTAATTAAACAGTTAAGATCGGACTGGAAATTTTCAAATTCACTGTTTTCTAAATTTAGTTTTGAAATAGAAAAGGTAGCTTTATCATCCTTATTAATTGTTTTATGATAATTTTGATAAGATTGTAATACATACATAAAATAATAAGTAACAAAGTCTATTTTTTTACTGTAATTCGCTTGAGTCCACTCTGTTTCATCAATTTTATAGCCTTTAGAGTTTATTGCATAATAGTTTTCTTCACTAGAACGTAATTTTTTGGTCTTTACAATTTTTAATAATTGTTCTTCAAACATAGCATTTACATGTCTATACAGTGTTGCTTGAGGCACATCTTCTAATAATTCATTGAGTTGCATAATAGAAAGTCCTTCTGGTTTATCGATTAATGTTAATGCGATTTTAAAACGTGTTTGATTTTTAAATAAACTGAATTCCATACATAACACCTCACTTTATACATAATAATTGATTTTTAAATAAATGTACAGTAACATTATCATTATCAATAATGATAATGGAGGGTGAAAATGAATACTGATATTAACGTCTTAAAAGAAATAGACTGGGGGACTATTATGCCAATATTAATACCAATATTGGTTTTACATGTAGTACTTTTAATAATTGCCCTAATCGATTTATATAGACGAAGAAAAATTGTTAATTATCCTATTGCTTGGGCAATCGCAATTTTGTTGTTTAATACTATTGGACCTATTCTTTATTTGATTATTGGAAGGAGGCTAATAAAAATTGATCGAGATTAAGCATGTGAATAAAATGTTTAGAGGAAGAAAAATACTGAAAAATATTTCTTTTAATATTTCAGAGGGAGAGTGTATTGGATTATTAGGTCCTAATGGTGCTGGGAAAACAACATTGATTAAATGTATTACTGGAATTATTAATTATGAAAAAGGGGAAATTAAATTTAATGGAAAAAATATTTTGAATTTTAAAAATGATATTGGTTATTTATCACAGCACACAGATTTTAAGCAGTGGATGACTTGTGAAGAGTCGTTAAGATTTTTTGGTGGTTTATCAGGTTTAAATAAAACGTATATTGCTCAGAATATTAATGAAATACTAAAAGATGTAGGTCTTCAGAATAAAAATAAATATAAGGTAGAAGAATTATCAGGAGGGATGAAACAGAGATTAGGCATAGCACAGGCTATTTTACATCGTCCAAAGTTTTTGGTCTTAGATGAACCAGTATCAGCTCTTGATCCAGTTGGCAGGAATGAAATCAAAAACCTAATAAAAAAATTGAAAAAATACACAACAGTTCTTATATCCACACATATTCTTGATGATGCAAGTGAATTTTGTGATCGATATATTATTATAAAAGATGGAGAAATCATCGGAAATATAACCAATGAAGATGAGACTGTGAATTACAAAAGTATATATTTAAAAATTTCTTTAAAAGATTCTTATGATCCGGATATTCAATTAACCGACTTATATGATTTACAAAAAGTAAAAGCAGGAGAATATATTGTAACCAGTCGAAAGCCAATTGAAATATCTGAGTTAATTGAAGAACTGGACAAAATTAATATTAAAGTGAATTCAATTGCATATGAAAAGAAAGATTTAGAGAAAATATTTTTAGAGTTGGTGTCTGATATATGAGAAATATATTAATTTTAGGAAAAGTGGAATTATTAGAAGCAGTAAGGAACATTAAATTTATATGGTTAGCAATATTCTTTTCTATTCTTGGATTGACGCAACCTTTAATTGATAATTACATGGAAGTGATTATTAAAAATTTTGGAGGGGTTGATGGGATTATTATGGACCCTAATGCACCTAAACCTCAGGCTAATGAAGTTTTGTTGGCAACGTTTACTGGCCAATTTAATCAGATGGGTTTGATTGTATTGGTCATCAGCTTTATGGGTATGATAGCTGATGAAAAGAAGAGTGGAGTTCTGGGGTTTATATTTACAAGGCCAGTATCTAGTATACAATATATTATTTCAAAGCTTTTTGGAAACTGGATTATTAGTATGATATGTATCTTGATTGGTGCTGGTGTTTCATATTGTTATACTATTTATCTTTTTGATTATTATCCATTTATTAATTTTTTATTTTTTCTCTTATTTTATAGTTTGTGGATTCTTTTTATTGTCAGCGTAACGATATTATTAAGTACTTTTATAAAAAGCTCTATTTTTATAGGTGTGATAACTATCGTAATATCAATGGTATTTATATTATTGGGCAATATTAATAAAACATTTGCTTTATTTTTACCAAGTGGTGCACTTACATTAGCTGAAAGCCAATTTCAAAATATAAATTCTAATTTCTTATTGATAATCGCACCTGTTATTTATATTGTTGCCTTAGTATATGCATCTAAAGTCATTATCAAGAAATTCTAAGGAGGTATAGAAATGTTATCCATTCAAAATTTAAGTAAAACGTATAAAGGTTCTGATAAAGGTGTTAAGAATTTATCATTAGAATTATATGAAGGTGATATATGTGCTTTTATTGGAGCAAATGGTGCTGGGAAAACGACAACGATTAAATCAATTGTTGGAATACATACATTTGATCATGGAGAAGTGAAATTGTTCAATATAAATCTAAAAGATAATCCAGAGTATTATAAATCTTTCATTGGTTATTCACCAGATACGCCTGATTTGTACAATAATATGACGGGGAAAGCATATATTGAACTAATAGCGGCGCTTTATAAAATGGAGAACATAGAACTTGAAGAGAAATTAAGTTACCTAATAAAAGAATTAAAATTTGAAAGTGCCATTTATGATTTGGTTTCTAGTTATTCTCATGGAATGAAGCAGAGGTTAGTGCTTATTTCATTATTAATGCATGATCCTAAATTAATTATTTTGGATGAACCATTTGTTGGCTTGGATCCAAATGCTATTGATTTTTTAGTGAATGAAATTAGAAGACGAGCCAGTGAAGGAGCAATTATTTTATACTCTACACACGTACTTGAAGTTGCTGAAAAATTATGTAATAAACTTGTTATTTTAGATCATGGTAAAGCTGTAGTAAATGATACAATGGAAAGTATTCTTAAAAAAGCACCATTAAATGAAATATTTAAGGATGTGACTTCTGATGAATAATCTTAAATTGTTATTTTTATTTCGATTAAAAAATCAAACGCAATTATCTAATTTGAAAAGCAATAATAAAGAAGTAAGAAAGCATTCTATTTACACTATCACAGGATATATTACTGCATTTATAATGTTTTTAGGATATATAGTTTTCATTGCAATAGATTTAAGTTTAAATAATAATATCCATGAATTTTTTGTATTATTAACATCCATTTTATTTTGGCTATTTGGTATATGGAATATACTTAGCGGATTCGATAATGTCATAGAAGGGAAGGATGGTGAATTTATTTATAGTCTGCCAATAAAAAACTGGCAAGCAAAACTGTTTTATTTATTAAGTAAATATTTGATTCATATTACTTTGACTTTTACCATTTTTATTCTAAGTGTTGTCTTCGTAATACCTTTGTTATCTCATTTATTGTCAGTAATTCTTATGATTATTTTATTAAGTTTTATTGTTCCTCTTCTAGCTACAAATATACCTTTTATAATTTCCATATTAGTAAGAAATATACTAATATTTATCAAGTTACGTAATAATATAACAGAGTCAATTTTTACATTATTCGCATTTATAGCTCCGTTAATTTATTTTATCTTTAACTCTGAAATGGTTGGTTATAAAGAATGGTTTATAAATACATCTATTTTACGGTACCCGCTTAACAAGATGACTAGCTCTCCTTTTTTATTTAATATGTTTTTGTTAATTGTTATTACCTTTATTACAACGTTCATAGTTATTTATATGCTGATTAATTTTCATGATTCCCTTAGAAATCAAACAAATAAGCGAAAGAAAAAAAGAAATGGGAATACGGTATTTAAAATAAATTCACCAGTATTCAGTTTAATAATAAAGGAATTTAAATTATATTTTTCCTCTTTAACTTATGTTAGTAATACAATCATAACTCCAGTAGTTATTGTTATACTAAATATAAGTATTCTAATTGGAATAATACCCAGTATTGATTCAATTTCTTATGATTTACTAGGATTTACTATTAGTTCTCAGCAAATATATGTACTTATTGTCTTTACTTTTGTAATTCTTACTACTACAACTTCTTGTAGCATTTCTTTTGAAGGAAAGAGTATTTGGATTATGTTAGTGGCTCCTATTAATATTAAGAAAATAGCGATTGGAAAAATATTAGTTAATATACTTTTATTTTTACCAGGTATTGTTTTAACTTCTATTGTGTTCTATACAGTATTTCATGCAGGTATATTTTATTTAATTATAATCAGTACGTTGTTAGTATCTACCCTCACTTTGATAAGTATTATTGGGTTTTTAGTAAATTTACGGTTCCCATCCTATAACTGGAGTTCTGAAATGGAAGTTGTTAAACAAAGTAAAGGAACTATTGTAACTGCAATAATAAGTATGATAATTATTCCGATAGTTATTGCATTTGTTCTAATAAATAACTCATTGCTGACTTTATTGGTAATTTTTATAGAAATGGCAGTGATTATAATTATGTTTAAAAAAATTACAGCAGATAGTTTAATTTTAAAATAATAAAGTATGTAATAAGAAATACAATGTAAATGTAGTATAAAATCCGCAATAGAATATTCTTATTATTAGAAGATTAGTTGACAAAATATTTTATTCTTTATCTTTAGAGATGTAATAGACACAATAAAGAAAAATCAATATTTAAAAAAATATTCGCTTAATATAGTTGACATATTAATTAAATAGATTAAGATAAAAGTGACTAGAAAAATTTATTTAGTCATAAATGAATAGGGGTATTAATATGGCATTCTCTAAGATTGAAAAAGAAAATATTAAGAAAAATTTATTAGAAAATTGTGAAAAGCATTGGTCAAAATACGGTTATAAAAAAACAAATATTAATGACTTGTGCCAAATTTCTGGAATATCAAAAGGTTCTTTTTATAATTTTTTTGATTCGAAGGAGGCATTATTTTATGAAGTCATCATAAGTGCACACAATAAGTTAGTGAAAATTACAGAGGACGGTTTAAAAAAATGTATGACTAAATATGATTTTGCTAATTTTTTGAAACTGTTATATCAGGAATATACAAAATTAGATTTTTTAAATGAGACATCACAACAGGATTTTATCAAATTTTTAAATAAACTAGATGTAAAAAAACAAAAAAAATTAATGGAAAATGTACACTATGATCTTCGTAATGAAATTAGGAAATCAAATTTGAAATATAAAGTTGATGAAAATTTAGGGATTTCTGCCTTAGGATATATCTTTACTCCTTTATCAAAAGAAGAGTTAGATATATATAATGAAAATGGAACAATCGAGTTTTTAATTGACATAACCGTTGATAGGATTTTTGAATAAGTTTTAGTTAAAGGAGGTCAATCAGATGGAATTAATTAAATCATCCTATATGACACAAGCTTCTATGGAAGAAGAACAACTTTATTTGATATGGAATAAATCATCTGTGACTAGATCGTTATATACGGAAACATGGTGTTTTAAATTACTAATTGAATGTGACAAAAATAAACTTGTGAAAGCACTTTGTCAAATTTTTGAAGAAAATGATATTCTAAAATCAAATTTCATATTTAAAAATAATCGTGTATATAAATACGTAAATCATACGAATCCTGTTGTGATAACTGAAAAAGTGAAAGAGACAAATTTATATCAGTTTATAAATAAATACAAAACGGAAGAGTTTGATTTAAATAATGACGTCCTATGTCAGTTTTATATTTTAATAGATAATGAAATGAATAGCACTTATCTTATTATAAACCACCACCACATTGTATCAGATGCTCAAACAAAAAATTTAATACTTCGAAGGTTAAAAGAGATACTAGATCCAAGTAGGGTTACTGAAAAAATTCATCATGAATTATCTACTAATTATCAAGAACACTTAAAGCCATTAAAAAAGCTCAAACAAGATAAATACATACAAAAAGCACTTGATATACCTCGTCGTATTAAGCCTCATAGAATTTCACAAACTAAATTTACTGGCTATACTAAGAATTTAAAACTAAATAATGAAAAGTTCCAAGAATTAGTAACATATTGTAACATAAATAAAATTTCAAAATACACTTTTTTTCTAACTACTTTTTATTACACTTTACTTCATATTACCGGTGAGGATTATTTCAGATTAGGTATACCTTTCTCTACTCGAAATAATAGTGAGGATTTTAAAAAAATGGGATATTTTGTGAATATATTGCCTTTATATATTCAGGATAGTATTTATGATAAAGGTTATACCTGGTTAGATAGGTTTAAACTTGTTCAAAAAGAAATATTTAAAACATTTGAATATAAGAATGCACGTTATCGGGATTTAACTACATTCTTTGATTCGCCATTAAACAGAATGCAAGATGTAGTTTTTAGCTACCAAGAAACAGATAAGAATGTTTCGGACATTTTTTATGAGATTAATACAAATCAAACAGGAGCAAAGTTTGAATTGACTGGCAACGTTAAAGTTTTAGGAAATGAAGCGTTTTTGGAAATCGAGTTCTCTGATGAAATATTTAATGAAGAAGAATCGAAATTTTTGATTGATACTTATAAAAGTATAATTGATAAAGCTTTAAAAGGTAATGATTTTGAAAATAGAGGAAGTAATGATAGCTTAATTCAAGGTAAAAAAGTTAGTCTAGAAAAAAATAATAATCTTTATAAAGAATTTAGAAATATAGCATTTAACGAAAAATATAAGCACAAAATAGCAATTATGTCAAAACAATATCAAATTACTTATTTCGAATTAAATACATTGGTCGATAAACTAGTAAATGCAATGTTAAATTATAAAATTTCTCAGGATGACAGGATAGCTATTTTTTTAGATAGAGGAATTAAGAATATTGCATTAATGATAGCTTTAGCTAAAATGAATATTCCTTTTTTACATTTAAATAATAACTATCCTGAAGAAAGAATTAAATATATCTTAGATGATTTTAATGCAAAATATGTTATTACAGATAATGCAAATCATTTAAAAATAAGTGAGAAACAAAAAGTTTTAGATAGAAATTTATTCATTTATGATAATTTGAATTACAATAAAAACTCTTGTTTTAGGGAAGATGAAAACTGTCTGGAGGTATTTTATACATCTGGTACAACTGGTTTTCCTAAAGGTGTTAAAATAACTCATAAAAATGTTTTCAATTTTACCCGGAATTTTGAAGCATATGGTTTAAATGATAAGGATGTCTTTACTCACTGCAGTTCTTTATCATTTGATGCTTCTACATTTGAAATATGGATGTCTTTACTTAATGGATGTAGTTTATTAGTGGTTCCCGATCCAATAATTGATATTGAAAATTGGAATTTTGAGGAATTACAATTAAAACCTACTATTTCTTTTTTAACAACATCGTTGTTTTATTCTATGATTGATAATGAGTCAATACAATTGTTCAAAGATCATAGGAAAATTTTTATTGGTGGAGAAAAAGCTTTAGCAAAACATATTAAAAAAGCAATTAAAAACTTAGAGAATGTTAGTATTGTTAATGGTTATGGTCCAACTGAAAATACTACTTTTACGACTACAATGGAATTTAATAATTCATTCTTTTCTAACGTTCCTATTGGAAAACCTGGAGTCAATGTGAAAATCGGCGTTGTAAATAAAAGAAATATGCTTCTACCACATAATTGCGAAGGCGAAATAGTAATTGGTGGTGAAAATCTTAGTTCAGGATACTTAAATGAAAATATTACAAAAGAAAAATTTGTGACGATTGATGAAGTGACTGACAAGTTATATAAAAGTGGTGATATTGGTTATATTTCAAGTGATTCAACGCTTAATTATATTAGCAGAATAGATAGCCAAATTAAACTGAGAGGATACAGAATAGAGTTATCTGAGATTGAAGAAAATCTACTTAAGCATGATTTAGTGTCAAATTGTGTTACTGAAGTTATCAATAATTTATTAGTATTAGTTTATGAAGGTCAACTAAAGACTAATAAGGCTAAAGAGTTTTTAACTAATGTATTGCCAAATTATATGGTGCCAAATCAAATTATTCATACCGATAAGATTCCATTAACGTTAAATGGCAAATTAGATAAATCAATTATAGAAAAGTTTTATATAGAAAACAGTGATAATATTCCGGCCACTAAAGAAGAAAAAATGATTATGGAAGTAATAAAAGATGCCACGCATAGTCAAAGTGTTAGTACGGAAACTAATTTATATGAAATTGGTATAGACTCCATTAAATCGATGCAAATTTGTTCTAAATTAAGAAATAAAGGTTATAACATTACTATGAGCGAATTTATGGACTGCCAAAATATTAAAAGTTTAGGAGAATTTTTTAAAAAAGAAAATAATAAAGAGGTACGCCAAAATAATCAGATTTGGAATTCAAATGAACTTAGTCCAATTCAGAAATGGTTTTTTGAAACACAGAAAGAAGACATATCTCATTGGAATCAAAGTGCTTTAATTGAATTAAAAAACATAAAAGAAGAAAAGGATATTATTAATTGCTTAAAACAACTTATCGAATTACACCCTATATTGAAATCACGATTTATTTTAGATAACGGTGTCTATAGGCAAGTCATAGATAAAAGAAAATATGAGATAAATTCAGAGAAAGTACAGAGTTTAAGTGAATTTAATAACTTATTAAATATTGGGCAATCATCACTAAATATTCACAAAGGTATATACAATTTTAAAATAATATATTATCAAAATCAAGTATATATTCACTTTATTATACATCATTTAGTGATTGACGGGGTATCATGGAGAATTATTTTAAATGATTTCTCTGAATTATTAGAAGGTAATAATAAGTATAATTATGAATCGAGTAACTTTGATAGTTGGGTAAAATATATAAAAAATTATGAAGATGGGCTATCAGAAAATTATTTTTCGGAATGGAAGAATCAGATTAATAATAACAAAAAGTGTAAATATAAAGATTTAAAAGATTATGACATAGCATTGAGTAAAGAGGAAACTGAAGTTATAATTCGATTCGCGAATCAGAAGAACCATGGAAACATGGAGGCTGTTCTTATTGCAGTTATTGCACATACTCTAAGTAAAAATAATATCATACCCCAAAAATCTATTTTACTATTAGAAGGCCATGGTAGACCAAAAGAAAAGAATGAGTTTATTAATACAATGGGCTGGTTCACAAATATATATCCAATGAAGATAGAACTAAATGATGATATTAAAATATCAGCTCAAAAGATCTTTTTTAATCAAATAAAAATCCCTAATAAAGGAATCGGCTATCAAAGATATTTTGATTTGAATTTTTGTCATGATTGGAGTTTTAACTTTTTGGGTGATATGACATTTAATGACTATCCTGAGTTTAAGATAGTAGATATTTTTTCAGAAAATGACTTTTCTCCAAACAGTCAGGCTTTATCAAATCTGCATGTAGATGTTATTTTAAATAATCAAGAATTAAGTATTAAATTTAAATATAATAAAAAACTATATAATAGTTCGGATTTTAAAAAAGTGGAAATGGAATTTCAAGATTCACTATATTTGTTGAAAGATGCTCAAAATGGTCAAATATATCCAATTAATCGAACTCAAGAAGCAATGATAATGGATTATTATCAAAATCCCAAAAGTGGAAATTACATTATTCAATGGGAATCTGAAACCAAAAACTTGGAAGTAGAAAAAATCTTAAGTGCAATTAGAGAATTGCTTCGAAAAGTAGAACCTTTAAGGGTGTCTTTTTCTGAGATAGATGGAGAATGGTATCAGAAGGTTAATGAACTTGATGATTTTGGATTAAATCAGCTTATAAAAATTTTTGACTTTAGTAACAATAGCAACTCAAATAATCTTATAAATAATCTGCTTATAAGTCAAAGACACATACCGTTTGATATTCAGAGAGGACCATTAATAAGGTTTCTTATTGTTAAACTTGAAAATGGTTATAAAATAATTATGGAAAATCATCATTTAATTATTGATGGTTGGAGTATGTCAACAATCTTTAATTATTTCAATAAATTATATGATAATGATAAAAAACTCAGAGATATTAACATTCTTCAGGATAGATTAATTAGTAATACTAAGCCAAAAAATCTAGATGAGTTTAAAGATATTTTTGAAAAATATGAACCTATTAACTTACCTAAGATTTCTAATGAAGGTTTAGAGGAAGAAACAATCTATATAGAAAAAAGTGATAAACATTATAGTTTTTTAGAAAGTAACAGTTTAACACCAAATAATTATTTTCTATTACTCTGGTCTCTGACATTGAAATATTTATTTGGTAAGAACGATATCTTGTTTGGAGTGACAACATCTGGTAGAAGTAAATTTCATAGTAATGAGATAGATGGAGTTGGTATGTTTGTAACCACTCTACCATTCAGAATTGATTTTAGAGATTGCCAAACAATAAAAGAAGATTTAATTCCAATAATTAAAGATAAAATGAATTCTATTTTAGAAAATGATTTTATTACATGGAAAGATATAATAATGGAATCAAATATAGATAATGAAATTCAGATTGGTTATGTATTTGAAAACTATCCCAAAGTACAAACAAATGGAATTTTTTCATTTGATACTTCAAAAGGACATGAACAGGTTAATTTTTTGTTGGCATTATCTGTGATTGATATGAAACATAATTATAAAATAGATATAAAATTAGATGAGAAGTTTGTTAATAAAGACATGTTGCATAGCTGTAAAATATTGCTTAAACAAATTAATCTGTTTTTAGAAAATCAGATTAATGAAGTGAGTGAAATTTCAAATAAATTACTTAGCAATACTTCACTTTATCCGCAAGTAAGGGTTATTACGGAAATTAATGAGACTGTTTCGAGTGTATTAATACAACAGTTTTTAAAATATAATAATAAATTGTTGATAAAAAGCAAAGAAAAAGAATACACCTATAATGATGTATACAATATTGTTCGAAATATTATTAATCGTACTGAACTATCAGATAGTGATGTAGTTGCGGTGATGACAAAAGATAGAACAAAAATGACTTTATATGCAATTGCATGTTTCATATCCGGAGCAACTTATATACCTATAACAGAGGAAATTAATAAAAATAGAATTGAAATGATGATTAATAATGCCGGAGTAAATTGTTTGTTTAATGGCGATGGTTCCTTTAGTCGATTGGAAGGTACTTCAACAACTTCACTTGATGATATAGCTTATATCATTTATACATCAGGATCGTCTGGGGTACCAAAAGGAGTAAAAGTTTCAAAGTATAATCTTACTAACCTCTTAAAAGCATTGGCTAGGGAACATATAGCTAACGAGTCAGATATTTGGTATCAAAATATAGTGATGAATTTTGATCCATCCATATTCGATCTTCTAATGCCTATTATTAGTGGATGTTCAATGTATATTCCTGAGAAAAGATTATACGCTACTGAAATCGAATATTTGCTCGAAAAAGAGAAAATTACAATTTTTTCGATGACTCCTTCGCTTGCTAAAAATTTAGAACTGAAAAATAATAGCAGTTTGAGGGTAATGATTATAGGTGGAGAAAAATTAACTAAAAATGATATTGAAAATTTACCCAAAAAAATAGAAATAATTAATATGTATGGTCCAACGGAGTCAACTATTATTTCGAATATGTTTCGAATAAACAGCGAAAATATAAATGATTATCTCCATTATCCAATAGGCAAACCTATAAGTAGTTTGAATGGCTTTACAATATCACCCGATAAACAAATACTGCCGTTTGGAGTTGTAGGAGAATATGTGTTAAAAGGTTCTACAGTTACTCAAGGGTATACAGATAAACATTTAAATAGTAATTTTCTGATTGAAAATAACAGGAAAAATCATTTTAATACAAAAGACCTTGTTTATATTCAATCAAATTATCTAACCCATTATATTAATCGGTTAGATAATCAAATTAAACTTAGGGGTTATAGAATTGAGCTAGGAGATATAGAATCAGCGTTAAATAAGATAATGCCTAGTAACTCCTATAAATTGATTTTTAGTAATAATAAGGATTTAATTTTAGCTTATACTGCGAACTACAATGAGGAAGAAATACACGTATTTTTGAAGAGAAATTTACCTAGTTATGCCGTTCCTAATTTCATCAAATATATCGAAGATTTTCCGATAACAATTAATGGGAAAATAGATTTCAAAGAAATTGAAAGTATAGTAAAAAGAGAGTTGAATTTTAATATCGATATCAATCAATATAATGACGATATTTTAGAATTTTTAACACTATGCTCTGATACATTGGAAATAGGGAAAATCGATTTAAATGATAATTTCTTCAGTGTTGGAGGTGATTCAATTAAAGGTATGAAGCTGATTAGAGCATTAAATAGGGAATATGGAGTTGAAATGAAAATAAAGGAATTGTTTAAAGCCAGTAACTTTAGCGAAATTTATTTACTATTAAGGAGGGATAAAAGTGGTAAATAAACTTTATGAATTGAGTCCACAGCAGAAAGGTATTTGGTCAAGAATCCAACAATATAGAGAAAATAATGAATACCTAATTCCTTTAGTCATTCAACTTGATGAAGGTATAAAAAAAGAAGATGTTGAATCAGCACTTAATGAAATTATTAAAAGTAATTCTGCTTTAAGGGTAGAAATAATGATGGGGAAATTCCCGAAACAATTGATTCATGAAAAAGTAAATATTGAATTAAGAAATATAAATTTAATAGATAATGAAAATGATTTTGAATATCAAATAAAAAAATATATCGAAGAACCAATGTCTCTATACCAAAAATTATGCGATTTTAAATTATTTCAACATAAGAAAAAAACTTTCTAGTTTGTAAATTCCATCACATTATTTTCGATGGTCATTCAGGAAAAATATTTAAAGAAGAATTAGAAAGGCAACTGTCTTTTAAAAAAAATATATGTATAAAAAATAACACTTTTTATGAGAGCTATTTAAATAAAGCATGTGATCAAATTGTTTTGGAGGAAGATAAAAAATATTGGAACAAGATTTTTAATAGTGAGATTGATGATTATTTCATGATTAATAATAAAGAAGGAAACGAAAGGATTGAATATGAGAATGAACTAAGTGTAAGTTTAAATAATTTAAAAGAGCATTCACATCAACTAAAACAAAGTTTATTTTCAACACTCTTAGGTTTATTTCGTCTCTATGCATCTAAACATTTTAATAAAGAAACATTGTCTATCGCAATACCTGTCTCTTCTAGACGTTCGGAACAAGATTATAAAACTATAGGGTACATTACGCAGGTATTTCCCCATGTAATGAAGGTGGAGAAACAGAAAAATTATGAAGATTTACAAGAATATTCTAATCAATTGCTTTATGAACTTTTAGAGCATTCTGATCTTTCAATTATTGAATTATCTAATTTAAGCAAAAGTGCTTCCAAGAATATTGAGGACTATTATAAATGTATATTTGATATTGTCGAAGAAGAATCCTATTTAGATAATAAAGTAAGAATGTGGAATTTACAATCAGAGTACCCATGGATAGTTAAAGTTATCATTAGAGATCAGCAAGTGTTTTTGAATTCCAATTTTAAAAAAGAACTTTTCCCATTTTGGAAGATTAGGGATTTTCATGAAGGATTTAACTTCTTTATTAACAATATTATTAGTGAATCTGGAAGTTATTTTAAAAAAAATGTTGGTATGCCAATAAAAGAATTAAATAAAATTATAAATATAAGTAACTTTGCAGCTTCTAAAAAAGACATTAATTATAATAAATCGAAATTAGACGTAAAAACCTTAATGTATAATACGGCGATAATAAGTGGAAGCGAAAAAATTTCTTATAAACAATTAGAAGAAGATTCAATCAAATTTTCTGGATTTATTAGGAATAGGAATTTGAAAGTGGGGGCAAAATGCCTCGTTTATATGAATGATACTCTTGAAGCTGTTAGAATTTTCTATTGCTTACAGAAAAACAATTGTTGTTTTATACCGGTTTCTAATGACACACCTTTAAATAGAGTTAAGCTTATAATTGAAGAATCAAACCCGCTCCTTATTTTTTCAGACATTTTAGATGGAAGTGAAACAGATAAAATATTAGTGAGTAAATTAAATAAATGTCATTGTTTGAGCCCAAACACAATAATTAGAGGTACTGATGAGAACTATTCACCTGGCACATCATATATTATATTTACTTCTGGATCAACTGATAAGCCGAAAGGTGTAATGATTACTTATAAGAATTTGTCTGGATTAATTACTCAATACAAAAGTTTATTTGATATTCAAAAAGGAGATAGAGTTGCTCAAATAGCCAGTTTGAATTTTGATGCTAGTATATTTGAAATGACATTAGCCTTTTCAACATTTTCTGTATTGATTATCTTTAACAATAATGGAGGTTATGAGAACTTCAATCAGTTTATTATAGATAATAGTATTACCCATTTTTTAATGACACCTGATTATTATGCTCTACTAGACTTTAGTAAATGTAATTCATTAAAAAATATAATTGTTGGTGGAGATGAATTTAAGTTTAATGATACTGTACCTGAAAATGTTAAGATATTTAATGCCTATGGACCAACTGAATCAACAGTTATGTGTTTAATAAAGTTAATGACAAAAAAAGTAAAAACCTCAAACTTAGGTAAACCAATATTAAACTCAGGAGTTATTTTATTAAACAATAATGGAGAGATAATAAATCGTCATGTTGTCGGTGAAATTTGTATTACTGGACAATCAGTATTTCTTGGTTATTTAGACAAAAATAAAAATTATAAGCTAGAAAAAATAACATTGAATAATGAGGACTATACAATATACCGTACTGGAGATTTAGCTTATTATGATGAAAATTATGATATACACTTCTTTAGCAGGAGTTCCAATTTTGTGAAGATAAGAGGTTATAGAATAAATCCTAATGAAGTAACTTCTGCAATAATAAATCTTCGTGAAGTTAATAATGCAGTTACACTGGTATTAAATGGACAACTCATAGCTTATTATATTGGAGATGTAGATGCGATTGAAATAAGAAAAAAAATAAAAAACATTCTTCCAAATTATATGGTTCCAACAACTATTCATAAGCTAGATGCATTTCCTATGACAATTAATGGGAAAATAGATAGTAAAAAGTTGAAAGAAATAAACACTGAAAAATGTAGTCTAAATAGTTATGAAACAACCGATAGTAGGGATACAGGATTTATGAATATTGTTATGAAAGTGTTTCAAAATAAAAAACTAAGTAAAAATGATAACTTTTATGATGTTGGTGGGGATTCTATTTTGAGTATTAAACTTGCCAGTGAATTACAGGATAATGGATTTAATATTTCTTCAGTAGAAATAATGAAGTCAAATGATTTTAATGAATTATTTCAAAAAAATATACAACATAATTCAAAATTTAATCAAGATCCTGTTTTTGGAAAAATCAATTTATTCCCAATGCAGAAATGGTTTTTTTCTCAAGAATTTCATAATATTCATCATTGGAATCAATCAAATGAATTTGAAATATTTGGTCAATTCGATGAATTAGATTTTCAAACAATTTATTATTCAATTAGGGAGAAACACGATGCAATTAGGAGTTATTTTCAAAGAATTAATATGGAATATTGCTGGTTGGTTAAAGAAAATAATTTAGAGGATTCAAAAAAAGAAATTCAATATGTTGATAGCAGTCATTTTAATATTAATAACATAAATGAATTAAAAAGAAACCTTCACAAAACAATAAATATTTTTGATGGACCATTATCTGCAATAAAGATTATCAAAATAAATGAAACGCATTTTAAGGTGCTGTGGGTTATGCATCATTTAATATGTGATAACATTAGCTGGTTAATTTTAAAAAGGGATTTCATACGTGCAATTAATTGCTTGAACAATAATAAGAAAATAACTTTATATCCCAAATCTTCGAGTATAGAAGATTGGGGAAAATATATAATAAAACAGCCTCGGTTTTCAAATGATATAAATTCAAATAAAAATTCATCAAAACACAAATATGAAACTAAAAAAATAAATATTGTAGAAGATGATTATAAAAAAGTTAAAGAATATTATCAAAAACATAATTTGTCTGAAGAAAATTTCCTATTATTACTTTTTGCAAAGGTACTGAGTGAACAAATGGGAAGAGAAAAGATTTTGATTAATAAAGAATTAAGTGGCAGAAATTATTTGCCAGAAAAATATTCTCTTGATCAAACTGTCGGTTGGTTTACAAAAACTTGTCCTGTTGAAGTAGATTGTACTGTACCTTATAAAAGCTTTGTATCTACAAATATCTTTAACATTGAAAAGCAAACAAGTTTTTTTAATGAATATTTTTTTTCACAACCTGTTAGTGGACCGGAAATATCATTTAACTTTTTAGGCGAATTATCAAAAGAGTTAGATGTAAATGCCATGCAATCATTCAATGATATAGGTGAGTATGATTTTCCGGACAAAATAGCTTTTAATGTATTAAAGAGAGAAAATGAATATTCAGTGTTTATTATTTATCAAAGTGACATGTTTCAATATTTTGAAAAAATAAGTGAGAATTTATCAAGCTTGATAAATCTTTTAACTAAAATGGAGAGACAGAATGTATTCGGTATCTCTGAAGATTCTTTGAAAGTTTTAAGCGATTTATTTTAAAAGAATGGGGTGTTAATATGAAAGCTATAGCTGCATATCCTATGACTGAAGTGCAAAAAGGAATAGCGTATGAATGTTATTTAAATAAAGACAGAGAATTTTATATTAGTCAAATGACAATAGAGCTTTACTATGAAAATATAGAGATTTATAAAGCTGCTTGGGAAAAAATTATTGACAAATATGAAACCTTCAAAACGGCATTTTATTTTGGAGAAATGAAAGATGATGTTCAGGTAGTTAATAATCATATTGATTTCAAATGGGAAGTGTTAACTGATTACAATGGTAGTATAGAAAGTATTGAAGAAAAAGAAAGAAAAAGATTATCAGATATAAAGAAACCCACACTTATTCGTTTTAAACATATTAATAATAATCAGAAAAACTATTTGATTATTACTTTCCATCATATTATTTTAGATGGATGGAGTTTGTCTATAGTCTTGAATGATGTGAATAGACTTTATTATCAATTATTTAATGAAGAAAAATCATATATTTATAATAATACTGAATTCAGTGAATTTATTCAAAATAAATTAACTGCTAACAATGAAAAATCGAATCAATATTTTCAAAATTTACTTACTGATTTTCCTGGATTTAGTTTCCCTTCTCTTACACCAATAGAAAAAGAAGGTTTTGAAACAATAAATAAAATACTCACTCTAGATATGAAAGTCATTAAGAATTTTTGCAAGAAATATAAAATTTCGCTATCTTCACTTTTTAGCTCAGTTTGGTCTTTAGTTGTCTCAGCTTATACAGGTAAAAGTGATATTTTACTGAATAAAACGCATTCTGGACGGGATAGCAAAAAAAAAGAACAAATTGTTGGGTTACTTATTGAAAATTACCCGTCACGATATAAAATTTACGATGATGAGATTCTTACAGATTTCATTGAAAATAATCATATTACTGATATTGAAAAAGAGAAAAGCAAGAATTTTCAATGTACCAAACAAAAAAATATTTATCAGATATTGGGGTTAATGAATACACAAATTGTGCTTTTGTATATGAAAACTATCCCGTAAATGAAAGTAAATCTTATAAAATATTAAACACATTTGAAAAGCAGTCAAGCGAATTAACTTTATCTGCTGGAGTAATGAATGATCAAGTTTTAGTAAAAATGATGTTTTCATTAGAATTAATAAACAAAGATATAGCATCGGCCTTAATAGAATCCTATACAGTTTTGTTAAGCGAAGTTTTAAAAGATGAGAAACAAACTATCAGTGAAGTGATTAATAAAATTAGATTAAGTAAGGCTTTCGGAGAGGTACTTCCTGTCCCTAAAGATATTCCATTAATAACTCATATTGAGGAGAGAGTGCAAGGGAAAAATGATAACATTGCATTTTACTATAACGATAATGAAATAAACTATAATACTTTAATTAATGAGACAAAAAGATATTCATCCTTATTAAACGATTTAGAGCTTTCCTATGGAGAAACAGTTGCTATTGATTGTGATAGAGCTCCGTATGCAATATGTTTAATGCTTGCATTAGAACAGCATGGCATTCCATTTGTATATTTAGATTCCAAAAATACTAGTGAGAGAAATCGATTTATACTTAATGATTCAAATGCATCTTATCTTTTCTATGATAAAAAAAGCCGGAATATATAAGTGATATTAAAATTCGGGGAATAAGTATTAGCAGTAAAAATTCATTCAACTTTAAAGGGTCTAACGAGTATTTGACAAAAAACAAAAGAGAAGATTATTTTCAAATAATATATACATCTGGTACTACGGGCAACCCAAAAGGAATAAAAATAACTACGAACAATATCTTTGCCTTGTCAATCAATAATGGATTTTACGATGTTAAAGAAGGAGATATTTTTACTCAAGCTTCTTCATTAGCATTTGATGCATGCTTTTTTGAAATTTGGTTACCCCTTTTAAATAATGGGTCAATTGCTTTTATTCCGGATCCAGTTTTTGATGTACTAAGCTGGAAAGAAGTGCTGAATAAATATAATATTACGGCCTCTTGGTTTACTTCGAGCTTATTTAATGTATTTATTGATCTAGATCCGTATTTATTTTCAAAAATAAGTAATGTATTTGTTGGTGGTGAAGCACTCTCAAGAGGGCATGTTTTGAAAGCCCTTTCAGTTAACCCTAATACTAATTTTTTTAATGGCTATGGACCGACAGAAAATACAACATTTACTACGACATATAAGATACCAACAGATTATAGTGAAAGATCAGCAATTTCAATTGGAAGCTTATTAGCTAATTCAGAAGCGGTTGTTGTTGATGATTCTAATCGAATTGTACCGATATATTCTCAAGGAGAGCTATTGGTTCGTGGGAAAGGGTTATCAAAAGGTTATGTGGAAAACAAAGTTAATGATAATAAAAACTTCTTAGTAGAAATTAATGAGCAAACTTATTACAGAACAGGTGACATTGTAAGCTTTGATGGCCAGCGATTCCATTATATTGATAGAAAAGATAGCCAAGTAAAAATTAATGGGTATAGGGTAGAAGTATTAGAGATTGAAAATAGAATCAAAGAGATAATTGGAGTCAAAAATGCAAAAGTTATGATTGGAGAAGATAAACTGATTACTCTTTTTTATACAGGTGGTATTTCAAAAAGAGAATTAAAGAGTACTTTAGCTAACAAGTTCCCTAGTTATATGAATCCTAAACTTGTATATCAGATAAAGACCATGCCTCTAACTCTTAACGGAAAAATTGATAAAGATAAACTTTTAACTATAAAGAATGATAATGGCCAAGAAAATTTATCTGAAATAAAAGTTGTGGCTCCAAAATTGAGTGATATTATTTTAAAATATACAGATTCTAAAAATATAGAAAGTGATGCTAGCTTTCATGATTTGGGTATTGATTCCATGAAAACAATCAGATTGAATAAAGAATTAAACAAAATTTTTAATTTGGAAGTATCATTAAAAGAGTTTGTTCAGTTTAAAACAATTAATGATGTTCAAGAGTATTATATGTACGATATTGAAAATGAATTCAAGCAATCAAACGGCAAATATTTAGGTTTTGCAACAAACATGCAAAAGTCCATGTACTATTACCAATTAGAGCATCCGGAAAATACAATGTTTAATATTCCTTATGTTAGAAAAATCCTTAAAACAGATATGAAAGTTTCAGATTTAAATAATAAAGTAAAACAAGTAATAGGTGATCACAATATATTTAACTCAGCACTTATTGAAGATAAAAATAGCGATTTAATATGGGTAACTCAAAAGAAAAATTTTGAGATAGAACATATTTTTGTGCCGGGACAATTCGATAAGAATAAAATTATAACTTATTTAAATCATTCATTCAATTTAAGTGATGGCTTAGAACCTTTAATAAAAGTAACTTTAATTGAAGAAAAAAGCTATATTTATTTAATTTTTGTAGTTCACCATATTATATTTGATGGTATCTCTCTGGAGAAATTTATCTCTATGATATTCGACGATGAACATTTAGACAATACTAATAACTACTTTCAATATTTGAGTACAAAACAAGATGAAAAAAAGTATAAAAAGGATAAAGAATTTTGGATGGAAAAAGTAGTTAATATAGAGAATTATTTGCGCTTTTATAAAAAGGAATTTAATCATCAAGGAGAAATGCAATATTTTGATATTCCAGAAGAATTAGGCGTACTTATAGAATTGTTCTCACAAAAAAATAATATATCAAAATTTAATCTTTGCTTGAAGTTATATAGTCAATTCTTATTAAACTATTTTAATGAAGATGCTGTATATGTTGGAACTCCATTAAATAAGAGGACGGAAGAATATAAAAATACGATTGGTTTATTTATAGAATTTTTGCCTGTCTTGGATAAAAAAAGTAACATCAATACATTTAAAGAAGATGTACAAAACTTTAAATTAGAACTATTCGATTTATATGATCATAGTGATATAGAATTTCAGGATATAAATAACATACAAGCAACAAGAAATAATTACGAACCTATAACACAAACAACTTTTGCTATGCAAACTTTTTCTGAAAAACATAGCAATGAATTCTATGATGATCTAATTATAAAAAATCACAAATACTCACAGTTTCCATTATCATTAACTATTTATGAATTTACAAATTGTTTGAAGTTACAAGTTGATTATGCTACTGAATTGTTTACTAGCCAAGAAATTAAATCTCTTATAGATTTATTCTTAATATGGTCAAAAGAGGTATTACTTAAATCAGACATTTGTGTATCAGATATAATTATTAGAGAAACTAAAAAAGAAATAATACCATTACCTACTGAAAATCAAGAAGAATTTAGGTTTGAACAAATAATATATTTAGTAAATGAAAATAATTACGATATACAGATATTAGATGAAAATTCAAATGAAATACCTGAAAATGAAATAGCTAATGTATTTTTAATAAAATTAAAAGTAGAAAGTTCTAATCAAAAAATGACTGAAAATATTAATAAAGTTCATAAATGTCGTTTTTCAGACTCAAGAGATTTAAATAAATCAATGTTAAATACAAGGCTAAAGGGATTTAAAAGTGGAGAATCAATATTTATAAAAGATAATGACGATCAAACATTTAAAGATATAATTCCGTTTTTAAATTGTAATATGAAGAAAAATAATGTAAATGAAAGTAGTTTTAAATTAAATGAGCTAATTCTGAGTGATGTTAAAGAAGCATTTAAAAAGGTATTTAAGATTAAAAATATAAATAATGATGATTCATTTCTTAAATTAGGTGGGGATTCAATCAAGAATATCCAGATTATCTCAGCCTTAAGGAAGAAAAATTACGTTTTATCTACAAATGATTTATTAAATAATCCAAGTGTTTCCCTCTTAAAGAAGCATTTACAGAAAAACATAAAAAATAATAATATGGCGGTTAATTATAAATATCTACAAAAATTCAAATTGAATATAATGCAGCAATGGTTCATGAAAAAAGATAAAAAGAATTTTCATCATTTTAACCAATCATTTTTTGAAAACATCAATATTGATGTAACTAAAGATGAATTATTAAAAGCTTTTAAATCTCTGTATTCATCACATGCAATGTTGCGTGCTGTAATTCTAGAAGAGAGAGGAGAATTATTTAATTATATTCAGGAAATTGAAAATTTAAAATATGAGCAAATATTTATTGAATGTAAGAACGAAAAGGAATTCTATAATAAAGCTAAACAAGCTGACTTTTCACTGGATATATACAATGGACCAACATCAAAAATATTATATTTTTTTAATAATCAAAAGAATTGTGTAGGTGTTTATTTTGTTTGTCATCATATGTTTGTTGATACATTTTCAATAAATATAATTAGAAATGAAATTAATGATTTTTTATTGTATACAAAGAGAGCAACAGGAGATATTTCTAATACTGAACTTTTGAATAAAAAAATACAAAACCTACCTAGTATTAATACCATAACAAATCAGAAGAATTTAATTTATTCTTCAAAATCAGGAGTAATTTCAAGGAATATTTCGATAGAAAATAGCAAATATTCACAAGTGAATTTTCCTAAAATACTTGCAAGCAGTATTATTAAAGAAATTTTGACTGATGAGTCTTTGAAACTTGACATTGCTGTTGAAAAGGATTCAAGACTTTCAGAATCTTTAAAAGATTTTAATCTATCCGATACTGTTGGGTGGTACACTGAAATATATAATTTAGATATACAACCAGCTATTTCAGTGGAAGAAGTATACTTAATATTGCAAAAAGAAAGTGATTATAAATTTCATCATAAGATTAATAGCCAAGTATTTTTAAATGTTGTAAATCTTGAAGAAGCCCATGAATATAATGAATTTTTTATATTTGAAGAAATTCAATCAATTGCTGAAGAAAATATACAATCAATGCCGCCAACAATAAATATTATTAAGCAGGGCTCGAACTTGATGGTAAGCGTAATGAATATCAAAAACTGTGAAGAACACCTTTTAAATGCGATTCATGAATTTAATTGTTATATTCAAAATGTAAATTATTTAAGGTATTTTGCTGATTTAAAAGTAATTGGTAACCCAATTATCCCTTTTAAAGAGTATGCTGAACTAATTAATCAAAAAGAAATTGAAGAAATATATCCTTTGTTTCCATTACAAGAAGAAATGCTGTATTCATCTGTTGGAGATTATTCACAAAGTTATATTAATGAAATTTCTTGGACCACTAAAACTAATATGTCTGATATTATAGAGTCTTTTTCCAAAGTTCACCGAAAATATCAAGCTTTGAGAACTAAGTTTTGGATTTCAGATAATGGCTCAGTGTATCAGGTAATTAAAAGTTCTTTTGATGAGTTACCGATTAAAATTATAGATTTAAAATATGTAGATTCGAATGAGATAATTGAGAAGATGAATGAAATTAAAGAAAGAATCATTGGAAAATTAAGAGACTTTAAAAATGGTGTAACTCATTATCTTTTAATCATAACTACTCCAAATAATAATAAAAGAATTGTTTGGTTATTCAATCATATTTTATTCGATGGTTGGAGTTTATCGATTCTTATTAATGAAATGTGGAATAAAAAGACTATACTTGGAATCAATGAAGTTTCAAACAGGGACTATGTACTTTGGCTAAATCAAAATAAAGAAACCATTTCTGAGTCAACTGATTTTCAATCACTATTAAGTGAATTCAATGGAGTTTGTAGCAATCTGTTTAATAACAGGGATTTATTACAAAGTTCTAGAGAAGTAAATAGGGAAGTTAGAATTACTTTAGAAAAAGAGCTAACTAATGAAATTTACAAATATGCCAAACATAATGATATAAAAGTTGCTCAAATATTTAACTATCTATGGGGATATATTATTAGCCATCTATCTAAAAAATCTAAAGTAACTTTTGGTCTAGTCGACTCTGGCCGTGAAATAAATGTACCAGATATAGAAAATAAAGTTGGACTATTTATTAAGACATTGCCAATACTTTTTAGCAGAGATGAAGATAAAACAATAATCAATGAGATTAAAAAACTAGAAGAGGTTAAATCTAATATTTTTGCAAATGTAATAAGCATAAGTAAATTAAAACAAAAACTTAACATTCCAAGTTGGCAATTACTTTATGATACGCTTCTTGTAATTGAAAATTTTCCAGAAGTTGAAGAACAACCAGACAGTATTCAAGACTTTTATGCTAGTGAACAATCGAATATGCCATTAAGTATGAGTGTAGGGTTATCAAGTGATATTGTTTTTAAATTAGTATATTCCAGTTCACTTATTTCAGAAGAAGCTATAGAAAAAATAAGTAGTATATTTAAAGATTTGCTAAAACAAGTATGCTCTCTAAAATATGTACTTAGAGTCAATGATTTGTTAGTACCTGATATTGAGATTAAACTTTCAAATGAAAATGTTGACGAAATCAATTCAGTAAAAAAAGATACAAATAAAAATAACAAGATTTGTGAAGAAGAAATTATCAATCTGTGGGAAGAAATTTTAGGTACACACAGCGTTTCAACTAATGATGATTTCTTTGAAAGTGGTGGCGATTCGTTAAAGCTTTCTAAATTAGTATTTTTATTAAATGAGAAAATGGGATTAAAAATGGATGTTATTAGCTTCTTTCAAGACCCAACAATTCAAAACATTTTAAACAATGCAAACAGTTTAGGCAAGCAGTCAAAAAAAGTAATGAAGGGTGATGATATAGAGTTACCTAAATTGCCCTCTACTGAAATCTTAAAAGTAGAAAATAGTAATAATCATGTTTTTATTACAGGAACAACGGGATTGCTAGGGAGCGAATTGTTATATCAACACCTTATAAAAGGATTTAGTGTTTATACAGTTATTAGAGCAGAATGTTCAAAATCAGCAAGAAATAGAGTGTTAAAACAGCTCAAAAAAATATCAGGAAAAATAGAGAAGCTACCCTTAGAAAATTTACATGTGGTTGTTGGGGATATTTCAAAAGAATTTTTCGGAATGTCACAAGAAGAATATGATAAATTATCAAAAACTTGTTCAGTTATTTATAATTGTGCTAGCAACGTGAATTTTATGGCTCCCTATAAGGAAGCATATAAGTCCAATGTTATTGGCGTTGAAAATATAATGAAATTTGCCAATAATAAATTAGTTAAGAAGGTCAACCATATATCGACATTGTCTGTAGTTGGACATGATTATTATTTAATTGAAAATTTGGATGAGGCGCCAATAAGTTATATTAAAACGAAAATACAAGCAGAAAAATTATTGAGAAAATACCGTACAATAAGGAATGGTGTACAAATTTCAAGAGTAGGTCGTTTAAATGGTAACTCTCGTAATAAAATGAGCCCAAGTAAAGATTTGTTTTGGAGATTGATTTTATCCATTGCTCAGATTGGATGTTGTCCTCAAGAATTTTTAGAACAGCAAACAGATTTAACACCTGTGGATGAGGTAGCTAAATGCTTAATGAATTCGAATGCTTCTCATAATGAAAATCAAATTATAAATTATTTTACGAAATCAATGATTTCATTTGGTGAATGTATTCGTATTATTGAAGAGATTATCGATAAAAAAATTAGAAAAGTTTCATTAGAAGATTGGATATTTGAAGCAGAAAATTCGAAGGATAATCATATAAAAATATTAATCCCACTATTTAAAGAAAATATCTTTTATGATTCTGGAGTAAAGGCAATTAAAAATTCAAGTTCTGAAGATATAGGTTATCAAATTAACTACAATATAAATTGCAGTATAAGTTATGATTCACTTTATAAATATATCTATAATGCCTTAGAAAGTGAGAGGTTATTATGACAAATATTCAAGTTCTAGCATTTCCTTATGCGTGTGGCTCACTAGATAGTTATTCAAAATTATGCCATATTGATGGAATAGATTTAATAAAGTATGAATTACCAGGTAGACGTTCTAGAATATCTGAGAAATTGGATTCATTAAATTCAGTCATGATAGAGGTTTGTAATGTGATTAATTTTAATTCTCCATATGTCATTTTTGGTCATAGTATGGGGGGATATTTAGCAAATGAATTATGTAGGTTTATTGAGATTAATAAGCTCCATAAACCTCGGAAAGTCATTATTAGTGGGCAATGCCCTGTTGACAACAATAATGATAGCCTAGAAGAATATAATGAACTATCTTTGGATAATACGAAAACTTATATATCATTGTTTAATGGAACTCCTCAAGAAATAATTAATAATAAAGAACTAATGGAATTCTATGGTGAAATATTTTATCAGGATATGCAGTTTATCAATCAATATAAAATGAATAATAGTTCTAAAAAGGTAAAGTCTAATGTTGAAGTTTGGTATAGTGATCAAGATATTCATGTAAAAGAAGAAAATATTATGAAATGGAAGGATTACGCTGTAAATTCATGCAATTTTAAAAAGTTTAAAGGAGATCACTTTTTTATCAATAATATATTTCAAGATCCGAAGTTAACTTTCGAACTCTTGTGTTGCTAATTTATATCTTAAGCTTAGCTAGAAGGAGAGAATTTATATGTCTAAATTGCATTTAAATGAATTATATAAAAAATATAACAATACTCAAAAGCTGATAGAATCAAGTAAAAAGCTTCATGAGTTCTTATTGGACAATGTGAAGAAACATCCAGATAAGATTGCAGTTAGAAACAAAAAAGAAAGTATTACTTATGAACAGCTATACAATAAAATGATTGAGGTAACTAACTTATTTGATTTTAATAATCAGCCAATTGCAATAATGGGATATAAAAATATAGATGTAGTTGGACAAATTTTAGGAGTCTTGAATTCAGGCAATTTCTTTATACCAATTAATCCAGCTTCGCCAGATGAAAGGATAAATTATATTTTAGATAAAACACAAGCGAAAGCGTTCATTGACTGCAAGAACACCTATTTTTTACATGATAAAGTAAATGTCGTCAATACTATTAAACCATTAGTTGGGGATGATTCCCTTGCTTATGTGATTTTTACTTCGGGAACTACTGGAATGCCAAAAGGAGTCATAGAATCTCATTATCAAGTTGTGAACACCATCTTCGATTTAATTGAAAGATTTGATTTAGATGATACTGATTATTTTTTAAATCTATCATCCCTATCATTTGATTTAAGCATTTTTGATATATTTGCCTCAATAATTGTTGGAGGGACATTGCATTTAGTTGAAGATCCTAGAGATTTTAATGAAATTAATATGATTCTTTCAAAATATCCAGTAACGATTTGGAATTCCGTACCTAACTTAATGTATCTTTATTTAAACTCCAATAAAGTTATAGAGAATAAATTAAAACATTGTTTACTAAGTGGAGATTTTATTTCAGTAGGATTAGCTAAACTTTTTTATAAAGAATTACCCAATGTGAATTTGCATAGTTTAGGAGGAGCAACTGAGGGTACTATTTGGTCAATTACTTATAATGTTATGAAAAATGAGGTAAATCAATTGAAATATATTCCCTACGGGTATCCTTTAACCAACCAAACGATATATATATTAAATAATGAACATGATTTTTGTGATGTAGGGGAAGTTGGAGAAATTGCTATTGGTGGAATGGGAGTAGCCCATGGGTATATAAATGACCAGTTTAAAACTAGTAAATCGTTTATACATCATCCTAGATTGGGATATATTTATCTAACTGGTGACTTAGGTATCTATACGGAACATAATTATATTAAAATACTTGGTAGGAAGAATGATGATTTTAAAGTTAATGGTTATCGATTGAGTTTAAGCGAAATTTCCAATAAGTTTAATAAGTGTTTCAATACTGAAAGCCGTATTCTTTTAACAAAAGATACTCCTAAAAAGATGATTATTGCATATGAAGGCGAAATTTCGTCAGATAAAAATGAAATATTAAAAAAATTATCTAACTATTTATTACCTTACGAAATGCCCAATTATGTATTTAAGGTAGAAAGATTTCCTATCACAATTAATGGAAAAACTGATTATAATAAGTTATTTGATATCTACATGGAGCAGCGTCACTTTATACGTAAGAATAAAGATAGTACCGATGATGTGAGTACTGAGCTAAGAAAGATGTTATCTTTGGAACTTGATGTGACAAATATTCAATCTACAGATACTTTGTTAGATTTTGGAGTTGATTCCATTCAAATGATGAGGATTAAGATTTGGATTGAAAATAAAATTGGGCGAGAATTAGAAATGATTGAACTGTATGAAAATAACTCAGTGAAAGAGTTAGAAACTCTATTAACTGAAAGGTGAAACTATAATGCTGATGATTTATATTTATGAAAATAAGAAAAGTGTATTTTCTACAATAGAGACCAAGTTACTTAATTTTATACAGGAAGAAGATTTTATACAGGAAGAAGATTTGAACAAAATCGCCGCTTTATATTACGATAGAGATAAACTAAATTTGCTATATAGTAGATTAGTGGTTTTGTATGGAATGTATAAGCTTAGAGGTATTTCTCCTAATGATGTAAATATATTAAAAGAAAAATACGGTAAACCGTATATTGAGAATAATAACATTTACTTTAATATATCACATTCTGGTAAAGTTGTTTATGTTGCATTTTATGAACATGGTGAAGTAGGAATTGACGTTGAAGAATTAAATGACGTTCCTAATGAAATTATTGAATATTGCTTTCATGAAGAAGAAAAAAAATTAATGAAAAGAGCTAAAAAACGTGAATATAAGAGGCGATTTTATGATATTTGGACAAAAAAAGAAGCATATTTAAAGAAAAAAGGTACTGGTATTTCAGATAATTTAAAAAAAGTAAATGTAACTAAAAAATATGATTTTATTACTTTTGAATGGAATAATTACTATTGTTCGGTTACTGCTGACGGTTTAAAAACATATAGTATTAAAATCATTCAGTTTGAGGAACTAATTCATTTTTTAAAGTCATTTTCTAGTTTTTAAATAGAATTTGAACTAAGAGGCTGTTTTTTAAATAGGACAATTCATTTAAGTTATGGAAGTTAAGTGACGGATGCTTAACTTCTTTTTAAATTAAGATGTGAATAGTCTTGAACCTATGAGCATTCTAAAACACAAATTATCATATATTCCATAGTCAAAAGATAATCTTTTTATTATCTGAATTTTATGTTTAATTATCTCTATAGACCGTTGTAAAGTCTTGAATAATTGATTATATTTCAATTAAGGTTATTATCTGTTTTAATGTTCTAATTATTGGAAGGATCTTTGTACAAAATAGCTGATAAATTAATAGAAAATAAAATTTTAAGTAACTAATTTGTTTGATTTTCTTTTAATAACTTTCTTAATCCATAAACTTTTTATAATTCAATGTATAAGAAAAAGATTGCAATAATTTTTGTATTGATTATAAAGGATTTTATCTGTCTTTCTGAATCGATTTATAATACAAATCACCGACATATTGAGATCTCTATGTAATAAATTGGATTGTATGAAAACAAACTAGATTTATCTTAGTATGTCTGAATAATTGCTAATTTAGATATATAAAGTTCATACACATCAATTGTTATAGCTCTAACTTTTAGTCTAATCATTAATGGATATCGATAGAAATGTTCTTTTAATGATTTAAGTTTATAATTAGCAGCCACATCTACGTTGCGGTATGTCTGTTACATGAATAAAGGCTTATTACCTCTTTTATTTATATTAATCACTTAGTAATTATAGAGATAATTGCGTTATTTTTATATTCAAAATTTAAAAATCGGACTAGTGATTTATTATAGAATTGAAAAAATGAAAATTTTGAATAGTGGTTTTTGTTGTGAAAAATAAAAGTTTATTTCATATTCGTATAACTTTCTAGTCTTTTAAAGACAATGTCACAAACAATCATTTCCACTTTGTCTAAACTAATTATCTATTATGGTATTTTGAAAGTAGCTCATAGAACTCTCATTTGTCTTTTGGTATCGTTACATAATTTTCACACAATTAAGAACGCTTTCACGGACAACGCGTGTTAATCATGCTGTCACCATTTACAAAAATTTGGTAAAACATTTTCGCTTATTGCTAGGATCTGCTCAAATCCTAAACATCTTTGTCGGATTATGCTCTATACAATTGATACTTTTTAACTAGTAGTCTAAACTATTAGTAATTTAAATCATTTGAATACTATATTTATGATTAATGGAATCGAGAAGGGGTTTTAACCATGGAAAAACCAGTAGCACATCTATTTAAATTAGAAGTCAGTAATCACGATATAGAGGTATTTCATCAAGCAGGTGTGAATAACTTATCAACTTCTTATCAAAATGAGGATGGTACACTGGCAATGTACGCTAGTAAAATAACAGAAAATCCTAATCAATTTATTGTTTTTGAGGTATATAAAGATGAATATGCTTATCAACAACATTTAAATTCTTCCCAATATCAAGAGTTTACTAATCAAGTTGGAACGAAGTTGACGCAACAAAAAGCATTTGAGGTAGAGCCAATCTTTTTAAAAGAGAAATTAGCATCATCGAAATGGATTGGTGCAGAACATTTCTGCTTAAAATTTGCACAAATTTTAGTAAAAGAAAATGAAGAATTAAATTTTAAAGAAAGTGTATTAAAAAATATGAAGGCTTCAATCATTGCAGAAGATGATGTACTTGCCATGTATGCACTTCAGGATCGTAATAATTCTCAACGATTCTATTTTTATGAAGTTTACAACGATGAAAAAGCATATAATATCCACTGTAATACGTCTCATTTTAAAACGTATATCAATGAAACAGAAGGAGCGTTAGTTAATAAAGTTTTGGTAGACTTACAAAATGATGTTATGGTCACAAAGGGAAGTTTAACATATCTTCAATAGATTGAAAGGTAAATCGTCAATACCCTGAAAAAACGCGAATTAGTCAAAATATAGCGTTAAATATAACATAAATGGTGCCCCAATAAAGATATACTACGAACAAGGAAAGTTGCAAATCGGGGCACCAACAAATAGAATTTAAACTGAGACTGGGACATCATTATGTTTTAAGTTATGAACTCTATATTGGCAGTAGTTGACTGTGGAAAAAATACGCTTATACCAAGCTTTTTCAATCCTAGTCAACCTTGCCGGAGCGGGACTACGAATTCATTATGAATTCTGTCCCGCTCCCTTTTAGCTGATCTTTAGTACGTCTTTTACTACCTTTGTCATATCATCATGGATGACTAAATCAGCACGATGATCATACGGTGTAGCATCTCTATTAATAATGACTAAGTTATCTCCTGTAAAATTTGATATAAATCCAGCAGCAGGTTGGACTACTAAAGAAGAACCTAATACGATTACTGTATCTGCTTCTTGGATTTTGTTTAATGCACTAAATACAGCAGATTGATCTAACATTTCACCGTATAGCACGATGTCAGGCCGAATGGCTTTACCACAATCTTCACAGTATATTAAATCGTGTTCTATGACATATGATTTAGTATATTTTTTTCCACAATTCAAACAATAAAAACGATTGAGTGTGCCATGTATTTCGTCTATATTTTTACTGCCTGCATCTTCGTGTAAGCCATCTATATTTTGAGTAATCACACCGAGGGATTTACCTTTATTTTCTAACTCTGCAATCCAATAATGAACTGGGTTGGGTGTTTTATCTGCAAAAAGTAATCGCTGATGAACGAAATTCATAAAACCTTTAGGATCGTCTTCAAAATAATTAATACTTAGCAAATACTCTGGAGCGTATCCATCTTTTGAAACATCGTCATATAATCCCCCTGAAGATCGAAAATCAGGTATGCCACTTGCTACTGATACGCCGGCTCCTGTAAAAAAGACAATACGTTGCGATGTATTAATAATTTCCTTCAATTGTTCTATTTGTTGTTTCAATATAAACACCTCTATAAATCATATTGATCATTTATCTTCAATATTTAATTATACTATAGATATACTAAAGTTTAAAAAGTGTTGTTATTATTAATTCCATACATCTGATATACTTAGATTGCTGGAGAGTTCGTTATTATCTTAAAATATGTATTCAAAATTTATAAAATTCACTAATATCAGGATGTGAAAGGATATCTATGAATAAATATGATCGCTTAGATGAAATTACTAAGATAGTTAATAAAAAAGGAACAGTTAGAACAAATGAAATCGTCGAAGATTTAAATGTATCTGATATGACCGTTCGACGAGATCTTGCTGAACTGGAAGAAAAAGGGGTATTGACTAAGATACATGGTGGTGCTCGCAGCAACTCAGTATTCCAGTTTAAAGAAAAATCACATCAAGAAAAGCATGCACAAAATATAGAACAAAAAAAAGAAGTTGCCCAAAAGGCTGTGTCACTAATTGAAGAAAGTGATACGATATTTTTAGGACCAGGAACAACAATAGAGTTATTGGCCAATATTATGGAAAAAGAATATCTAACTGTAATTACAAACTGTTTGCCAGTATTTAAAATTTTATTTGAAAAACGATCGCTTCACTTTAATGTATATTTATTAGGAGGCGAAATGAGAGAGCTCACAGAATCTTTTGTTGGTGAAATGGCAAATACGCTACTTAAGACAAAACGTTTTAGTAAAATGTTTTTTAGTTGTAATGCGATAAAAGGTTCAAACGTTTTAACATCAACTATTGATGAGGCTTATACACAGCAAATTGCACTAAATCATTCTGTAGAAAAGTACTTGCTTATAGATGATTCCAAGATAGATAAAGAGGATTTCACCCAAATGTGTGATTTAACTGAGCTAACAGCAGTAATTATCAATCAAAGTGATGATGAAAAAATAGAAAAACTAAAAAAATACACAGAAGTAATTCATTAACCAACTAATTAACTGAGACAAGGTTGTTCAATTTGACAATCTTGTCTTTATTTTTTGGATACGAAAAGGATGTTTGAAATACAGTCAAAATCGAAATTGTCAAACATAATTCAAACAATAAATGTTGATTTTATGTTTATTTATGTTTATAATTTAAACATAGAGAGTTTGAAAGCGCTTTTGTAAAAATAGATAATACTCGCGAAATTTATTAAAAAAGGAGAATCATTATGACTGTAATTATTGGTTCAGATGTAGACGGTAAACGTTTGAAAGATGTAGTCAAAGCATTTTTAATTGAACAAAATCACGATGTGGTAGATGTAACAGAAGGTAAAGATTTAGATTTTGTTGATGCAACATTGGCTGTTATAAACGAAGTTCAAAAAAACGACGACAATCTAGGTATCGCTATAGACAAATTCGGAGCAGGTAGTTTTATGGTAGCTACTAAAGTTAAAGGTATGATTGCTGCGGAAGTATCTGATGAACGTTCTGCGTATATGACTAGAGGCCATAACAATGCGCGTATGATTACTATGGGAGCAGAAATCGTTGGTGATACGTTAGCTAAAAATGTTGCTAAAGAATTTGTTAATGGCCATTATGATGGTGGTCGTCATCAAATCCGTGTAGATATGTTAAATAAAATGTGCTAATAGGAGGAATTAATAATGAAAATTGCAATCGGATGTGACCATATCGTTACTGATGTAAAAATGGAACTTTCTAAACATTTAAAAGAAGAAGGTTATGAAGTATTAGATGTAGGAACTTATGATTTTACACGTACACATTATCCTATCTTTGGTAAAAAAGTAGGCGAAGCAGTTACGAGTGGTGAAGCAGACTTAGGCGTTTGTATTTGTGGTACGGGTGTTGGTATTAGCAATGCTGCGAATAAAGTTCCAGGCGTTAGAACTGCTTTAGTAAGAGATATGACATCTGCATTATATTCAAAAGAAGAATTAAATGCCAATGTAGTTAGCTTTGGTGGCGCAATTATTGGTAAATTATTATTGTTTGATATTGTAGATGCTTTTATCAAAGCGGAATATAAACCAACAGAAGAAAATAAAAAACTTATTGCAAAAATTGAACATTTAGAAGCTCATAATGATAACCAATCGGATCCTCATTTCTTCGATGAATTTTTAGAAAAATGGAAACAAGGTGTATATCACGATTAAGGGTGGTTAACAATGATACTAACATTAACTTTAAACCCTTCAGTAGATATTTCATATCACTTAGACCAGTTTAAATTAGACACAGTAAATCGTGTGAGTCAAATTGGTAAAACTGCTGGAGGAAAAGGACTTAACGTTACACGTGTTTTAAGTGAGCTTGGTGATGAGGTCTTAGCTAGTGGTTTGCTTGGTGGTGAATTAGGTACATTTATCGAAAGTCAACTTGATTCCAATCAAATTCAACGTAACTTTTATCACATTCAAGGTCAAACAAGAAATTGTATCGCCATATTACATGAGGGACAACAGACTGAAATTTTAGAACAAGGACCTACAGTAAGCACAGATGAAGCAGCAGAGTTTAAAACATATTTAGAAACACAGTTGTTAAATCGAGCACAAGTCGTTGCGATGTCAGGTAGTTTACCAAAAGGACTTGAAACGAGTTATTATGCTGACATAGTAGCATTGGCAGCGGCACGAGATATTCCTACAATTGTAGATAGTTCCGGTGCATCATTGGAAAGCGTGTTAAATGCTCAAGTTAAACCAACAGTAATTAAACCTAACATTGATGAACTCAATCAATTAATTAACTTAAATATTTCAGAAGATGTTCATGAATTAAAAGTTGCACTAGAACAACCTATTTTTGAAGGAATAGAGTGGATTATCGTGTCATTAGGTAGTAAAGGTGCTTTTGCAAAACATCATCATAAATATTATAGAGTGAATATTCCAACAATAGAGGTAGTAAATCCAGTAGGTTCTGGAGACTCTACAGTAGCAGGTATTGCTTCAGCTTTACTGCACCATGAATCTGATGAAGATTTGCTAAAAAAAGCGAACACGCTTGGCATGCTCAATGCACAAGAAAAGCAAACAGGACATATCAATATCGCGCATTACGATCAATTATATCAACAAATTAAAGTTGTAGAGGTGTAAAAAATGACTAAATCAACACAAAAAGTAGCTTCAATTGAAAAACTTAGCAATGAACAAGGTATTATTTCAGCGCTTGCTTTTGACCAACGTGGTGCATTAAAACGTATGATGGCAGAACATCAAACTGAAACGCCATCAGTAGAACAAATTGAACGTTTAAAATCACTTGTATCAGAAGAATTAACGCAATATGCATCATCAATACTTTTAGACCCAGAATACGGTCTTCCAGCTTCTGAAGTGCGCAACAAATCTTGTGGTTTATTGTTAGCTTATGAAAAAACAGGATATGACGTCAATGCAAAAGGACGTTTACCAGATTGCTTGGTTGAATGGTCAGCAAAACGCTTAAAAGAACAAGGTGCAGATGCTGTGAAATTCTTGCTTTATTATGATGTGGATGATGATGAAGCAATTAATGTTCAAAAACAAGCATATATCGAACGTATTGGTTCAGAGTGTGTTGCAGAAGATATTCCATTCTTCTTAGAAGTTTTATCTTATGATGATAAGATTGCTGATAATAAAAGTGCTGAATTCGCTAAAGTAAAACCACATAAAGTTAATGAAGCGATGAAATTATTCTCACAAGAACGTTTTAATGTAGATGTGTTGAAAGTTGAAGTTCCAGTCAACATGAACTATGTTGAGGGATTTGCTCAAGGAGAAGTTGTTTATAGCAAAGAAGAAGCAGCACAATACTTTAAAGAACAAGATGCAGCAACAAACTTACCATATATCTATTTAAGTGCAGGTGTTTCTGCAGAATTATTCCAAGAAACATTAAAATTCGCACATGATGCAGGCGCAAACTTTAATGGCGTTCTATGTGGTCGTGCAACATGGGCTGGTTCAGTTAAAGTTTATATTGAACAAGGTGAAGAAGCGGCTCGTGAATGGTTACGTACAACAGGATTTAAAAATATAGATGATTTAAATAAAGTGTTAGCAACTACTGCAACATCTTGGAAACAGTAATTTGTGAGGTGGAAGATTAATGAATAGAGAAGAAGTTCAATTACTTGGCTTTGAAATCGTAGCTTATGCAGGAGATGCTAGATCAAAATTGTTAGAAGCACTTACTGCAGCACAAAATGGGAAATTTGACCAAGCTGAAAGCTTAGTTGAGGAAGCAAACACGTGTATTGCTAATGCACATAAAGCACAAACAAGCTTACTTGCAAAAGAAGCGCAAGGAGATGATATTGCCTATAGTGTCACAATGATGCATGGTCAAGACCATTTAATGACGACATTATTATTAAAAGATTTAATGAAACATCTAATTGAATTGTACAGAAGAGGGTGAAGACCTTGATGAATAAACTAATTGAGCAAATCGAGAAGGGCAAGCCTTTTTTTGAAAAGATATCACGTAATATTTATTTAAGAGCCATTCGTGATGGATTCATTGCGGCGATACCTGTAATTTTGTTTTCTAGTATTTTTATTTTAATTGCATACGTTCCTAACGTTTTTGGTTTCTTTTGGAGTAAGACTGTTGAAGGTATGCTTATGAAACCTTATAACTACACGATGGGGATTGTAGGTTTCTTAGTAGCCGGCACGACTGCGAAATCGTTGACGGATTCATTTAACCGTAAATTGGAGAAAACGAATCAAATTAACTTTATTTCAACAATGATGGCAGCGATGTGTGGATTCTTATTTTTAGCGGCTGATCCTGCAAAAGATGGTGGATTTTTAAGTGGTTTTATGGGAACAAAAGGGTTATTAACAGCCTTTATTTCTGCCTTTGTGACAGTTATTGTTTATAATTTCTTTATTAAACGTAACATCACAATTAAAATGCCGAAAGAAGTGCCACCAAATATTTCGCAAGTATTTAAAGACATTTTCCCTTTATCTGCAGTTATCTTAATTTTATATGGCTTAGATTTACTCTCAAGAGCAACAATTCATGCCAATGTTGCCAATTCTGTGTTAAAAGTGTTTGAGCCATTGTTCACTGCTGCAGACGGTTGGGTAGGTGTAACAATTATCTTTGGTGCATTTGCATTCTTCTGGTTTGTAGGTATTCACGGTCCTTCTATAGTTGAACCGGCAATTGCAGCGATTACGTATGCAAACCTTGAAGCCAACTTGCATTTATTACAAGCTGGTGAGCATGCAGACAAAGTGATTACACCAGGGACACAAATGTTCGTGGTAACTATGGGTGGTACAGGTGCCACATTAGTTGTACCATTTATGTTTATGTGGTTAACAAAATCAAAACGAAATAAAGCAATTGGTCGAGCATCAGTAGTGCCTACTTTCTTTGGTGTAAATGAACCTATTTTATTTGGTGCGCCATTAGTCTTGAATCCAGTATTCTTTATACCGTTTATATTTGCGCCAATTGTTAACGTATGGATTTTCAAATTTTTTGTTGATGTCATTGGCATGAATAGTTTTAGTATATTTTTACCTTGGACAACACCTGGTCCTTTAGGTATCGTGATGGGTACCGGTTTTGCTTTTTGGTCGTTCGTTTTAGCGATTGTATTAATCGTAGTCGATGTCATTATTTATTATCCGTTTGTGAAAGTATATGATGAGCAAATTTTAGAAGAAGAACTAGGCAATAAAGAAGCAAATACAGAATTACAAGAAAAAGTATCAGCTAACTTTGATACTAAAAAAGCAGACGCAATTTTAGCAACTGCTGGAGCAAGTGAAGTAACAGCAAGTGAGGAAACACATCAAGCTGATGTCGCACAAACGAATAACATTAATGAAGAAACCAATGTGTTAGTGTTATGTGCTGGTGGAGGTACAAGTGGTTTATTAGCTAATGCTTTAAATAAAGCAGCTGAAGAATACAATGTGCCAGTAAAAGCAGCAGCAGGTGGTTACGGTGCACATATGGATATTATGAAAGATTATCAGTTAATTATTTTAGCACCTCAAGTAGCTTCAAACTATGAAGATATTAAACAAGACACTGATAGATTAGGTATTAAACTTGCGAAAACGCAAGGGGTAGAATATATCAATTTAACACGAGATGGGCAAGCAGCTTTAGAATTCGTTCAGAAACAATTTGAAAAATAATTAGGAGATGAATGTATAATGAAGAAATTACCAGAAGATTTTATTTTCGGTGGCGCAACTGCTGCATATCAAGCTGAAGGTGCAACGCAAGCAGACGGTAAAGGTCGTGTTGCCTGGGATACGTATTTAGAAGAAAATTATTGGTATACGGCAGAACCTGCTAGTGACTTTTATCATCGCTATCCTGTAGATTTAGAATTAAGTGAAAAATTCGGAGTGAATGGGATAAGAATTTCAATAGCATGGTCACGTATCTTTCCAGATGGCTATGGCGAAGTAAACCAAAAGGGTGTAGCATTCTATCATAATTTATTTAAAGAATGTCATAAACGTCATGTTGAACCATTTGTGACATTACACCATTTTGATACTCCAGAAACATTGCATAAAGATGGTGATTTCTTAAATCGTAACACGATTGATTATTTTGTTGACTATGCCAAATTCTGTTTTGAAGAATTTTCAGAAGTTAACTTTTGGACAACGTTCAATGAAATTGGACCTATCGGCGATGGTCAATATTTAGTTGGTAAGTTCCCTCCAGGTATTAAATATGATTTTGCAAAGGTCTTCCAATCACATCACAATATGATGGTAGCTCATGCAAAAGCAGTTAAATTATTCAAAGATAATGGCTATTCTGGAGAGATTGGTGTTGTACATGCATTACCAACAAAATACCCATATGATCCTACTAATCCTGAAGATGTAAAGGCTGCTGAATTAGAAGACATTATTCATAACAAGTTTATTTTAGATGCAACTTATTTAGGTCATTACTCACGTGAAACTAGAGAAGGTGTGCAACACATCCTCTCTGTAAACGGAGGAAAGCTTGATATATCTGATGAAGATTTACGTACATTAGATGCTGCCAAAGATTTAAATGACTTCTTAGGTATCAATTACTATATGAGTGATTGGATGAGAGGTTATGATGGAGAATCTGAAATTACACACAATGCTACAGGTGATAAAGGTGGCTCTAAATATCAACTTAAAGGCGTAGGACAACGTGAGTTTGATGTTGATGTACCAAGAACGGACTGGGATTGGATGATTTATCCTAAAGGTTTATATGATCAAATTATGCGTGTAGTTAAAGAATATCCGAATTACCATAAAATCTATATCACAGAAAATGGCTTAGGTTATAAAGATGAATTTATAGAATCTGAAAAAACTGTGCATGATGATGCGCGTATCGATTATGTTAAACAACACTTAGAAGTAATAGCCGACGCTATCCGTGATGGTGCTAATGTTAAAGGTTATTTCATTTGGTCATTGATGGATGTATTCTCTTGGTCAAATGGTTATGAAAAACGCTATGGTTTATTCTATGTCGATTTCGAAACGCAAGAACGTTATCCTAAAAAAAGTGCTTATTGGTATAAAGAATTAGCTGAATCAAAAGAAATAAAATAACTAATATGATTAAGAACACTCATCCAATTAATTTGTGATGGGTGTTTTTTATTCTGTAAAACATAAAATGCTATTATAGAAAAGGCAATATATTGAAGTAGTAGATATTTTAAAGTCAAAGGTAATTCATCTAGTCATAGACATCAGTATATGAGTTTTTTTCATGGCAATTTTTACTAACTTAGGTATACTGAATACAAAATAATTGGATGTGGTATAATCAATGAAATTTCAAAAAACAGGTTTACTCATAGCAATATTAACGTTGATGTTATTTTTAACTTATGGATGTCAATCATCCTCACAATCAAAACAAAATAGTTCAAGTTATAATCATTCGCATACAGCAACATTATTTTTGCATGGTTATGGTGGCAGTGCAAATTCAGAGAAATATATGGTGCAACAAGCTGTAAATCATGGTGTGACCAATCAAGTCATAACAGCAATTGTAGACAAGAATGGAGATATTACGTTTAAAGGAAAGTTAGCTAAAAATGCAATTAATCCAATTGTGAAAATAGAATTAAAAGATAATAAAAATGGTAATGTTAAGCAAAATGCAAGTCATATCAAAAATGTGTTAACTAAATTAAAAAACGACTTTCATATTAAGCAGTACAATTTTGTCGCGCATTCTATGGGAAACTTATCTTTTGCTTATTTTATGAAATTATATGGTCAAGATACGCAATTACCTCAACTTAATAAAGAAGTAAACATTGCGGGAACATTTAATGGTGTTTTAAATCTTAATGAAAAGGTAAACGAAATTAGTGTTGATAAAAATGGGAAGCCGAGTAAAATGACAGAGAATTATCAACAATTACTTGGTCTCAAAAATAACTATAAAGACAAACAGATTGATGTATTAAATATTTACGGTGATATCCAAGATGGTACGCACTCTGATGGTCGCGTATCTAACAGTTCTTCAAAGTCATTAAAATATTTATTGGCTGACAGTCCCAAATCTTATAAAGAGTCACAATACACTGGTGCTACGGCGCAACATAGTCAACTTCACGAAAATAACAAAGTTGCCAATGAAATAATCCAATTTTTATGGAAGAAATCATAGAATTACTGGATATACCTAACTTTAAAAGCAATGAAATTGAGCTATTGGCGTTTGACTACTATACTTGAAAGAAAGAGAGAAAGGGTGCTTTGTCATGAAAAATGAACAAATTGTATTAAATCAATATCCTGAAGGAATACCTAATGATCAAACATTCAAATATGAAAATATTGATGTTCAAACGCCTAAAAATGGTGAGCTTCAAATTGAATCATTATATATTTCTGTTGACCCGTATATGCGAGGCAGAATGACACCTTCAGATTCCTATGTACAACCTTTTAAATTAAATCAACCAATTATTGGTCATGTTTTGGCAAGAGTTGTCGTGTCCGAGAGTGATGACTTTACAAAAGGTGATATTGTTATTGGGATGTTACCTTGGAAAAGATTTCATACGCTACCAAGTAATCAAGTGAATAAAGTACCATCAACAGATGTGCCATTAGAATTATATTTAAGTACACTGGGTATGACTGGTCAAACAGCTTATCATGGATTACTGGATATTGGTCAACCTAAAGCTGGAGAAACCGTTGTAGTATCTGCTGCATCTGGTGCTGTCGGAGCAGTTGTTGGTCAAATTTCTAAGATTAAAGGTGCTCGAGTGGTTGGTATAGCAGGAGGTACTAAAAAGGTTAATTATTTAACAGAAACACTTGGTTTTGATGCAGGTATTGATTATAAAAAAGACGATTTTGCTGAGGCATTAGCATCAGCGCTTCCAGATGGTGTTGACGTTTATTTTGAAAATGTAGGTGGTGCGATTAGTGATGAAGTATTTAAACATTTAAACCGTTTTGCTCGTATTCCGGTTTGTGGGGCTATATCATCTTATAATCATCCAGAAAGGGATATTGGTCCACGTATTCAAGGAACATTAATAAAAAAACAAGCTATGATGAGAGGCTTTTTAGTTGCAGAATTTTCGGATACATTTAAAGAAGCAAGTGAACAATTAGCACAATGGGTTAAAGAAGGTAAAATTAAAACTGAAGTTTCCATTGCGCATGGTTTCCATGAAATACCTACAGCATTTAAAAACTTATTTACCGGAGATAACTTTGGTAAACAAATCGTAAAAGTTTCTGAGTAACTTAGAAAAACTTTGAGGTGAATGAAATGAAGGCAATTATAGCAAATAGACCCTTTGAATTAAGTGAAGGTAATTTTTTCTATGAAACAGACATTAATATGCCGGTATTAAATGCACACGATGTCTTAGTAAAAGTAGAAGCAATAAGTGTTAATCCAGTAGATGGGAAAACACGTATCAGACCTATTAATGGTCAACAGCGTATTTTAGGATATGATGCCGTAGGTAAAGTTGAAGCTGTAGGACAGTCGGTTTCAATGTTTGATATTGGAGATGTCGTATTCTATGCAGGCACATCATCAAGACCCGGTGCAAATGCTGAATATCATGCTGTAGATGAGCGTCTAATAGCTAAAGCACCAAAAAATATTTCTGCCCAAGCGAGTGCAAGCTTGCCATTAACGGCAATTACAGCATCAGAAGTACTTTTTGATGTATTTAACATTGCTACTGATCCTGAGCTTAATCAACATAAGACAATATTAATTATTAACGGTGCAGGTGGTGTCGGTAGTATTGCAACACAAATTGCTAAAGCATATGGTTTAAAAGTTATAACTACGGCATCTCGACCAGAATCTATTCAATGGTCATTAAAGATGGGTGCGGATATCGTATTAAATCATCATGATGATTTAGTGCAACAATTGCACAGTGAACATGGTGAATTTGTAGATTTTATTTTTTGTACATACGATACTGATATGTATTACAATACGATGATTGAACTTGTAAAACCGCTTGGAAAGATAGCAACCATTGTGGCATTTAAAGAAAAGCAAGATTTAAATGCATTAAAGCCCAAAAGTCTTACGTTAACACATGAATTTATGTTTGCGAGACCAGTATTTAATACAGATGATATGATTAAGCATCAAGAGTATCTGACAGATGTTGCAAAGAAAATAGAAGCGGGTATCTATCAACCTACAACAACAAAAGTTATTGAGGGCTTATCAGCTGAGCATTTATATGATGCGCATCAAATTATTGAAAGCAATCAAATGATAGGAAAACTTGTGATTAAGCTATAAGAGGCTTTGAATATATTAATCCATTGAAATGACAAAAGAGGGACGAGGACAGCATGCATTATGAATTTGTAGTCCCGCCTCGGCTAGATTGACTAGGATTGAAAAAAGCTTGGTA
>NZ_KV830905.1:106342-124858 GCF_001836955.1 Staphylococcus sp. HMSC063A07
TAGGATTGAAAAAAGCTTGGTATCAGCGTATTTTCCATCCTAGTCAACTACAATATTTAGTTCATAGCTTAAAAAATAAATTTGTTTTGGGCTGTTTGGAACCATGAAGTGTTAGACGCAAATCCTAATGCTTCATGGTATTTTTTTGAACAAAAAAAGGAATGTTTTTTAATAACCATTATCAAGCATTTAATCTCTAAATATAAATGATTTGTGTGTTCTAAAACGGCAGACAATATAAGCCTAATCAAAATATTTATCATATTGTCATTAATATTTAGTAATAAAAGGTTTTCAAATCAAAAAATTGGGAATAATCATAAGGTGGAAATAAATTACTCTTAATAATAAATTTAGAAAAATGTTTTTATAGAATGTATTAATGTTTTTTAAATTTAATTAAGGGTAAACCATAATAAATAATTCATACAACAATAGCTAAGGAGGTGCTTTGAGGTGAAAAGATTGAAAAATTTCATCCTCGGCCTATTAATAGTGGTTATTGTTGGCTTCCTCTTGTTTATGTATATACAAGATAGTCGTATTTCAGAATATCAAGACTATTTCTTACAATTCAATTGGTTCCAACCACTATTAATTGGATTAGCTGCGTTTTTAATATTGATTGGTTTAATTTTAGTATTTAGCATTTTTAAACCAACCTATAGAAAACCTGGCTTATATAAAGATTTTGATGATGGTCATGTATACATCTCAAGAAAAGCAATTGAACGCACAGCTTATGACACTCTAAAAAATTATGACCAAGTTAGACAACCTAATGTGATTACAAAGCTATATAACAAAAAAGACAAATCTTATATCGATGTTAAAACGGATTTCTTAGTACCGAATGATGTTCAGGCAACTTCTTTAGTTGAAGGTATTCGTTCAGACATTAAGCAAAACATTGAATATTTTGCCGAAATTCCAGTAAGAAAATTAGAAGTAAATGTGAGAGACCAAAAAACATCTGGTCCTCGCGTATTGTAAGGGAGGGATAATATGGCTGACAATAATAATCATAATGGACAAGATTCTAGCCAACACATTATTAATATGATTAAAGCATATAAATGGCGTATCATTGGATTCTTTGCCTTTTTACTCATAGCAATTTTATTCCTAACTTTAGGATTCTGGAAGACAATTTTAATCATTGTCTTATGTTTAATAGGTATTGGCATTGGGTATATTAAAGACCGTACTCAAGATTTTATGAATTTTTTAAATAGATGGAGTTAACAAAATAAACGAAGTGAAAAAATTCATCAATTATTAAATCAAATAAAATTAAAAGGAGAATGACTATGACTGTAGATAATAACAAAGCTAAACAAGCATATGATAATCAAACGGGTGTTAACGAAAAAGAAAGACAAGAGCAACAAAAACAAGCACAACAAAATCAAGAACCACAATTTGAAAATAAATTAACATTTTCCGATGAAGTTGTTGAAAAAATTGCCGGAATTGCAGCTCGTGAAGTCAAAGGTATTCTAGATATGAAAGGTGGCATTGCTGATAGTTTCTCTAATGCGTTCTCAAGTGGAAACAATGTTACTACTGGCGTATCAGTTGAAGTTGGAGAAAAACAAGCAGCTGTAGATTTAAAAGTTATTCTAGAATATGGTGAATCTGCACCTAAAATTTTCCGTAAAGTCACTGATTTAGTTAAAGAACAAGTAAAATATATTACTGGTTTAGACGTTGTTGAAGTGAATATGCAAGTTGATGACGTTATGACTAAAAAAGAATGGCAACAAAAAAATGAAAAAAACAATGATAACAATAATAAAGAGAGACAAGGCTTACAATAAGTTATCATTAAATAAATAATATTACGCGCTTCGATAGGTAAAATCGAAGCGCGTTTTTGTGTACAAAAAATTTGGTGTGATTACTTCAATACTTGATATGAAAAAATTTTACAAATAAGCATTTTATTTGTATAATCCATGTTAGTGATAATGATAATTATTATCAATTGAACAATTGATATACATAGATAAAACTATAATGAAGTAAATGGATGGAGGCAGGGCATGATAAAACATCACATTAAGGTGCGTGCTGATAAAAATATCCAATTTCGACTTATGAATACTTTAATCAAAGAACGTCTTTTTGCACAAGGTACTATGATTACAGAAAGCCCTCAGCAACTAGAAATTCAATATCATTGTCATGTACTTTATATGACTGTCATTAGAAAAAGTTCATTTCAACGGTTTGAGTTCACACAAGATATTATTTATCAATGTGGTAATCATAAGAATTCAATCATGTCAGTTGAACAACTGATTGATATATTAAGAGATTCTTTTAGTATAAAAATATCTACAAAACTTTCTAAAGAATTTATCCATAGCAGAGATTGTTTAATTGAAAGTTATAAACATTTTGAACATCGACACGATGTAATTACTCAAAGTATGACGTTTGCTAGATTACCAGAGGCATTAAATTTTTTTACTTGGTTACAGCATTTAGCTGATAATGGTGTCACGCAAGATTTGATGTATTCTGAAAGTTTAGTGACTGAAGGGCTAACGCTTCATCCGCTTGAGAAAATGAAATTACCTATGTCCATAGAGGCAGTAAAAAAATATACGGCAGAATTTGAAAAAACAATTCATTTACCGATAATGCTCGTGCATCAAGATAAAATCAAGACAGCTACAATAAATAACGATAGTCAGTTTATTCTAAATCAAGTTATTCCTCAATATCGAAGTAAACTTAAGCGCTATATTGAACCGTTGGGTCTTAAATTGGATCGCTATCGAGTTATGATTGTCCATCCATGGCAATATAAGCATGTCATTGCAAAATTTTTTGAATCATGGGTTAGTGAAAACTGGTTGTTGCCAACGCCTTTAACAATTGAAGCTAAAGCTACTGAATCATTTAAGACATTAGATTTAATACATCAACCGTATCAAGTTGAAGTATCAGTTGATGTTCGAGATATTCATTCAATTCGTAGAGATTGTTTTATAACTATGGAAGATGCACCAAAAATAACTCAAATTTTGCAACATATCTTTAAGGATGATTCTGACTTAGAAGTTACATGTAAGCCTTTTGTATCACATGTAAAGGCAGATATTGAACATTCAAGCCAATTAGCTTGTAGTGTCAATCAGAAGCCAGCTATCTTTGAACCAGGATCTACTATTGTTTCTTCAAGTTTAGTTAATACTAATCCGGTTGATCAACATACAGTTATTGATAGCTATTTAGAATGGCTTGGTAACGGCGTCACACAAGAAAGTGTGATACATCTTATTTCTTCATATAGTGATACTTTATTGACGCCATTAATTAATGTTATCCAAGATTATGGGGTAGCATTAGATGCTAGCATGCAAAATATCATTGTACATTTAGGCAATGATTATCAAATGAAATTTATTTTTAGAGATATAAATGGAATAAGTATTCATATGCCATCACTATGTCAACAATTCTCAGATTTAAGACTGATGCATCATGATATATACAGTGCTTCAATCGAAGAAGTTGTCGCTAACTTACAACGAACGGTTATACAGTATCATCTTGCAGAATTAGTTCATCATTTTACACAATATGAAGGTATTACAGAACATGGTTTATACGGCATTGTTCAGCAAGTGATTTATACGGCAATAGATGACACTAGACCACATGCAGATATTTTAAAAAAGGTGTTTTTTGGAGCGAAAGTTAAAGATCATTCCTCATTTCAACAATACCTATATCCTGAACTTGCACGTGAAAAATGTATAGAATTTGATAATCCATTAGAAAGTGAGGTGTAGCTCATGCCTAAATTGAATATTAATTTAGCTAAAATTAAATATAATGCTCAAGTATTGCAGTCTTTTTTAGCTTCAAAAGATATTAACTTTACACCAGTTGTCACAGCGATTGCAGGTGATCGTGAAATTTTGAAGGTTTTGAAGCAAGTAGGATTAACTGAAATAGCAGATTCAAGGTTAGCTAATATTCAGCGATTTGGTGATCCAGATGTAAATTTTATCCTGTTGAAATCCCATGCAGAAGACTGTGATAAAGAGATTATTCAGCATGTTAAGATAAGTGTTCAAACAGAACTAACGTCAATATATCGTTTAAATGAGGTTGCACAGACCTTAGGGACTACGCATCAAATTGTGTTGATGGTGGACTGGAAAGATGGACGTGAAGGTGTTTTAACCTATGATGTGTTGCAATATTTACATGAAATTATGTCTTTAAAACATATCAAAGTTATTGGCTTGGCATTTAATTTTATGAGTTTTAAATCTGAGGCACCTAGTGATGATGATATTTTTACGATGAATCAATTTATTTGTGCGGTAGAGAAAGAACTTGGATATCGTTTAAAACTTATCTCTGGGGGCAATTCCAGTATGTTGCCACAATTAATGTATAATGACTTAGGAAAAATTAATGACCTACGCATTGGTGATACATTATTTAGGGGTGAAAATACTACGTCAGGTCAGCCTATGCCTAATTTATATCAACATGCGATTACGTTAGAAGCGCAAATTATCGAAATTAAGCCAAGAGTAAATATGGAGACAAAGCAGTCATATTTACAAGCTATCGTCAATATTGGTTATATAGATACAGTGACTAACAACATTCAACCGATGGATAAAGAATTGAAAATTATAGGTGCATCAAGCGACTATTTAATGATTGACTTAAATAATCAAGATGGCTATCAATTAGGTGATACCATAACCTTTACTTTAGGTCATGAAGCACTAACCCAGTCAATGTATATGCGCCATTTAGAAAAGAATTATGTAAATGATGACCTTATAAATGCGTTAATTGCAAATTTTGATAAAAATACGATGCGACAATGTCATCAACACCATCAACATCTAAAAAATTAAGAAGCAGACCAATAAAGGATATGATTGGTATAAATTGTGATAATTAGTTTGATTGTCATATGTTTAAGAACATAAACAGTAACAGAAACTGTTATATTAAGACTTATATCTGTAAATAATGTAACGGATTAATGTTGAAGTTTCCATTGTTAGTTGTTGACTGGATTGAAAATAAGCTTATACCAAATTTTTTCAATCCTAGTCAACCTTGTCGGGGCGGGACTACGAATTCATTATGAATTCTGTCCCGCTCAGTATTTTTCTAGGAATTCTGTCCCAGACTGTTTTACCAGAATCTATGCTTGACTTATCCTTGTTTCAGTCTTTAATCAATAGGAAATATTTTAGATAAAATAAATAACATTTGTATTTACACAACATATTTTCTCTATATAAATTTTAATAAAATTAGGTTGACATTGATAATCGTTATCAATACACTATATAATGTAAATACTATAATTAAGGAGTGACATGGAATGAAGGCTTGGAAATACATAAGTATCATTGGGCTACTGTTTTTATTAGTAACTGCTGCTGCTTGTGGCAATGTCAGTGATAATGGATCAAGTAGTTCTAATAAAAAATCGTCTTCAAAAGATACGATTGAAGTTAAAACAGAACAAGGTAATGTCAAGGTCCCTAAAGATGCAAAACGTGTAGTAGTCCTAGAATACTCATTCATTGACGCACTTGCTGCTTTAGATGTTAAACCGGTGGGTGTGGCAGATGATAACAAACCAAATCGCATAATCAAACCATTACGTGATAAAATCAAAGGCTATACATCAGTAGGGACACGTAAACAGCCTAATTTAGAAGAAATTAGTAAAACAAAACCCGATGTAATTATTGCTGATAGTCAGCGTCATAAAGGTATTTATAAAGAATTAAATAAAATTGCACCAACAGTGATGTTGAAAAGCTTTGATGGGGACTATAAAGAAAACATAAACGCTTATAAAACGATTGCCAAAGCATTGAATAAAGAAAAACAAGGTCAAAAACGCTTAGACAAACATAATAAATTAATGGCAGAATATAAAAAGCAAATCAAATTTGACAAAAATGAAAAAGTATTACCTGCTGTTGCATCTAAATCAGGTTTACTAGCACACCCTAGTAGCTCATATGTTGGACAACTTTTAGGTGAGTTAGGTTTCAAAGAAGCACTAAATGATGATGTAACGAAAGGTTTAAGTAAATATTTACAAGGACCATATTTGAAATTAAATTCAGAAACACTTGCAGATGTTAATCCACAAAGAATGTTTATCATGACAGATAAAGCAAGTCCAGAAGAACCATCATATAAAGAATTCCAAAAAGATCCAGTCTGGAAAAAATTAGATGCAGTTAAACATAATCGTGTTGATGTTGTAGATAGAGACTTATGGGCACGTGCACGTGGTTTAATTTCTTCAGAACAAATGGCGAAAGAAATTGTAGATTTATCAACGAAAGAGCAAAAGTAAGGTGGTAAGGAAAGACTATGACAAAACTATCTAGTCAATCCGCTATCGAAAAACAAAACAAGAAACGCACTATGCTCACCTATGTGGTGAGCTTGTGCTTTCTTTTTATTTGTATCTACTTTAATTTAGCGGTTGGATCATCCAAAATACATTTTCACGATGTGATAGATTATTTTTTTACGACACATGAATCAAGAGCTACATTTTTAATTCATAATGTAAGAATGCCTCGAATGATTGGGGGCTTAATTATAGGTGGTGCATTGGCACTCGCAGGTTTGCTAATGCAGGCAATGACTAGAAATCCGCTAGCTTCACCTCAAATTTTCGGCGTGAACGCAGGCGCTTCATTTGTTGTTGTATTAGTAACAGTATTAGTGCCTTCATTAGGAAATTTTGCGACACCATTAGCATTTTTAGGCGCATTTTTAGGTGGTTTAACGGTATATGTTTTATCCGGATCGACACGTCAAATCACACCCGTTAAACTAGCGCTTGCTGGAATGGCAATTCATCTCTTTTTTAGCAGCTTAACGCAAGGTATCATTTTATTAAATGAAGATTCAAACGATACAGTAATGTTTTGGCTTGTAGGTTCATTAAATGGTTTAAAATGGACGCAATTATTGGCAGTTGTTCCATGGATTATTGTTGCGGTGGTTGTTACATTGATGATTAGTAGACAGCTTAGTATTATGGAGCTAGGAGATGACATCGCCAAAGGATTGGGTCAAAAAACACAGTTAGTTCGCATTATAGCTGGTTTATTAATCGTTGTACTTGCAGGTACGTCTGTGTCTATTGTTGGGCCAATCGGATTTATCGGATTAATTGTACCTCATATTGTTAAACACTATGTAGGACAAAATTATTCAGTATTAATTCCTTTAACGTTTATCATTGGTGCCGATTTATTACTGCTTTCCGATGTACTAAGTAGACTTATTACATTTCCATTTGAGTCTCCAGTAGGTATTGTGACGTCGTTTGTCGGCGCTATATACTTCCTATTATTTACGTTAAAAGGGGTGAAAAGAATTGACTAAAAAAGTACTAATTCGACGTTATACTTTTGTGCTGATTGTGCTATTGATTGCATTTGTCAGTAGCTTATGTGTCGGTTCTACTATGTTTTCACCCATTTATGCGTTAAAACATATGTTCACTTTTGATGACTTTATTTTAAATGAATATCGTATTCCAAGAACATTATTAGGTTTACTCGTTGGCTGCAGTCTAGCGATTTCAGGTGCGATAATTCAAGGTGTAGTTAGAAATCCGTTAGCATCTCCAGATGTTATCGGTATCTCTAAAGGTGCAAGTTTAGCTGCGGTTATACTTATAATGGTTTTTCCATCAGCACCCTTGTTTTTATTACCAGTGGGTTCATTTATCGGTGCGCTATGTATTAGTTTGATTTTGTCTATTCTCATATCTAGATTTAATGTAAAAGGGTCTAGTTTAGCACTTATTGGATTAGCAATTGGTGCGATTTGTACAGCAATTGTACAGTTTCTACTAATACGAAATCCTATGGATGCAAATAATGCTTTATTATGGCTAACTGGTAGCTTATATGGGCATACGATTGAAAATGTATTGGCGATTTTTCCATGGTTTATCATTGCAATTCCACTGATTTTAATTTTAAGTTATCAACTTGATATTTTAAATTTGGGAGATCAGTTGGCAATCGCATTAGGTGCCAAAGTAAAAGGTTTAAAAATGACATTACTGATATTATCTGTAGTTCTTGCAGGTGCATCGATTTCAGTAGTGGGTGGTATTAGTTTTCTAGGATTAATTGCACCGCATATTGCGCGTTCAATTGTCGGACAACGCTATTTGCATATTGTTTTGATGTCTGGTCTTATAGGTGCAGCACTTATTTTATTCAGTGATGCTTTAGCCAGAGGCATACATCCACCTTTAGATATCCCAGTAGGTGTCATAATAGCAATTATTGGCGTGCCATATTTCCTATTTTTATTGAAAAAATTATAATCACTTAAGAGATTGAAATAGTATTTAGCAATTTGTAATATCTAATGTTTAACATTTATGGATGTAACAATTTGTGACATATTATTTCAATCTTTTTTTAGGTATTGAAGATTTAGGTAAAATAAGATATAGTTTATTAATACGAAAAATTTCATAAAAATGCATTTACAAAAATTATTAATTGCTTTATGGGGATTGTTTAGACTCTAAATGCAAAATGAATGTATATAGTAGACACAATATATAAATAGAAAAGGTGTTTAAATGGAAGGTTATTCGAAGAAAGAAATTATTAGAGGTCGCGCAAAGTTTATTGTGATGTCCATCATAGGTATCATTTTATTTTTAATTCCAGTACCAGTTGTACAAGATGGTCAAAAAACCACAACGTTACCGGTTGCTTATTTAGCAGGCGCACTTAAATCTCTATTAGGAGAGGCCATGCCGCTAATCATCTTGTTTATTGTTACGCTTTCTGGGATATTATCTATTTTATGTTCTACATTCTATAAGAATAAATTGAATCCAGAAGGGTTAATGTACAGTGCTTTTAATGTTAAATGGGGCTGGCTTATATTAAGAGTATTAGCAGTATGTTTTGTCTGGATGACTTATTTTAAATTTGGCTCTCATGTGATTTATTCAAATGAAACAGGTGGATTAATATTTTCCGATTTATTACCTACATTGGTTGCAGTTTTTTTCTTTGCAGCATTATTTTTACCATTTTTAATGGACTATGGCTTGTTAGAATTTTTAGGGCCTGTGTTTAGACCGGTCATGAGACCATTGTTTACTTTACCTGGTCGTTCAACAGTAGATAACTTGGCCTCATTTATTGGAGATGGTACTGTGGGAGTGCTCATTACCAGTAAACAATATGAAAAAGGTATTTACTCAAAAAGAGAGGCAACTGTAATTTCAACAACGTTTAGTGTTGTTTCTATTACATTTGCAATTGTTATAGCTGGAACGGTTGGCATGGAATCTAGGTTCTTATTATTTTATTCATCTGTCATACTTTCATGTTTAATTGCAGCTGTTATTATGCCAAGAATTTGGCCGTTAAACACAATTCCAGATGAATATGCTAAAGATACGAACGGTTCAATTCATGATGAAGATTTGCCAGAGGGTAAAAGTGCTTTAGGCTATGGCTTAGAAGAAGCGACGAAAGTAGGTTTAAACGCGCCTGGTTTTATTAATTTTTTCAAATCTGGCTTTAAAACGGTTATTGATATGTGGTTTGTTGTACTTCCGGTGGTTATGGCAATCGGAACAATAGCGACTATAATTGCTAATTACACACCGGTATTTGAATTTATTGGAAAACCATTTATTCCATTATTAAATATTTTACAAATTCCGGAAGCTGCTGCAGCATCACAAACCTTGATAATTGGTTTCGCGGATATGTTTTTACCTTCAATATTAATTCAAGGTGCTCATAGTGAAATAACTCGATTTGTCGTAGGTGCTTTAAGTATTTCTCAACTTATCTATTTATCTGAGGTTGGCGGTGTTATTTTAGGTTCTAAAATACCAGTAAGTGTAGGGAAGTTATTTATGATTTTCTTAATAAGAACATTGATTACGTTACCAATTATTTCTTTAATGGCACATTTATTTTTATAATAAAATGAGTTATAAAAATTGTAAAAGCATACGTAAAAAAGCTGATAAGGCTTTAACTACGTATGCTTTTTTTATGAATGGAAGTTATTTATTAAATTAACGTAAAATGAGGGGAGCGGGACAGAATTCATTATGAATTCGTAGCCCCGCCCCGTCAACTGCTGCCATATAGTTCATAGTCTAAAACATAATGATGTCTCAGACTGCTCTAAATGCTTCTATGCTAATTTATAAAATGTTATTTTGTAAGTTCGTTATAAACTTTTTGATCGTTATGTGTATAAATAATATATTCGTGATCGTTAGTATCTATAATAACGCGATTTGTTTTACCGAATGTAGATCCAATGCGAGAAATATTTTTCTCATCTAATTCAGGAACAGCATGTATATCTTGGTCTTGTGAAATGTTTTTAATATCTTGTGTTGGAATTTTAATATCTGCAACACGCCATTGAATTCTAACTTCATTATTATCTTTTTTTACTGTCATTGCCATTATAGAACACTTCCTTTTAACAATTTGTAATTTAATAATAATGCAAATTGCAATCGTTTTCAAGTATTTATGTGATACTTTTTTAAATTTGTGACATACTAATTATATGAGCGAAAGTATGTTCGCTTTTAGGGTCAAATTATGCTATTATATTTGAAAGAAAAGGGAGTGTGAACTATGACGGGAAAGACACATGCATCGTGTGGTCTTTTAGTAGGAGCATGGACAACACAGTATTATCAAACAGATATATTTACTACTGTTACTGTCATGTGTTTAGCTACAATGGCAAGTTTATTGCCAGATATATGCCATATGAGAAGTAAAATTGGAAGAAGATTAAAATTAATAAGTTTTATAATAAGATTACTTTTTGGTCATCGCACTTTCACACACTCGCTTATATTCGTTTTTTTAATTGCATCTGCGCTTGTCTTAATTCATAGTCCATTGTATTATTTAGTTTCAATTATCGGGGGATTGCTATCTCATGTTATACTAGATATGTTAACACCTAGAGGAGTTCAATTATTTTATCCACTTCCTCAGAATATTCACTTTCCAATTACCGTGAAAACAGGGGGATGGATGGATTTATCACTGGCTACTGCGTTAACAGTCGGTGCAGCATATACTTTATTTCAACCCGCATTTGAGGATTTTTTCTTTTATATAGGAAAATACTTTGCATGAGCTAGGGACATCATTATGTTTTAAGTTATGAACTAAATCTTGGTAGTAGTTGACTAAGATTGAAAATACGCTAATACTAAGCTTTTTTCAATGCAAGTCAACCTTGCCAGGGCAGCACAACAAATTCATAATGGATTCTGTTCCGCTTCCAAAGCGTTTTATATTATGATGTGATTTGAAATGAATATAAATTATTATTGACAATGTTGTAATCAATAGCAGCATTTGATATGTAATTTACATAAGGAGCGTATTAGCATTTTGGATAAAAATAAACTTGAAAAATATAATCAAGCACATTTATGTGAATATGAAAAATTAATGAGTAATAATGAAAAAGAGCAATTAGAGGAGAAGGTTGATTCATTAGATTTGGCTGAAATACAAGCATTATATCAAGATCTATATGTTAATCGACGACAAATAGATGATATTAATGATATTTCAGAGATTAATTATGTAAATCAAGCAGCTATGAATGATAAAGATAAACATGCATATGAGCAAAAAGGTATAGAAGCAATAAGAAATGGTGAGTTTGCGGTATTATTAATGGCTGGGGGACAAGGCACAAGGTTAGGTTATCAAGGTCCTAAAGGTTCTTTTGAAATTAAAGGAATAAGTCTATTTGAATTGCAAGCACGTCAATTATTGAAATTACAACATCAAACTGGACATTTAATTCACTGGTATATCATGACAAGTGATATTAATCATGAGGCTACAGTTACATATTTTGAAGATCATCAATTCTTTGGTTTTAATGCTGAAAATGTCCATTTCTTCAAACAAGACAACATGGTAGCGTTGAGTGAGCAAGGTCAGCTGGTTCTTAATAAACAAGGCTATATTATGGAAACACCAAATGGTAATGGGGGGGTGTTTAAATCACTGAAAAAAGCCGGGTATTTAGATCAGATGATGGATAATGGCGTTAAATATATTTTCTTAAATAATATAGATAATGTATTAGTGAAAGTACTTGATCCGCTATTTGCTGGTTTCACTGTTGTGCACGATTTAGACATAACAACTAAATCTATTCAGCCTAAGCAAGGCGAAAGTGTTGGACGTTTAGTTAATAAAGATTGTAAAGATACCGTGCTAGAATATTCAGAGTTAGATGAGCAATTGGCAAATAAGCTTAATAATGCCAATATTGGTATACATGCATTTAAACTTGCTTTTATTAATCAAGCTGTTAACTATGATTTACCTTATCATTTAGCTATTAAAAATTTAAAACAGTTAGATGAAGATTTTGGTATAGTTGAAAAGCCAACGCTTAAATTCGAATTATTTTATTTTGATATATTCCGTTATGCAACAAGCTTTATCACGTTACAAGTTGAACGCGATGAAGAGTTTTCACCGTTGAAGAATAAAGAAGGTAAAGATAGTGTAGCTACAGCGACAGCTGATTTAGAACGAATGAATATTATTTCATAGGACGGTGATATAGAGATGCCTCACATATCAATTAAGAAGTCAAAGGATTCAGTAGTAGAAAGTTTTAAAGACATCATCCCACTAACATTTGGAGAAGAAATAGGTAATGCTGTTTCGCACGGAGTTGCAGCATTTCTGACGTTGCTTATCTTACCTTATGCAGCAGTGCATAGTTATAATGATGGTGGTGCACTACAGTCTTTAAGTGTTTCAATTTTTGTTATTAGCATTTTCTTAATGTTTATATCATCAACCATTTATCACACAATGAAAAATAATAGTATTCATAAATATGTGTTGAGGATTATCGACCACAGTATGATTTATGTTGCAATATCAGGGACGTATACGCCAGTTCTTTTACATGTTGTAGGAGGATGGATTGGCTGGGCCGTATTCACTTTATTATGGGGAACAACCATCTGGGGTATTCTATACAAATCAATTGCGACCCGTGTTAATCCTAAATTAAGCTTAATCGTATATCTTGTAATGGGATGGGTAGGCGTCATTTTTCTTCCTATCATTTTAATGAGAACATCGCTTTGGTTTATTTTATTTATATTTCTAGGTGGAGTTGCGTATTCTATTGGCGCCTGGTTTTATGCTCAAAAGAATAGAAATTATTTTCATATGATATGGCATCTATTTATTGTACTTGCGTCACTTTTCCATTTGATTGCTATCCTCTATTTTATGTAATAAATAATATAAATTAACAGATTGGTGGTCTTAGCATATAGGCCATCAGTCTTATTTTTTATATTTTTAAGAAGATAATTAAGCAGTGATATATACTTTAATTACAAACATTGATAATATATATAGGCAATATTTTGAAAGAAAGGGAGGTATCTAATATGAGATTAAAATCAATTGGTGTGGTTGTTGCCCTGATTTTAACAATGTTTATGGCTGCAATTGAAACTTCGATTATTTCTTTAGCCATGCCTACTATAAGAGAAGACCTCCATGCTGGAAACAATATATCATTAGTTTTTACAATATATTTTGTTGCTCTTGTAATAGCCAATCCTATTGTTGGAGAATTGCTGACTAGATACAAAATTATATACATAGCTGCAACAGGATTATTTTTATTTGGTCTTGGAAGTTTAATGTCTGGCCTTAGTCCAACATTTGCATTTTTAATTACGTCAAGAGCTATTCAAGGACTTGGTGCAGGGGTAATGATGTCATTAACTCAAATTGTGCCAAAATTAGCATTTGAAATTCCTCTAAGATATAAAATTATGGGTATAGTTGGTAGTGTTTGGGGTGTCTCTAGTATTATTGGCCCTGTACTTGGGGGAGGCATTTTAGAATTTGCAACATGGCATTGGCTATTTTTTATTAATATACCTATTGCTATCATTGCTATTATACTTGTCTTTATAACTTACCACTTTCCTAATGAACAGGAAGTTAAAGCGTCTAACTTTGATGTTAAAGGCATTACATTATTTTATATATTTATTTTGTTATTAATGATAGGACTACTTTATCAACATATGATAGTAATAAATATTATAAGTATTCTATTAGCTGTCATTGTATTGTTCGGTTTGTTTAAATTTGAAGCGCAAATAAAGCAACCTTTTTTACCTATTGTTGAATTTAATCGATCAATAACGTTAGTATTTATTACAGACTTTGTTATTGCACTTTCGCTCATGGGCTATAATTTATATATTCCAATCTATTTGCAAGATCATTTGGGATTATCTCCATTGCAAAGTGGTTTCATCATATTTCCTTTATCTGTAGCTTGGATTATTTTGAATTTTAATTTGGCTAAAATTGAAAATTTATGTAGTAGAAAAATGCTGTATATTGGAGCGTTTACAGTGCTACTTGTTGCGAGTATAATTATCTATTTAAATTTAGATTTACCATTGCTCATTGCGACTGCGGTGATTTTTGCTGGTTTAAGCTTTGGATTTGTTTATACAAAGGATAGTGTAATCGTGCAAGAAGAAACAAGTCCTATATATATGAAAAAAATGATGTCATTTTATGCTCTGACTAAAAACTTGGGCTCCTCAGTAGGTTCTTCTTTGATGGGGTACTTATATGCAACGACACATGGATTGTTTGGAGCAAATTTACAGAACATTTTAGGAAGTATTGTTATATTAATGATTATTTTAATGATTTCATGGTCATGGACGTATAAAGAACAGCATGATTAATTTTCATCTGACCGTTTATCTATTATGATAGGCGGTCTTTCCATATCAATAGCTACTAAATAGTGTTAAAATACTATTGTATAATTTTAGGAGGAGGCAGAAAGAATGAAACGATTTAATAACAACATATTAGTAACATTATTAGTTTTTGCTGTCTTTGTTGTCTCCGGAGCAGTATTTTTAACTTTCTTAGGGTTTGGGCTGTTTGGTTTAAGTCGTTTGCTCATATACTTTCATCTAGGAAGTTTTGATTATGATAAAAGTTTCATAGACAATTTAATATATTATGGTAGCTACATTGTTTTTGGTTATTTTATCTTTTTTGCTATAGAACATTTAATGGACTATTTTAGAAAAAAATTACCAGAAAATGATTATTTTAATGGTGGTACCTTTCATCTCATATCATATGTAGTAACAACCATTCTTTTTTACTTTGTCATTCATATTAACTACGCATATATTAAAATAGATTTTTGGGTAATTATGCTCATTATTGGCTTTTTATATATGTGTAAAATTGTCTTTTATCCTGATAGTGAAAATTTAAATAGAAATCAACGTAACTCATAATGTGAGCAAAACCCTTGTTTAATAAGACAGAAATTGGAAAAATAATTAAATAGTTTACTTTGATGAAAGGAAGTAATATGGTGGCTGAATCGATATCTAAACATAAACGAAATATCATTGTAGCAGTAATGTTACTTAGTGCATTCATCGCGATTCTTAACCAAACACTGTTAAATACTGCACTTCCTCACATTATGCGAGAGTTAAATATCAGTGAAAATATAGCACAATGGCTTGTAACGGGGTTTATGCTAGTTAATGGGACAATGATTCCACTGACTGCATACTTGATGGATAGAGTTAAAAGTAAGACTTTATTCATTGCCTCTATGGGAACATTTTTATTAGGTTCTATTATTGCAGCAATTGCACCTAATTTTGCAGTGCTTATGATCGCCCGAGTAGTTCAAGCTATGGGAGCCGGCGTTATCATGCCTTTGATGCAATTCACCTTATTTTCTTTATTTTCAAAAGAAAAAAGAGGTTTTGCCATGGGTTTAGCTGGCTTAGTCATTCAAATGGCACCTGCGATAGGGCCTGCATTTTCGGGATTAATCATCGATAATACGAGTTGGCGTGTGCCATTCATAATAGTTGTGGCTATTTCAGCTGTTATTTTTATTTTCGGATGTAGCGCTTTAACGAGTTATAATGACATTAAATATACGATGTTGGATAAGCGTTCTGTGATATATTCAACACTTGGTTTTGGATTGATATTATATGCATTTAGTAGTGCGGGCAACTTAGGATTTACTAATTTATTAGTCGTAGTTTCATTTGTAATTGGTCTCACGATTGTAGGTATCTTTATTTATAGACAGCTACACATCGATAATCCTATTTTAAACTTGCGCGTATTTAAAAGTAGAGTTTTTACATTTAGTACGATTACTTCTATGATTTTAATGATGACGAATGTCGGTCCTGCATTACTTATTCCATTATATGTGCAAAATAGTTTAGGATTGTCTGCGTTTTTATCAGGTATGGTCATTATGCCTGGCGCAATATTAAATGGTATATTATCTATATTTACTGGAAAGTTTTATGATAAATATGGTCTTAAACCACTCGTTTATACTGGATTTATTCTACTCATACTAGCTACGTTACCATTATGTTTCTTGCAGTATGATTCATCTTATATGTTTCTAGTTATAATCTATGCGTTAAGATTAGTAGCAATCTCTTTACTAATGATGCCAATTAATACCACAGGGATTAACGTGCTCGACAATAAAGATATTTCGCACGGAACAGCTATTATGAATTTTGCACGCGTCATGGCTGGATCCCTGGGGACTGGACTAATGGTAACATTGATGAGTATTGGTGCTAAATGGATACAATCTTCTATTTCTCAAGAAACGAGTAAGGTAGTAGCTCAAAGACAAGCTGTGGCGGCAGGAGTAGATTTAGCATTTATGGTCGTAACTGCTTTCATTATCATTGCATTTATATGCTCATTTTTTATTCAAGAAAAGAAGACTACCAATAGCCGTAAATTATAAAATTTAGCAGTTTGCTCAGTGTAAAGGCTTGAGCTAACTGCTTTTTTTATAATTATAAAACGTTTATACTGAATTCGAATGTTAAAATAATACATAATGAATAGTATTAAAACAACTAAAAGGGGGATTAAAGTTGTTATCAGAAGAAAAAGTAAGCGCGCTCGTTGGTGCAATTAAAGATCCAATACTTAATGTGCCCTTGAGTGAAATCAACGGCATTAAAGAAATAAAAATAAAAGAAGAAATCGAACATGTCAGCGTGAAGGTTGCTATGGCTCAACTTGGTGGAAAAACACAATTAGATCTTCAGATGAAAATTGTCAACACATTGAAAGAAAATGGGGCAAATACAGTAGGAATAAGATTTGAACAATTACCGGACGAAATTGTAGAACAATATCGTGGAACTACTAAAGAGCAACCTAATACAATTGAAGGCTTATTGTCAAAAGATAATCCAGTAGAATTTATTGCCATTGCTTCTGGTAAAGGTGGCGTAGGAAAATCAACCGTAGCTGTAAATCTCGCAGTTGCTTTAGCAAGAGAAGGGAAAAAAGTAGGTCTTGTTGATGCTGATATATATGGTTTTAGTGTCCCCGATATGATGGGAATTGATGAGAAACCGGGCATTGAAGGAAAGACAGTAATTCCAGTCGAAAGATATGGTGTGAAAGTTATCTCAATGGCATTTTTCGTTGAAGAAAATGCACCCGTTATTTGGCGCGGTCCGATGCTTGGAAAGATGCTAACGAATTTCTTTACTGAAGTAAAATGGGGAGAATTAGATTACTTGATTCTAGATTTACCTCCTGGCACCGGAGATGTTGCACTAGATGTCCATACGATGTTACCTTCAAGTAAGGAAATTATAGTAACGACACCACATCCAACTGCTGCATTTGTCGCTGCACGAGCTGGGGCAATGGCAAAGCATACGGAACATTCAATAATCGGTGTTATTGAAAATATGAGTTACTTTGAAAGTAAAGAAACAGGAAATAAAGAGTATGTCTTTGGTAAAGGCGGCGGCATGAAGTTAGCTGATGAACTTAATACACAATTATTAGGCGAATTGCCACTTGAACAGCCATCATGGAATCCTAAAGATTTTTCACCATCCATATATCAACCAGATGATAGACTAGGAAAAATTTATACGTCTATCGCACAAAAGGTGATTGCAAGTACTATAAAATAACGGTGATTATGTATCAATTAAGGTGCACTTTAATTTATTTTTATAAGTGCACCTCTTTCTATTGCATTATTTATAAAAGATGATAGAATATTCATTTGTGAGCTATAATACATCTAACTTTATGCACACATAATTATTTTAATTTATATCGATTTAATGATTGACTTATACAAACAGTCTTGATAAGATATAAAAGTCGTCGAAAAACAATTGTAAAGCAATTTTAAAGAAGATTGAAATGGTGTAAAACTTACCATTGAAAACCTTATAAAATTGAAATATAATAATTTAAGTAAACGACATAAAGCAATTGACTTTTGAAGTTATTGTAAGTATAATAAAAGAGATTGCTTTTAAAATGAACATTGAAAACTGAATGACAATAT
>NZ_KV830906.1:0-543 GCF_001836955.1 Staphylococcus sp. HMSC063A07
TATTGGCTGATAATTATTATAGCTAATGTTATTTCGCTTATTGGCTTTAATATTTTTGTAATAAGTGAATTTGGTTTAATTCAGTCTTTATCGGGTTCTGCGGGTAATATAATGGGCATTGCTATAACTTTAGGTGGCTTTGGTATTTTGATTTATTTAAGTCGCATTGTGCCTTATACAGATAATGAAAATAATTTTATATGGATGTCTATTATCGTCATTTTAATGATTAACTTGTTAATAGGCCGCTCTTACTTTAATTTGATGAGATATCAAATTATTGATGAAGAGGGCTTGGAGTAAAATTAACGGAACTAGGCATGTGGTAATGCTTTTTGAACAAATATTATTTTTGAAGTATATAATATAAAGATGATAATTTAAACAAAAATGTATAACAATTATCGTAAGTTAATGCATAATAAAACTGTAAAGATTCTTTTCACTTTTATGTATTAACATACAAAGGAGGAACATAAAATGGAAGATGAAGTAATAACTAAAGAGGGAATAGCACATAACATAAAAAATCCGTACATTACG
>NZ_KV830907.1:0-69865 GCF_001836955.1 Staphylococcus sp. HMSC063A07
GAAAATATCTTACTGCTGTTTTTCTGAGATTTATACCCAGACCATATTTTTTGTAATTTATATCCCTACCTGTATTATTTTAAATTTTTATCTTAAACTGTATTTTCTTGTATTAATATTTATACTTTAGCCATTATTTTAATGGTAAAGCTTTTGAAATATCAATACCTAAAATGATAGGCATAAAGAAATAAACTACAATAATGATAAGTACGGCACTAATGAGATTGACCCAAAAACCTACATAAGCCATTTCCCTAATTTCTAATTTCCCAGTACCAAACACGATTGCATTGGGCGGTGTTCCCACAGGTAACATATAAGCACAGTTCGCTGCCATAGCTGCAGGAACCATCAATAATAATGGGTGTACATCAACAGCTACAGATAATGATGCCAATATTGGTAATATCATCGTCGCTGTTGCTGTATTGGAAGTTATTTCTGTTAAAAACAGGACAAATAATGTAATAACAGCTACAATAATCATCGGGCTAACACCATCTAAAGATTTTAATTGTAAACCTAACCATTTAGCCAAACCACTCTCTGATATCCCTTTCGCTAAAGCTAAGCCACCACCAAATAAAATTAGTACTCCCCATGGTAATTCTTTAGCCACTTCCCAATCAATGATTCGTTGAAACTGTTGTTTGTTCTTTGCGGGTATAATGAAAAGTAGCACTGAAATAAATATGGCGATGGTACCATCAGCTATTTCTGACGTTACAGACCAATTATTCAATAAAAATTCACGCGAAATCCAGAGTAAACTTGCAAATACAAATATAGCCTGAACAACCTTTTCTTCGTACTTCATTTTGCCAAGCTCATCTAATTTCAATTGAATCAATGATTGTCCACCAGGCAAATATTTCATATCATGTTTAAAAGCTACATATCTTAAATATGCCCATGTTAATGCGATAAGTATAAATACAGTTGGAATACCAATAATCATCCATTTAGCAAAACTAATTTCTTGTCCAAAATGTTGTTCAAATTGTCCTTTCAAAATTATTAATGGTGGCGTTCCTATCAGTGTGCCAAGACCACCTATCGTTCCTGCATAACCTATCGCTAATACTAAAGACTTTTCAAATTTGTGTAAGCTGACTTTGTGTTTTTCTTTATCATTCAATTCATTTGCTTCTTTAATTATAGCTAGTCCAATAGGAATCATTATCATGACAGCTGCTGTGTTTGACACAAACATTGATAGAAACCCTGTTGCTATCATAAAACCCAATAATATTTTGGCTGTACTTGCCCCTATATACTTGATAATCGTTAAGGCAACACGTGTATGCAAATTCCATCTTTCCATTGCAATAGCTAGAATGAAGCCACCTAAAAATAAGAAAATAATATCATTGCCATATTCTGATGATACAGCTTCAGGTGATAACACATGACCAATTGGTAATAAAATTAGCGGTAAAAAACTTGTTGCTGCAATCGGAATTGCTTCTGTTATCCACCAAATTGCAATCCACACAGTTATTGCTAATACAAAAACCCCTTTTTCTGGCAAAGCCGGTGGATGAAAGAAAATTAATATTAAAGCAAAACATAGCGGCCCTAAAATAAGTCCTAATAATTGCCCTAAATTGTAAGACTTTTTTGTACTATTTTGCGAGAAAAATGTTAAATAACTTGATGTTCGTTGCTGCGAGTCATTTTTTGAAAATAACATCGCTTCCACCCCCTACATCTTTATGTTAATTATCAAAATATTCACTTAATAGATGATAATTATAAGTATTATACCATATAAAAAAACACCCTTTTGAAAATTAATTCAACAGAGTGTTCGAGTAAATAAATTTTATTATTCAATATTAATTAAATTTATATTGATTTCTTCAGTCTGATTTATGGTCACGTCTTTGGCATCTTCAACATGTATCGTTTTTTCAGCATTATCAAATGTATTAGCCGAAATGCAAACAGTTTGATGCTTCACATTATTATAGCTGCGTATGTGAATAGCATCTTTAGTCATCTTACCTTTAAAATGATTGTTAATAATATTGATATTTCTACCTGCCTCTGTTTGGTGTTCCTGCCCTAGCATATCAGCCGCATTTTTCCCATCTTTCACTGCTAAAAAGCGGATGCCTCCAGCACAGCTAATAAAATGATTATGCGCAATAAATGTATCTTTCCATTTCAATGGTGTCACTGCATAGTCAGTCATGCCATCAAAAACATTATTATTTATGTGAACATTTTCATAAAAATGTTGATAACGACTCGCATGAGAGCCAATCGCCCGATTCCAAGGACCCATGCCAGCTGTTTTAGATTTTCCAAAGTAGCAATTTTCTATCACTACATTTTTAGTTATCGTACCATCACGCGTTCCAAATTTTGGAAATGCTCCAGGCACTTGTATATCGAGTTGAACAGCTTCTGAAAACCAGCGATCTCCATCTACATCTCTAAATCCAATAAATCGACATTGCTTAATATACAAACCATTGATTCCACAAGCATCAATACAGTGGCCTCCTACAACATTTCTAATGGTGACATCCAACAACTGTATATCTTCAGCATGTCCAAAACAAAGTGCGGTATTATTATAGGGACAATTTTTACCGTTCATATCAAAGGTGCCCCCTTTAATATGGATATGACCATTACCACGATATTCATGATAGAAAATATATGGTTTCCCATTTTTCAATAAGGCATCTTTACCTGTTCGCAATAAAGTGGTTTGCTCATCTAGCAATAATGTCGTTCCTTCATAAATAACTAATGCTTTATTTATATGAAATTCACCCGCAGGTATATAAACCGTTTGTCTTCCTTTTCTTCGATGTGCAATATTAAGTGCTTTTTGAATCGCCCGTCTATCTGCACGTCGATTCTTGCCTTTCAACCCATAATCTTGTGCATTGATAATCATATCGCACCTCCTCAAAAAAAGTTGTAACTGCAGTGTCCTATGGCTATACTTATTACTATAAATACATCATATCACATTACACGTTTTTCTTTATTTTAAGCAATTTGGGAGGCAAAAATGATTAAGAAAGCATTAATCGTAGTTGATTATTCAAATGATTTTATCGCAACTGATGGAAAATTAACGTGCGGACATCCAGGCCAAGCCATAGAGGAGTATATCAAATCCCGATTGGAAGCATATCATGCCGCACAACAAGACATTATTTTTACAATGGATTTACATTACGAAGAGGATATTTATCATCCAGAAACCCATCTTTTTCCACCACATAATCTTGCGGGCACACATGGACGAGAATTGTATGGAACGATAGGTGATTTCTATAAGCAACATCAAGATCAAAAGCATATTCACTATCTCGATAAACGTAGATATGATTCTTTTTATGGTACACCTCTTGATTCTCTTTTACGTGAACGGCATATTGATACCATTGAAATCGTAGGTGTGTGCACTGATATTTGTATTCTTCACACAGCGATTTCAGCATATAATTTAGGCTACAATATTCATATACCAGCCAAAGGGGTCGCTTCCTTTAATCCAGCTGGACATGCTTGGGCGTTGCAACATTTTAAAAATACATTGGGCGCAGAGGTAGAAGAATAATCTGAAAACGTGCTAAAATAAAAGATATCATATTTAGTAAGGGAGAATAAAAGCATGACAAAAACTTATATATTCGGGCATAAAAATCCAGATACTGATGCAATTTCATCAGCTATCATTATGGCAGATTTTGAACAACTCAGAGGTAATACTGAAGCAACTGCTTATCGTTTAGGTGACGTAAGTGCAGAAACACAATTTGCGTTAGATCATTTTAATGTCAATGCACCCGAACTTTTAACAGATGATTTGGAAGATCAAGATGTTATTTTAGTTGATCACAATGAATTCCAACAAAGTTCAGATACGATTTCTGGTGCTACAATTAAACATGTTATTGATCACCATAGAATCTCTAACTTTGAAACAGCAGGACCTTTATATTATCGTGCTGAACCAGTGGGTTGTACAGCTACTATTTTATATAAAATGTATAAAGAGCGTGGTTTTGAAATTAAACGTGAAATTGCAGGACTTATGGTGTCTGCAATCATTTCAGACAGCTTATTATTTAAATCACCAACTTGTACTAAAGAAGATGTTGCCGCTGCTCAAGCACTAAAAGACATCGCTCAAATAGATTTAGATAGTTATGGTTTAGATATGCTTAAAGCAGGCGCATCTACTACAGATAAATCTGCTGAATTTTTAATTAATAAAGATGCAAAATCTTTCAACATGGGAGATTATGTCACTCGTATTGCACAAGTTAACACAGTAGATATTGATGAAGTATTAGACCGTAAAGATGAATTTGAAAAAGTAATGTTAGAAGCAAGTGCCAATGAAAAATATGATTTATTCGTGTTAGTTGTCACTGATATTATCAATAGTAACTCTAAAATATTAGTTGTTGGTGCTGAAAAAGAAAAAGTTGGCGAAGCATTTAATGTTAAGTTAGACGACGGTATGGCATTCTTAACTGGTGTTGTATCACGTAAAAAACAAGTTGTTCCTCAAATAACTGAAGTTTTAATTAAATAAAAATTTTACAGTTTAATTGAATATTAATTAAGTAACGATTTTCATTGCTCATGCTGTGGAAATCGTTATTTTTATAGTGAGTCAATATTTATATCATTTTTTCACATTACATCCTCCTACCCTAAATGCAAACACAAAAACTGAATTAGTATGATTATAATGAGCCATATATTACAATGACAATGATATGTATTTATCTTATTAGACATGCTTTTATGGTCAAAACGTAATTATGAGTTTATAAAAAATGAGTCTGGAACATCATTATGTTTTAAACTATAAACTAAATATTGGCAGTAATTGACTTGATTGAAAGTACGCTGATACCAAGCTTTTTTCAATCCTAGTCAACCTTGCCGGACGAGACTACGAATTCATAATGAATCCTGTCCCACTCCCCATGTCATTAATAATATTGATATAGAAAAAAGGAGGCACTGCATTGAATCACATAGAACAAAGATTTAATGAGAGCAAACAATTTTTTAATACTCAAGCTACTAAAAATGTTAAGTTTAGAAAACAGCAATTAAAAAGTTTGCGTAAAAATATTAAAAATAATGAAAAAGCATTACTAGAATCATTGAAAAAAGACCTAGGCAAAAGCAATGTCGAAGCCTACGCGACTGAAATTGGCATCGTACTAAAAAGTATTAAGCTCGCACTCAAAGAATTAAAATCTTGGACTAAAACCCAACAAGTCGATACCCCATTATTTATGTTTCCAACAAAAAGTTATATTATGAAAGAACCTTATGGTACTGTCTTAATTATCGGACCTTTTAATTATCCTGTTCAACTAGTATTTGAGCCACTCATAGGTGCCATAGCAGCTGGTAATACGGCTATTATTAAGCCATCCGAATTGACACCACACACTACCGAAGTCGTTAATCACATCATTGAATCGTCTTTTGAACATCGGTATATTAGTATTGTTGAAGGTAGTATTGATGAAACTCAAACGTTGCTTCATCTCCCCTTTGATTACATTTTCTTTACAGGTAGTGAAAAGGTTGGACGTATTGTTTATGAAACAGCTAGCAAACAATTGACTCCTGTAACCCTTGAATTAGGAGGAAAATCACCTGTTATTGTCGACGAAACTGCGAATATTAAAGTAGCAAGTGATAGAATAACCTTTGGAAAATTTACAAATGCTGGACAAACGTGCGTAGCACCTGATTATATATTAGTAAATAAAAAAGTAAAATCTGCACTAATTACAGCATTAAAACACTCTATTGCAGAATTTTATGGCAAAAATGTTCAAAACAGTCCTGATTATGGGCGCATTATTAATGACAAACATTTTACTAGGTTAAATGAATTATTAAATATTCATCGCAATGAAATTATTGTTGGAGGGACTAGCGACAAAGAAGACCGATATATTGCGCCTACATTGTTAGAAAATATTACCCCACATTCTAAAATTATGGAAGAAGAAATATTTGGCCCTATTCTACCTATCATTGAATACGATGATTTTAATGAGGCATTAGATATCGTGCGCGCAAAATCAAAACCTTTAAGTTGTTACTTGTTTAGTGAAGATGAAAATAATACACAACGCGTACTGAATGAATTATCATTTGGTGGCGGTGCAATTAATGATACTTTAATGCATTTAGCTAATCCAAATTTACCTTTTGGAGGCGTTGGTGCTTCAGGCATTGGACAATATCATGGTAAATATTCATTTGATACATTTAGTCATGATAAATCTTATATATTTAAATCGACACGTTTAGATTCAAGTATGATTTATCCACCTTATAAAGGTAAATTAAAATACATTAAAGCGTTTTTTAAAAATTAATAAACAAGCCCAATAACTACAAGGCAGTTTTGATAGATTGACTATCATGACAACATATGCCAATGTGTTATTGGGCTTATTTTTATCTATTATTTCAATTTAAAAATGTGACACAAACACCTTCTGGAGCAACATGTGTTGAATCAGTCAACAATAACTTTCCAGTATCATGATTGCGTTCAAAGACTGTGACAATGCCTCCATCTTCTTGATGTGCACAAACAATGTAATCATCTGAAGCTGTTATATTAAAGTCTCGAGGAAATACGCCGCCACTTTTAACGATATCAATTAACTCTAGATGTGCACCTTCGTCACTTAATTTAAAAATGGCAATGCTATCATCTCCCCTATTACTCACATAGATAAAACGTTGGTCGTGAGATAAGCGTACTGATGCTAACTTCGTTTCATTTTGTAGCTGTTCTGGTATTGTTGAATGACGTTCTAATTCATGAAACTCGCCATTTTGATAAGTTGTCACACTGATGATATTTGATAATTCATGTACCACATACGCATATTGTCCATTGTTATGAAATGCGATATGACGAGGCCCATCTGCATCATTAAATTGTGATACTGCACTTTCTTTAAATCCTTTATCACTGAATTCATATGTGATAATTCGATCCGCACCCAAATCAGTAACAACAACAAAGCGTTGATCTGGTGTCTCATGAATAAAGTGTGCATGTGAGTGTTCTTGACGTTCATGAGAACCAAGGGGATAATGGAGTGCTAATTCATCTATAAGGTTGATAATATGGCCTGTTTGAGTATCCAATTTATATAATCTCAAAAGTCCAGCACTATATACTGCCTCAAAAAGGTATTCACCACTTGTTGATATAGATATATAACAACCTGTCCCTTCCGTTGATGGCAGACATTGATTCATATATGTTAAAGAGCCATCCGCTTCCTTTTTAAAACTTGCAACACCACACTGAGCATCCTCTTTTGTGATTGCATATAAATAATCATCTGTCTGAGCCAAATATGTTGATGCTTCAATGTTGTAACCTGTTTCTAAAAATTTGATACGCCCTTGTACATCATCTAATTCATAACGATAAATACCCTTTCCGTTATATTTCGTATATGACCCAATATATCCAATTGTCATAACTATCATCCCTCCAAACTTCTTATTTACTATTCTATAAAAGATTACAATTAAATAACAACTATTTAACAAATAAAAAAACAGCGTCTGTAACACTAACAGACACTGACTAAAACAATATAGAATTAAGCATTATTTCCTTCAATATCAGAAATAATTTCTTTTGTTTTTCTTTCGATATCTTCAAAATCTTTTTTGAAAATGTAAGCAAAAGCTACAAAACCTACACTTACAATGACAGTTGTAATAGCCACTAAGCTAAATACAAATTTAAATAATCCTTTAATAAAGTTCCACATTGCGATTTCACCTCTATTTAAAAATAAGCATATTTACAATATATAATATTATCACATATGCATTTACCATTAAACTTATACCCTTATTCTGATATAATAATCAAAAGCTTATCACAATATTTTGTTACCAATTCCACCAATTAATAATAGCATTTTTTACTTTATTATAGGTGTTTCCATTCATGAAAATCACCTCATTAATTATGATTAGCAATATCTAATGCTGTTATTTATTATAAATTCATTATTGTGAAAAATACAATTAATAACATATTACAATTCTGTAATAAATTAACTTGTGGAGGTTTACAATGCAACATGTTCAATCTGAAATTATGACACATCGTGGCTCGCACTATGATTTAGGTGTTAAAACAGCTCAATGGTTACGTAAAACCCCTTTACTAAAAAATAGAGAACAAGAGTGGAAGAAACGCATGCCAAGATTTGATATAGATGTTAAAGAAACGTATGGCGTTTTTCAAACATATGCGCCAGAAATATGGCAAGAACTAACTGGAATGCAAGATGTATTAAATCTTCCAAGTAAACAAATGGTCTTAAATTTCGCACATTATCGTTTTACTGATTTACCAGAGAGCGGTTGTACCGTCTTTCAAGGCAAAGATTATATGGTCAGAAATTATGATTATCATCCTGCAACTTATGATGGTCGTTACTTATTATTTCAACCGAATGATGGTGGTTTAGCTCAAATTGGACCTACATCCAGAGTGACAGGTCGAATGGATGGCATGAATGAAGCTGGCCTAGTAATGGGGTACAATTTCATGCATCGTAAAAAGCCAGGTAATGGATTTGTATGCTATATGATTGGTCGCTTAATTTTACAATATTGTAAAACTGTTGATGATGCAATTACGTTTTTACAAGAACTTCCTCATAGAAGTTCTTTCAGCTACATAGTTATGGATAAAAACTTAAACCATGCAATTATTGAAGTCACGCCTCGCAGTTTCAACGTCCGTTATGATAAAGTATGTACGAATCACTTTGAACTTTTAACTCACGAAAATAGAAATTATACGGCTGAATCTCAAGCTCGCCTTGAACGTACTATCAGCCAAACATCACAATCACTTGACAAACATCAAGCATTCAAACTATTTAATGATCCTCAATATGAAATATATAGTAAATTATTCAGAAGTTGGTCTGGTACGATCCACACTTCTATGTATGAACCACAATCTTTATTTGCATGGATGACTTTAGGTGAAAATAAAGCGCCACGCGTTATTGATTTTCAAGCATGGTTAAACGGCACGCCGCTATCCTTTAATCAATTTGATGGTCGTTTAGATACTGATTTAACCTTTGCTACTTATTAATGAAAAAACATTAAATAACGTGTTTACTTCTATAACGAATAAACAAAAGAGAATAAGTCTCTGACAACATATAATTAAACATTAGGAATTAGTTTAAAGTATTTAGACAAGGCTTTTGAGGGTTCAAGATGTGCTGAAACTATTACCAATGAAAGCAAGTCAATAATACGAACGATCGTTAATAAAGAAAAGAGCGGGACTACGAGTTCATGATGAATTCGCAGTCCCGCCCTGGCAAGGTTGACTAGGATTGAAAAAGCTTGGGTACAGCGTACTTTCAATCAAGTCAATTACTGCCAATATTTAGTTTATAGTTTAAAACATAATGATGTACCAAACTGAACTGTTTTCTAGGTATCATGTTTTAGACTCTGTGTCATCTAATTATTGGATTATTATATCTCCATCAGTTGTATAAAACTCTAAAATGTTGTGACTGATACCTACTTTTCCTTCTTTAAATGCTGACTGTGTGACAACACTTTTACCGTGACCTGGATGAAGTTTTAATAATGTGTTTTTTGGCTTTCGTTTATATGCAAAATTAATGTCTCCATTTTTCGTAGCTGCTTTCAAATTTGATTGTCGCGGCATATCTTCAAATCTTATATCTCCTTGATTAGCAAGAAAAATAGAATCATTCATTTGGCTATTTTCAATGTTAAAGCCCCCACTGTCTACTTTAAAACGACTTGACCGCATCTTACTGTTATTGATGTTCATATAATAATTATCGCCATTGATTTCAGCATTATCGAAATGACAATTGGTAATATTTATGCTGTCAACCCCTTTATAAATTGTTGTCTCAGCTGACTGAATACCATCAATAATTAACTTATTGTTTGGAGCATCGATCGTTAAATGCTTTAACATTTTAGATGGTACCTCTATTTCAATCATATAATTAATGGTTCTAAATGGATTGACATTAACACTATAACCTCTATTTGAAGATTTGGTTTGCATTACGCGCAATGTACCTTTGTATTTATGCATAGTTACCTTATTATCACTGTAATATTTCACCTTAAATTGTTTACCTTGCTTTATATGAACGCCACCAGAAGCTTTAATTGATAAACTTTTTATTTCATTTGCATCATAAGACTGAGTATATTTCAAATTTTTATATTTTTCTTTATCATGCATAAACCATGATAGTGTACCGCTAATGAAGAAAATAATAAATATAGCGATACCTGCAATCATTACTTTTTTCATTATTGGACGCTTCCTTTAACCGTTTTAATATACCACATTAAATATTTAATAATTAAACGATAAATTAAATTAACCAGTTTTAATGCTAAAACGATAAATATTAATCCCAATCCTGAATATGAAAGCCCAAATAAAATATTACTCAATGAATCTGGAATGTGTCGCCACAAACTTACGAGCATTAAAATGATAGGTGTTAATGTTAGAACACAAGCCATTACCAATATAAGCATTAAAATCATCCCAACAATTAATGTAGGAATTAAAATAAATAGCGTCGATAATACACCTAAACTAAGTGATGCCATAACTGCTCTAACAACATTACGTAGATTAGGACGGAACTCTGCATAACTAATCGCTGATTTCGCTTTAAAATTTTTGGCAATATTTTGCGGTTCCGGCATTTTTGTAACAATTTGTTGTTCTGTTTTCCCTTGTTGTTCTTCAGCCAAAAACATCGATTCATACTTATACATAATTTGGTCTTTTTGTTCTCGAGGCAACTCATCTAATTCAATTTCAAGCTGGTTTAAAAAAGTAATCTTATCCATACGTTCACTCCACTATATCGTTTATCTATATATCATATTTAGTGGTAAAAATTTAATAAGTCGAATGTATTAGCGACTGAAAAATTCTAATCGTTTTACACTATTATCTTTATATAAAATAGATAATTTCATATGATTTTGCTTATCAAAATATGTAATTGACTTATATTTCTTGCCCTGATGTGTTTTTTTATAACTTTCCCCTAAATTCATAATGGCTTGATCAATTGAATCACCAATTTGAACTCCAAAATTAGTAGTAATATTAGAATGATTAATTAACACAATCCCTTTTATTTTATTACTATGCTTTTGAACTTTAACTATAAGATTTTTATACTTTTTATGTGTATAAAAACGATATCTATCTAACTTTATTTTGTGGTTCAGTTGATAATCCGAATTATTGAATTGTTGATTTAGTTGTAAATCATTAATTTTTAGTTCAGATAAATCCACCGACTTTTCATTTTTATAAACATTTAAACTTATTAAAACAATAATGGAACTTATTAAGAATATTAAAAAAACAATCCATCTGTTTTCAATACGCACTTTATTCACCACTTTCTTACTATTTATTAAATATATCATAAGCACTAGCTCGTTGCATTTATCTTTATGGTATCTTTATGAATATCTTATAAAAGAAAGCGTCTTCATTTGTATATTATGCATTTGTTGCTATAATTATATAAACTACTTAATGGGAGGAAATGATTATGGCTAAGTTAGAAACATATTTTAAGCAAAGTCAACCTATTGGTCAGTACATTGATGACATGACAGTAAACAAGGAAAATGTATTGTCAATTTATGAGTCATTCAAGCTACCTAATGATGATCAGCGACTCAAACAGTTGCAACAATCAGCTTACAGCAAAGTATTAGTAATATCAGAAGACTGGTGTGGCGATGCGATGATGAATTTACCTATTCTGAAACGTATCAGCGAAGAACTAAATTGGGAAGTGCGTGTCTTCCATAGAGACGAAGATACGGATTTAATTGATCAATATTTAACTAATGGTACATCTCGTTCGATTCCCATTTTTATCTTTTTAAACGATAACTATGAACAAGAGACCGTTTGGGGTCCACGTGCACAAATTGTTCAAAAATTTGTCGATGACGTTCGTTCAACGCACTTACCTAACAAAGAAGATGCTAATTACGAAGATAAGTTAAATGAAACACATGTTATTATTTCTAATCGTTATAAAACAGACTCTACATTATGGCAAGCTGTTTATGACTCTATTATTACGAAATTAAGTTAATTATCCAATGTAAAAACACCCTAAAAGTTAGAAAAAAGCTAACTTTTAGGGTGTACTTTGTTTCAATATTACTTTTATTATTTTTAATATTTTTTATATATCGCGCTTAGTTGCATAAAACAGTGTTGTTACAAAAAGCACTACAATTGATGCGATTGAGATAAACCACTGCCAATTTGTAAATTCTATATTGCTATTTAATTCTTTTTTTGTTAAATAGCTAAACGGTATATATTTCATCGCATCTTGTATGTGTTCTCCCCATTCTGGAATAAGTCCTAAAAATGGATCAATAAATGGCACAATAAAGATTAAGAAAATACCTATTGTAAATATCACTGCTGGCTTTTGAACAATGAGTGTCAGCAAGAATAATACTAATCCATAAAATAATAAGAAAATCACATAGAACCAAATGTTTTTTAGGAATATATCTCCATCTAATTTATCGCCCTTAGTAAAGGCTTGAATTAACAGCATAGAAATATAAGCTACTCCTGCAAATATAAGTGCTATCAAAATAATTGATATAACTTTCGCCATCACATATCCAATTCTGCTAGAAACTCTGTTCATATAAAGTTGAATTGTCCCTTGTGAATAATCTCTAGTGATTGTTTTAATTACAAAAAGCGTGCCCACAAATAGTAAAGCCCAGTTAATCATTGGAATTAATGACTCATAGTGGACTTTATGCGTATTTTTCATAAACAAGTAGGATACTAGTCCAAATAACCCACCAACAAGTGCAATTGCCACATATGTCAAATAACTTTTTATTATACTAATTAAATCATATTTCACTAGTTGTAAGCTTCTCATTATTTATCACCTCTTTGATTAATATTAAAATACGTGTCGCGTAATGAATTTTTACGTGATTCGATAAACGTTGGGTACACATGACGTTGCGCTAACAATTTAAGTAATTGACTATAATCTTGTTGAATTTTAATATGCAATTCTCCAAGTTCAGCATGTGACTCGAGTACATTGAAATGGTTCTCTAGCACTTCTTTCGCCTCGTCAAACTGCTCTACCTTAACTTTAATAATAGTAGCATCATCAATACTTCCTTTTGTCATATCAACATCTTGTACAAATTTACCATTTCTTAAGAAAATAGCACGATCACAAATTAATTCAATATCTTCAAGTTTATGACTAGAGATAAGTATTTTCATTTGTAGTTCTTCAACTAATGACTTAATTGTCTCAAGAACATCAATCGATCCATCTGGGTCCATACCATTCGTTGGTTCATCTAAAATCAAATACTTTGGTTTATTCATCAAAGAAACTGCAATTGCTAACTTTTGTTTCATACCCATAGAGTATTTTTTAACTTTTTTATTAATATATGATCTCATTCCAAAAGCATCGATAATTTTATCTGAATAACTTTTATCAAATCCATTACCTAATACTTGAGCAAATAATTTCAAATTATCTAATCCGGATTTATTATCATAAAGCTTTGGATGTTCAATTAAATAACCTATATTATCTTCACGATTAACCGCAACTTCTCCTTGATAGTTGATAATATTATTGTTCATCACTTTCATCAATGTTGTCTTTCCAACACCATTTTTACCAATAAGTCCTACAATTTGACTTTCCTTAAAATCAAAATCGATTTGGTCTAACACGACATTATCTTTATATGTTTTGGTGATTTTCTTTAATTGCATCAAATACCTCCTGACTTTTTATAAACGTTTAATGTATTTTAACTGTATGAAATAATTAATAATAAATATGAGAATTGCAATTACTAATAACCCGTTGTTTAAAAAATAAGCAACCTCATTTTTAGACAATTGATTATTGAACATAGCATGATTTAAAACTGTAAAGAAAAATGAATACATAACTGGTATAACAATTAACATGAAGATTAAATAACCAACATAGCTAACGCCTTTTCGCTTATACTCCGTATATTTTGGAAAAGCGATTGGTATAGATAGGAAATTAACAATTAAAAATGAATATGCAGTTGAAATATGCAGTCGATTCATGAGTTCATTATCAATTGTTTGACTATCATATAAACCGATGACCAGTGCTCCAAAAAGTGTTAACAATAAGCACGTAAGATAATTTGCACGAAGCATGTCCTTTTTAGATACGGGCAAACTGGCAAAATATATATAGGCTTGTTGTCCACCTAGTCTTTTATGCACTCTAAACATATGTCCTGCATCAAAGATACTAATTATCATTAAGATAATACCTATTGGAATAAAGATGATAAATCCAAAATCTGTATTTACTGTAATAATAATGTAAATTGGAAAGAACACTAAAAGCCCTAAGTATATGTAAAGGGTCCATTGTCGTAATTTAAAGTTTCGCATCAGAAGGGATTTCATTGTGAATCCTCCCTTACTGATAGATTATTTTTCTGCCCTTTATCTAAATAAATCATTAATTCTTCTATCGTCGGACTATAAACTTCTACATCATGACCAAAAAGCTCTTTAAATGTATTACCGTGACTCGTCAATCCTAAGTAACCAGTGTGGCGTATCTCTTTGTAATCTAGTAGGTCATCTAGTTCGCTATCTAATTGAGCTGCATCACCTTTGACAATATCATATTTTGCTAATAAAGCATCACATTCACCTGTTAATAAGATTTCACCATGCTTTAGATAAACTAAATAGTCGGCAATTTTTTCTAAATCAGACATAATATGCGTTGACATCAATACTGTCTTTTGTTCATCTAATAGTTCATGTTGTATCAATGTCAGAACTTCATTACGAGCTACTGGATCTAATCCAGAGGTAGGCTCGTCAAAAACAAACAGTTCTGCGTGATGACTAAGTGCTAACGCTAATGATAATTTCATTTTCATCCCACTCGAAAGCATCTTTATCTTTTGCTGCTTGTTCAAGTGAAATTGTCTCAAGTAATCGTTAAAACACTTCGTATCCCACTGATTATAAAAAGGTGCCGTATAATACTCTAATTTATCGATTGTCCAATCAGGATTTGCATATATATCTGAATAGACAAAGCCTATTTTATCCTTAATGTACTGTGGTGCATCATCCATAGTACGATTAAAGAGTTGAATTGTTCCACTAGAAGCCTCGAGTAAACCCATTATCAGACGTATGATGGTCGTTTTACCAGACCCATTAGCTCCGATAAAACCAGTGACAAATCCACGTGGTATATTAAAGGAAATATTTTTGAGTTCAATTGATGGATTTTTGTAATTAACGTTGTTTAGTTCTACAACATTCATACTTCATCCTCCTCATAAATCAAAGAGATAATTTCCTTTATTTCTGCTAAAGGCATACCAATCGTTTTAGCCTCTTTACACAATGAATGAGCAAGTTGTTCAATCACAATAAATTGTTTCTCTTTTAAAATAGATTGGTCTTGTTCTTTAACAAAGGTGCCTTTTCCTCTAATTGTAGTCACAAATCCATCTTTTTCTAAATCTTCATAAGCACGTTTTGTCGTGATTAAACTGACTTGTAAATCCTTAGCCAGCTCTCTCATTGATGGTAAATGGCTCCCAGCATCTATCTGACCTGTTAAAATATTTTCTTTTATTTGCTGCTTTATTTGTTCATATATAGGTTGATTAGAGGTGTTTTTTATCAGTATTTTCATGCACGTCCCCCTTTAATAACTGTATATACATAATATACACACTATAACTTCATATGTAAAGAGAAAAAGAGAGATTTATTGTTTTATTCAGGAGGACTGTATATATACTATATATATGCAATTGCATTTTCTCGTAATATATAAGCCGTAAAATGCCTGAAGTTCAGCAATTTACGACTTAAGTATATCGATAAGAACATGGTAAAAAATGTAATTATTATTACTTTATTTTCTATTTTGCTTGCGTCTATCATTGTTCCGACTAATAAAAGCACAAATAATGAACAAAATAGCAGCGGTTAAAATTTTAATTCCTGAACTTTCGTGATTCGTAGCTTGTAAATAGTATCCAAGAACAAAAAGAATAATTGCTAAAATAGCAAATATTTTAGTTAAATGCTTCATTTCATTCACCTCAACACGAGCATTATATCAGACTTAGCTACAACAATGAACTGATTTTAATAACTATAAATAAGATAGCACACTTTTATATTGATGAAATTAGAATCGAATGTTAGAATATAGGTGTATCCACAAATTATGCTACACAACCCCAAGTCTGTTGCCGCAGACTTGGGGTTTTTTGTGTATGGTCATCCTTTATCTTTCCATTTGTTTTCTAACCAAATACGAAAAATAACAAGTATTCCACCTGTTAATAATGTAGTTATTACATCTAACCACCACGTCATTATGCTACACCTCCCAAACTGCAAAGTGCCATTGGATAGATGACCTGTTCTTATTTTAACATAAAATTAGAACATATGTTCGTATTAAAGAAATTTATTTACCTATATTTTTAAGATGACTTTATCTTTATCAATTTTCAAGATAATATAAGTATGAATATAAATTAAAGTGAGGTTAAATAAATGAACCCATTAGCACAGAACTTAAATAATGAACTTTATCAGTACAATCCAGAAGTTTTATCCATGTTGTCTCAATTAGGTAAAGAAATGTTTTACCCAAAAGGTATTCTTTCCCAATCAGCAGATGCCAAGTCTACAAAATATAATGCAACAATAGGAATGGCCACAGATAAAGACGGTAAAATGTATGCTAACGAATTATATGGTGTCTTTAATCATTTATCACCAGATGAAATTTTTCCTTATGCGCCACCTCAAGGCATTGAAGGATTAAGAACATTGTGGCAAGAAAAAATATTAAAAGAAAATCCAGATTTAAAGTCACATATGATCAGTAAACCAATCGTGACAAATGCGCTTACTCATGGTTTGTCACTAATTGGTGATCTCTTTGTTGATACAAATGATACTATTTTATTGCCATCACATAATTGGGGTAACTATAAACTAATCTTTAATACAAGACATCAAGCTAATATCAATACTTATGATATTTTTGATAATAATGGCCATTATACTACGGATGCATTAGTATCAACTTTAGAACATTACACTTCTGACAAGGTTATTATGATTTTAAATTATCCAAATAATCCAACTGGCTATACACCAACTAAACAAGAAGTGAAAACAATTGTTGAAGCCATTGAAGCATTAGCCAATAAGAGGACAAAAGTAATTGCGGTTGTAGACGATGCATATTATGGTTTATTTTATGAAGATGTCTATACGCAATCTATCTTCACAGCGCTCACTACTTTAAATCACAAGAATATTTTACCTGTTCGTTTAGATGGTGCAACAAAAGAATTTTTTGCATGGGGATTGCGTGTTGGCTTTATGACATTTGGTATTCATAATGATACAGCTCAACAAGTATTAGAAGCTAAAGTCAAAGGGTTAATCAGAAGTAATATATCTAGTGGACCAATGCCATCACAAAGCGCAATTAAATATGTATTAGAACATCATGAGCAATTTAATAAAGAAATTCAAGCAAACATTAATACTTTGCAAGAGCGTTATGCTGTAACTAAAGAAGTCGTTTATGATAAACAATACCAACGTCATTGGCAAGCTTATGATTTTAATTCAGGCTACTTTATGGCACTTAAAGTGAACGGTGTTGATCCTGAGGAATTACGTGTTCATTTAATTAATAAATATTCAATCGGTATTATTGCCTTAAATGACACTGATATTCGTGTTGCCTTCAGCTGTGTCGAAAAAGATGATATTCCGCATGTATTTAATTCGATTGCTCAAGCTATTGAAGATTTAAAATAAGGAAATCGTTGATTTGAAAAACATTTTTTTAGAATATCATTCATAAAAAATATAGGCTAGACCATTTTCCCCTAAATAATAGAGTCTGGCACATAAATCTCAGAGAAGGAGCACTCAGATGAATTGAATTCAACTGAGTGCTCCTTTTTGATTTAATACTTCGTATTGTTGGCTCGCTTTCTTAGGGGACAGCTTTAGTCACCCCAACTTGCTTTGTTCGACGAAATGCTTTTCGCATTTCTTTTTGTTGGGGCCCCACCCCAACTCGCTTTGTCTGACGAATTTCTTCTCGAAATTCTATTTGTCTAAGAATTTTATGTCCCAGACTGTTTTTTATATTTTATACTGCACGCTTAAAAGAACGGAGTTTTTAATGAATCAAAATGTTTAGCGTTCTTAACTTTCAAAGTTGATTAGGACGGAAAAAGCTTGGTATAAACTTATTTTCAATCTAGTAAACTACTACCAATATAATAGTTAAGAGCCTAAGACATAATAATTGTGTCTTAGGCTCTATATTTAACTTTTTAACGCTATTTTACATCATACCTGGCATTAAGGGCAGTATGAAATAGATATAAATCACATACAAAAAGCCTATTAAATCAGCATTGTGTATTCTTTAAACATTCATTTTTTTTAATTTTTTCATTTCATTATGACCAAGTTATGACCACCAATTATTTCACACACAAACCTTTATAAATATATTTACAATAATTAATATGTTTATCCATAGAATGATTTCTCGTTGCAATATAATGCTTCTCTCAGCATCTTATATCACCTAACAAAGTTAGTGTAAAATGTTAAAATTGAAAAAACACAAGATATTTGTGCACTTTACTTTTAATAAATTTCTAGCTACATCTTTTTTGAAATGTTTTACTTTAATACTCAATTATGAGTGATTAATTTAGCTGGTTTATATTCCATAATTACTATTTTATTATTTAGCCTTTTTTTCAGATAAGGTATATATCTACAATACCCAAAGAGCCCCCACCTTTTCTTATGGTAATCAAAGTAATTATATTCATTTATAACTTTCATTTTATTTGGTAAAACTTTATCCAATTCATTTAAATCATTGTATCCATATTTAAAAACAGGTTGTGAGGATAATTTTGATACAGATTTATGTCTTTTTGTATTATTCGCAATTGTTTTTGAGCAAAATTCAATCGCAAATGTCAAATTATGATCTCCAAACTTTTTAATAATAGTATGTAATAATTTAGTCATTACACTCTCATCAAAATACATCAATACACCTTCAAAGATAAACAATATATTTGACTTACTATTAAAAAATTTATAATTTTTAACATCTTCAATCCAACTGTAATCCAGCATTGATTTAGCTATCATCTTATAGCTATCTGTTTCTTTAAAAAATGTTTTTCGTATTTCTATTGATTCAGGTACATCTAAATCTATCCACGATATTTTTTCTTTATTAAATCTTTGAAACCTTGTATCTAAGCCACAACCTATATTGACCACAATCAAATTTTTATTATCCTTGATAAGCCTTTTAGTAACACTATCTATTATCACAGAACGTATACTAATTCCAATTTGAGACATGTCATCACATGTAACATTTTTGTACATATCATCTAAACCATCAAATATTTTTTTAGATAGTGCGTCTTTTATTATTGGTTTTTCGTATTCGTACTCTTTTGCTCGAGCTATCAAAGGAATTAACATTGATTCGGGAATTCCATCCAGTCGTTTCATTTAATCACTCCTTAAAAATATTATTATTAATACATTAGAAATTTTTACAACTTATTTCTAGTGAGATTTATTTAAAATTTCTTTTTTTAATTTACTTCTCAAATGTTCTAATGTAATAGGATCTGTGAACCAATAATCTTCTGCTTTATATGAAATTACATGTCCTTTTTTTACAGCTTCAATATTCTGCCATGTATGTGTTTTTTCAAAATCAAATTTTCCGTATGAAGGTTTACTTAAAAATATATAATCACCAGCATATTTACTAATATTTTCTTTTGAAATGGAAGCATAATCTTTTTTATCTTCTTGTAATTTATCTTTATATTGCTTTGTCATTGGCATACCGAATGCATCATGAACAATATCCAAACCACGACCCCATGTAGAGTTATATATGTATATTTGCTTTTCATCTGGTTCAAACACAGATGCTGTTGCTTGACCAATTTTACTTTGAATTTCTTTTTTATCTTTTCTAGTTTTATCTTCCCACTCTTCAATCCATTTTTTCGCTTTATCCTCATTATTAGTCAACTTGCCTATTTCTTTTAATATTTCTTTATGATTGTATTTATTGTATGTATAGGGGACTGTTGGCGCTATTTTTTGGTATTTTTTAATATTTTTATCCATAGCATCTACAACAATTAAATCTGGTTTTGCTTTAGCAACTTTTTCAACATCATTTTCTCCAATATAATCAACCCCTTTTAAATAAGGTTTTAAAATTGAAGAATCTTTAGTTATATCTGAAACAGCAATTGGTTTGATTCCTAACTTTATAAAATCACCAACATAAAATCCAGTTAATACAGCAACTCTTTTAGTTTTCTCTGGTACTTTCAGTGTTTTACCATTTTCAATTTTATAGTCTATAGTCTTTGTCGAGTCACTTGTTTTATCGACAGATGTTGAACACGCAGTCAAAATAAATAAACTACATAATAAAATTCCAATTAATCTTTTCATAATATCATCCTTTCGCTTTTAATTGATATTCATTTTCAATTATAGATTTTTAAAAGTAATAGTCAATACTTATACCTATCCTACTCGATGATATGAATGTATTTCGTTAAGCCATAATTAACTTATACATTGTTTTTAACGTGTGAGAGAATTTTTATTATCACATGAAAGCTTTTTGATATAGAAGTTTGTGAATAAAAAAATAGGCAAGTACCGAAGTACCTGCCTAAATAACAACAAGATTAACATGTGAATAATAATGGAAATAAAAAGTCAGCCCGAAGGCTAACTTACGAATAGATGAAAATTTGAACACATTGCTGTGTCTAAAATGATTATAGCATAAATGACGAATATTTCTAGCTCAAAATTAATATATAGTAATAATAAAATTTTATATATTTGTTAATAATTAGTTAATTGATTTACATAAATAATAATTGTAAATTTACTTTGTAATCGATTTCAAAATAAATTATAGGAGAACTTAAAATGAATAAAAAACTATTAACAAAAACATTGATAGCAAGTGCTTTAGTTTTAACAACAGTAGGTTCAGGTTTTCATTCTTCTTCAAATTATAATGGTATTAATAATGTTGCAAAAGCTGAGCAAACGACAGATAACGAATTGTGGAAAAATGTAAGAGACGCTTTAAAAGACGCGAATATTATCGATAAAACAGATAATGAAAATGTCAAAGTGACTTATAAATTAGAAAATGGCGGTGAAAGCAGTATTGAAGGTACCGCCAATTTAAATGAACTTAGTAATTCTAATAACAAACCGATCAATAGCGGTAGTGTAAAAAGCATTGATTTGTCAAGAAAAAATCCCAATGGAGATAGATTTGACGCAAATGATGCATGGAAAAAATTAACTGATAAATTAAAAGAAAAGCAGATTGTGAAAGACGGTGATACAGTAACTATTCATAGTAAAGACGAAAAAGACCCTAAAATCTCAGCTAAAGTCGGTGAAAACTATAATGATAACAAACGATTGATGTTGTTTAAAAAGGACATAGATAAAATAACTATAAACTAGTTATAGATAAAGACAGGTTACTTTTAATGTAACTTGTCTTTTTTTAAGAGGCAGTATCTCAAATATTAATTTATAATTTCTAAATCTATATCTATACTTTATCTATTTCTATATACACACTCATCGCTTACTGCAACACAGGGCGTTTCTCAGCGTCTTAAAACGCAAAAAACGCCACTCGTAAGTGACGTTTGAAAAGATATATTTAACTTACCCGTATGCTAATTAATAATATACCGACTAATACAATGCTTTTTGCTATTAGTAACTGATTGATAGGTTGTAATCATCATTTTATCTTTATTCATTTTACCATGCTGACTTGGTAAAACTAAATGTTGTGGATCAATACAAACTATTTTTATTTCGTTATCAATCAAATCGTAATACCAATATACTCTTAAGCCCTCTTGAACATCAAGTAACCCTCTAATATCTGTTTTCATTAAGCCCTTTATATTTCTAATATCTTGTTGAGTATATAAAGATAAAATTGATAACATTCTCTCATCATAATTTATATTCGTAGCTTCATCGGGGTTATTTTTGACTATGCTTATATTTTCACTGAAATGGGTTATAGCATTGATTTGATTTTGTTGTGTAAAATCAGAAATGAAATTAGTAAATTTCAGATCATTATTTTGTTTTGAATACTTTACTTCTTCATTAAAAAAACAACTTCTTTTACTTCAGCATTTCTTAACTCGATTTCTACTTTATCAGTTTCAAATTCATTTCTAGTTGGTAAAAAATCTTTATTAACTATTTCAACGTGAACGTTCTTTTTTCTTTTTTTAGAAGTAACATTACTATTAAATCTAGGCATTTACCAATCCTATATATTCCTTAATAATTAAATCGTTATTCATAATTTCTTGCTGAGTAATTTTATTTTTCCACTCTTCATCTTCATGAGAACGTTCTACTAAACCAAAATCACTAATTTTTAAAGTATTCTTAATAATTTCTCTCAAATATTCTGTAATTTCCTGCTGCATTGTTTTATCTTCTATTTCAAAATTACTCATTGAAAAGTCTATGTCATTATAGCCAAGACTATATTTATTGTTCTTATATACGTCTCGAATAACAGGGCCGTATTGCCAAGCTTCAAATTGAGCGTCAAATAAATATTCAGGCAAGTTTAAACTTTCGCTTTTTGTAACTTCATATTCTTTACTTTTAGATAGTTGCCCATATGAAGCACCATAATATGCAAATAAAAAGTATAATGTTTTTTGTAGTCTTAAAGGAGAAATGTTTTTTATTTCTTCTTTCATTAAACCAATTATATTTTCAACTGTTGTCAGGTATTTTTGCTCAGCCATGATAAACTCCTCCATAATCAACACATCATATTGAACATAAAAATAACAGTGACTATACACTGTCACTGTGTATACTTTCTATAATTGGTACACAAAAACAGTATATATCTTTGTGTGTATTCGCTAAGATGTGTTACGCATTTGCAACTCTTATTTATAAGATAGAGCATTTCAACATTTTTTACCATACATCCACTCAAATTTGTCAACTTAATCTGAAATTGCGGAAAGAATTTAGATAAAATAAACCACCACCTATTTGAAGGTAATGGTTTCACATTAATCCTCTAACGGAATATCATCAACAATCATTGTTCTATTAGGATAGTTATCATTTATTTTATCTAGTGTTCTCTGTTTATCTTCTTCATCTTCTTCGTCCCATTCACCAATATTTATAATTACCGGAGTGTCAGCAGTGAACTCTTTTTTCTCAGTAAACAGTTTATGATATTTCCCAAGCATATCACGAGCTCTTAAACGGTCACTTGGTTTTATAGGTATTTCTATAAGTTCAACATATTCATTATACACTAACTGAATTTTACCGTTCTGTGGGTTTTCTTTATATTCACCACGCTTAACAATAACTTCCTTTGTTTCTGTCTCGTCACCGACAGCTGAATTTGTTAATAAATGCAATAACTCATTAGCACTTAATATACTTTCGTCTATCACTTTTTTCTTTTGTTCTTGAATATATTCATTAATATGTTTTTTCTTTAATAATCGACTTCCCGTAACGTGTGCTGTCTTAGGCGAATATCCGGCTGTTATAGCGCTTTGTGTAACATTTAATGTTCTTATATACTCATTCACAAAACGCTCTTGTTTAGGCGTTAATTTAGGCATATTTATTCACTTCTCTCTGTTAAAATAAGCCCACCCAATCATTTGAGTGAGCAATGCGTTTATTAAATGTTAAATGGTTGAATAATATTTACATTCCCTATAAATTCTACAGGTTGAATGTTATTCTCTCTTTTCAATCGATCAATATATTGTGTTAAGGTTCTTTGTTTAGCACTGTACTCGTCGTTATAACCTAAAAGTTTATCCTTAGCGTCTTTAAGTTGTTGATTGAGTGTTTCGTATCGCTTTAAATCATCTTGATACGTTTCATTGTATTCATCACTTAATTCATCCGCGACATCTTGCATGTTTTCACAGTTTTTAATGACAACTTTTTTGAATGACTGTTTCATAACCATTAAACGTTTACTTTTAGCTCTATAATCAGATTCTAATTTTTCTATTTTTGTATAAAGTTTGTCAGCTTTTTCTACTTCGCCATTAATCACTAAATCTTGATACTCTTGATTGATATCATCTAGTTGTTTGCCATCATTTTTAACTTCTGCGTCTAGGTTTTTAATCTCTTTTCGGTAATCCTCAATGTTAGTTTTATATTTTTCAATTTGATCTAATGTTTTCAATGGTATGCCTCCTATTTAAATAACTCTCTATTTTTCGCAATTGCATTTTGTCTAGTTACATCATCTTTTATATCCAAGATTTTTTGACGTTTTTCACGATTTGCTTCTTCATTATTTTGTTTTGATTCTTTACTGTCTTGTTTTATGTTTTTATTTTGTCTCTCTTGATATACATATAATTTCAGCTTTTGACTTTCAGTTAGATCTAAAACTTCGCTTAATTCTTCGTACTGATTTGCTTTCATATAATATACTCCTTTAAACTTCAATTCGTTTCAAAGCTTCATAGCGTTTCATACTGCCATCAGCTAACTTTTTAATACTAATCATTGCTTGTTGCTTCTCTTGTTCCGTTGTAATAATGTAATAACCACGTTCATTACGTTTATAACTACACCCTATAGGATAGGCATAATCATAAACTAATGAATTGATCACCTTTCTTAACCATCGTTCATTACTCGAATTATATTCATATCCCAATTGATTTAAGATTTTGGTTTTAGTAATATATTTCTTAGACGTATTTCTTATCACATTGAGTACTTGGCGGTGTTCATCGGGTAAGTTATACGTCTTTTCTTTTTCGACTAATTTCTGCATATGTTTCACCTCACTTCACATTTACTTTATACATCTATTATACTAAATTTGCACGATTATAACAAACTAATGTTCGCTATTTGAATTTATTTAACTTACTATTAACATACGTCAAACTATTGTAATAAAAGTTTTAACAAACACTTTTTCAGTTATATATAGAAATATCACGAAAAGAACTAATGTTCGCTTTCACAAACTCGCACACCCTAGTGTATTTCTACAATAGTTAACATTTATTAGCTAAATGAAGAAGTCACACAAGAGTATGTGACCTCTTTTTATTACTATTTACTCAAACTGTAATAAGATGATTTCAATTCACTCAACTTACGCTCTAACGCCTTATAATCATCTAGTGTGGCATTCTCATCTTGTACAAATGCAGTAACTAATTTTAATCCTTCAACTAGCTCACTTGCAGGTTCATTAATTCCGGTAGCTAACTGATACAACACTTCAATATTCGCTACCACATCTGTATTAGTTGATTGAATACCCTCAAGTGTATCAGTATCAAATCCATTTTCTAAGTACTCAAACACATCACTATTATTTGATTCTGCATAAGTTTCTAGCCCATACATAAAATACTCATCTTCAAACAAATGACTAGCCATCATATCGCTAATAGAAAGCTGTTTACCATCATATAACTCATAACCTACATAATGCCCCTCTACGCTTCTTATAAGCCCCTCAGTGTGATTAGGCGACGCTAATTCAAATGATTGCCTTACTTTACAATCTTTAATATATACATGACCGAATAACTTCCCATTCATCATCACGTATGCCATATCAAATGGATCATTGTATAACTTAAAGCAACACGGTTGCACTTTACTACGTTCTAATAATCCCGTGTAGTACCTTAGCAACGTGCCTGCTCGTGTTTCAAATTGGTTTACAATAGTTTCTATGTTCATTTGATTTTCTCCTCTTTATTTATTCTTAATACCATAGGCACCCATGAGGGCACGTCCGTTTGTTGTCCATCTTCTGGATAACAAATAGCTAATGGTAAGTTAGGAACTCTACCATCCAACAAATAACGCATTACAAAACTACCTCTATACACTAAATCAAGTTGTTCACTTTTAACTAATTCAATCAGCGCAAACATTGTAATTTTGTTCCATCCACTCCAAAACACAATATTCTCATCCTTATCGTGTGTGATACTAGTTCTCCCTATATAGTTGTGATTCATTTCTTTAAACAAATCTTCTAACTGATATATCGGTATCTCCTTATATTCTTTTACATAATCGTATATATACTTTTTAAGTTGTTCTTTATCCATGTGTAACCTCCAGCATTAATTTGGTATTTTTTATTTTAAGAGGGACTAGTACCCAGTGAGTCCCCAGTGATTCTTTTACTTCGGGTACTATCAAACTCTTATCACTACGTTACTTTATGCAAAAAGTACCCATTGTACCCGTATTTTATATAATAGGAAACCTGTATTATATAAACTCTCTTACAAAAACAACTTATTTTAATTAAACACTATTAATAAACATTGGGTACTTCGGGTACTAATGACTTTAGATGCTTGATATTACTGTGTTTATTGAGTACCCGTTATACATTTATTTATGGGTACTCAACGGGTACATGCGGGTACTACTCAATAATTAGAATTAGGATTGTATGAATTGGAAAAATCAAATCCCAATTCTTTTAGTACTTCTTGCCTTATAGCAAATCCCCTATACTTTACCGTTTGATGTTTGACCTGTTTTTGTAACCTGTCTTTTTCACCTTTAATTAAATATCCTTTTTTGTCCCATTGTCCTGTGATGGTTTGCAATTCGTGTGTTAACTTCTCTTTGACTGTTTCACCTAATATACATAAATAATCACGTTTATATATAGCTTTGATGTCACCATTTTTGACTGAACTATAGCCATCACCAGCGATATTATTTCTATTTGCATCTAAATATTGTAATAGTTCCTCTAACAGTTGCTTAGGTTTATCAATTGTCTTATTGTTTTTAACCATGCTGTCATAGGCTTGTTCAATAATTTTAAAATGGTCATGTTCAAATCCATCAATATCATTCAAAACCTCACCGGTAACTTGTAGTAACGCAAAGGCACGTCCTAAACGTTGCATGATTTCATTACTACCTTTTTGATTAAAGTACCGTTGATAGCTCTCAAAAGCATTTTTATACACGTCTTTTTTAGACTCATATTGTTTAATAAATGCCAGCCCTAACGTTCCATAGTTTTCCCTAAACGACTTGCCTAATGTGGTAAAATCAAAATTATCTGGATATGGTTGATCTTGTAGTGTAACTACACGTGCTGATACACCCGCTTTTTCATCAGCCATATTTGCGATAGATGATTCACCAGTAGAAATTAAAATATTTCGCCATTCTTTTTTAGCATTTAGCGTTAAATTAATATTACTTCTCGATTTACTTTCACCACTAGAAAAGTTATATGTGGCACTGGTAACAAACTTAGGATGTGTGTTACGTGTATCATCTTTAAACATTGGAAATGAGTTCAAAAATGACGCCATTGATTCAATACTATTTTGAGTAGAACTCCATGTCGTAATAAGGTCACTGGTTCCCCAAACACTTGATACTAAGTTGAGTGTGAATGTTTTACCTGTGGATGTACTACCTGATATTTCTACAATAAAGGGTTGTAATCCAAATTCTCTTAATAAAACTGAGCCTAAAGATGCATACAACATAACCATTACCATTGGTAAATCTTTTATTTGAGCAAACACCTTTTTAGAGTAACCTTGTAGTGTTCCTTTACTTCGAAAAGAGTCTATTAACTTTTGAAACCCTTTATCATTGCTAAACAACTTGACATTGCTGTCTTTCATTACTTCTTGATAAGGATAAATAAAATAACCTTTCACATGCCCCAAACGTGTTGCAACTTTAACATTTAATGGTGGATTATACCTTTTAGATACATTAATATAGTCAACAAGTTTAGTAGATGTTGACGATGTTACATCTAGCTTTTTATTAACCAATTTCAAGAGTTGACGACTATCTGAAATTTCTTCGGCACTCACAGCTATATTTACTGGCGTTTTATTGTCATAGAAAAGCATATTAAAGCTAACTTCGTTACTCTCAATATCTTCAAAGCGTTCAGTAATTTGAGGGATTGTATTTGTGATAAAAACCTTTTTATCTGGTTCGCCTTCTTTTTTACTTGGTATAAGTTGATATAAGGCAACACCGCATTGATGATGTTCAATTTCATAGCCTTTCGGTATAATTTCTTGTAAGGCACTATCTTTTTTCTTAATTTTTTCAATTTTATCAAGTACATCACTTTTACCTTTTTCCATACAAAGCCCCTTTCTAATTGTTATAGTGTTTATTTAATATCGATTGAAAAGTGGCGTTGATTTCCTGTTCTTTCATAGGTGGTTTACATGCGAATTGTCCCCATAATAAAGCGAATGAATACACAATATAATCATTAACGTGACATCTTAATAAATGCCCAACTAAGCTAGCTAGTGCATTGTTACGATTGCCTTCGGTTGTTCCAAAGCATAACTCGCGCCAGTACTCACTATCGCGTCGGGTGTATCCTATGACATTAGGACTAGCATTTGATTGTTCATACTCCTTTAACCACTGTTCAAGCATATCAACATCCATAATTGGACAGTCATTCACTCGTTTAATAAATATGTGTCCTTTTTGAATAACTGGTAGTGCAAAACATCTACTTGGCTGATATGAACCTTCATCCACTTTATGACCAATTTTATTTGCTAATACTTTTGTATAATTACGATAATCATCTGCACTTATTCGCTCATTCAGAGGGATATATAGGCGTATTCTAGCTTGTTCAGTTCTGTGCGAGTAACTTGTGTGCCAAAACCATGCAACATTGCTTAAAGCTGAGCTGATTGCTTCATGTAATTGCTTTAAATCATTTATTTCATCATAATCAAGTACAATCACATTTCTATATATGACATTTTTATCGTTTCGATGCTTTTTGATAATTTCACCATGATCATTTGCACCGTTTTTAATATCACCGTAAACAGCAACACCACGTGCATACTTATAATTCGCTTCTATAGGTACAGACAGTTTATTAACCAACTTACTCCATTTAGGTTTTGAAAAGCTATTAAATGAACGTGAGTCTAAACTTTCATAATGTACTACTGAAACATGTGTGTCATATTCTAATTTAATTTCATTCATTTTTTGCACCTCTTAATGAAACAACAGAGCAAAGATGTTATAATAAAAATAGTTATTTTTTATTAATTACTCTGTAATTTTTAATTTCTTTGCGTCATCTGATTCTGTCGCCAAACTTACATCAGATGATGCTTTTTCTATTTCATGAAACTTATTCATTAAACCGTCTAATTCTTCCAAATAAGTAAGCATTAATTCTGTAACTTGTTCGTTGTGAATTCTATGTTCGTTATACGCTAGACCGTAATTAACCACTTCTTCTTTAGTTTTTAACGATCTCTTCGTAAATCGTCCATCTACAAACCATGTATGTGTAGTCGCTACATCTTCCAACTTTTCTTTTACTATCTCTATATTGCACATTAAATTTCTAATCTCCCAATTCATTTATAATTCCTCCACTTCAATATTTCCCACAATGTAATCTAATGCCCACTCTAACATTCCAATCACGTGTCCTTTGCGATCTGTTGTATGTTTATGTTCACCTTTTTCGTCTATGACACTATAACGGTAAACGTGTTGTGTTTCTTTCATGACATCACTTAGCGTCATTGTTACTTCATCAAGAATTAAAAATGCTTCATCTTCAAAATCTAATTCAGCAAGAATATTGAACAATCCATTATGAACTAACTTTAAAGCATATTCATAAAATGCTTTATCCTGATAATGATAGTCCTTATCGGATTGAAACTTATCTTCCTCGTATAATACTACTTCTAATATTTTAACCACTTTTGATAATTGATATTTTTGTTTGATTTCCATCTTAACTACCTACCTTTTTCTTATTTTTAATTTCTGTAATTTTTGATAAATCCATTTCTAAACACGCAACTTGAACATCTTTACTAACATCAGGAAAGTACTGTTCAAATACTTTTGGCGGTATATTTAACATTAAATTATGTTGAGTATCTTTAATGTTGTACCAGCCAACTACTGTTTTTGTAATAATCACTTGTTTTCGCACGTTGTAATCTCTCCTGTTAAATTAAATCCATAAGTTACCATCATGCCGTACACACTAAAAGCAACATACATATTCGATATTGCTAGTAATAGTATTGTTAACAATGAAACTAAGCAAATATAAGTTAAGTACATTTTCATCGCCTTGCCTCCAATAACTTTTTGATATTGACTTGTTTAAAGTCGTTATTCTGGATATTCATGTGAGCAGTAAGCTGTTCCATGAATTCATCTACATCAGACTTTTTGAATCTGTACGTAGGTCCGACCATATAATATTTCATACCATTATTAATAAGTAATTCTTCAATAGTAGGCTTACTTAAATTCAGATAGTTAGACAACTCTTTGTAAGTCATGAAATATTTCGCTTTCGCTAATTCTTCCACACGTGCATTTATAGCTTGTTCGAGTATCTCACGAGCTTCGTTTTCATCAATATTAATATTGAACATTGGTTATGTCTCCTTTCCTTCAAAGTAAAATAAATCTTTAATTTCAACTTCTAAGACATTAGCAATATTTTTTGCCAATTTAGGACTAGGCGCTTTCCTACCATTCATAATTTGGCTTAGATAAGAAATTCCAACACCTGTTTCGATAGATAAATCGGATAAATTATAACCTTTCAAAAACATAGCTTTTTTAAAAGAATTTAAGTTAATTAAAACCATCATTTTTCACCCTCTTTTTAAAAGTATATAGTAATTTTTTTACCATCATATTGGTAATAATTAAAGTTTATATTTCTTTTTAAAAAATGTCAATTATTTTTTCACAATTTTCATTGAGTTTTTTACCAACATATGATAAATTCCGAAGTGTATAGTGAATTGAGGTGCTAAAATGATAAAATTTGATTTAAAAAAAGTAATGAAAGAAAAGAATAAAACCTTAAAAGAGTTATCCAGTAACACTGGATTGTCTATAAATACATTAAGTTTATTATCTACTGGAAAAAGTAAGGGTATACAATTCGATACTTTAGAAAAATTGTTAAAAGAACTTAGATGTAATATAAACGACTTAATAGTTTTGGATAGTGGTTTTAGAAAACTAATAATTACAGAATTTTCTGTTTCTAAAAAAAGAATATTTATTTTTAACAAATTAAATGATGACAGAATTTACAACGTTGAATGTTCTTTCAAAGAAAATGATAGCAGTATTGAAAATTCTATATTATTAACTATTTTATTTACCGAAAAACAAGTAGAGACAGCTGTTTCTGGTATATTCCCTTTTAAATTTTTGAAAAGCGGAAAATTCTATTACAAACAAACAGCTAATGGTAAAAGTAAAGAATATATAATTTTAGATTTTCAATTTGTACTTTATATCTTACAAAAAGCTTATAAAGAGAATGAAGAGTTCCAAAAAATGTTTGATTTCCACTCGCAAACTTTTTCGATAAATTTAATCCCTTATAATAATTCTTTTATTGAATTCAAAAAAACAAATGAAGAAGAATTTCTAAATGCAAATATTATTCCAGCTTTCGATTATTTAAAGCGATTGGTTTCGTTTAACGATAATGAATTAAAATTTTTATTTAACTTTTATACAGAAGAAGAAATTAGTGAAGAGCTTTTTTATAACTACAAGGCAGGTGATTAAATGGCAAGTTATGAAAAACGCGGGAATACATGGCGTTATCGTATATCACTAGGAAAAGACGCAGAAACGGGTAAATATAAATATATTTCAAACTCAGGTTTTAAACGCAAATCAGACGCTAAACATCACGCTGAAATGGTAGAACGTCAATTAAGAACCGGTGATTATATCGCACCGTCCACATCTACATTTAAACAGGTTGCTGACGATTGGCTTAAACAATATGCAAATGACGTAAAAGTGAGCAGTGTCAGAACACGCGAGAAAGCCATACATCATGCTATAGAACGCTTTAACAATAAACCAATACAAACTATCAATAAACATGAATATCAACGTTTTGTAAACGATATAAGCGCACAGTATAGCAAGAATTATGTTGATAGCATTATAGCCTCTACGAATATGATATTTAAGTACGCATATGATATGAAATTAATAAGAATATTGCCTAGCGAGGGTATTAAACGACCTAAAAAGAAAGTTAGTGTGGAAGAATTAGAAGATACTGAGATACATAAAAAGTTTCTTGAAAAAGATGAATTATTTCAATTCCTGGAGGTTGCTAAAAATCACCATTCACCCCAAAACAGCTTTGAGGTGTTTTGTACATTAGCATATACAGGCATGCGTGCAGGCGAATTGTTGGCATTGAAATGGTCTGATATAGACTTTGAGAATAACACAATCAATATTACAAAGACTTATTACAATCCGAATAACAATAAAAAGCAATTTCAAATACTTACACCAAAAACTGAAAGCTCAATCGGAAAAATTTCAGTGGATCCTCATGTGATTAAATTACTTAAAAATTATAAAACCGACGTGCAGGACACATGGAAAAACGAATTGTATGTAGATAATAATTTCGTTTTTACTGATGTTAACGGCTACCCCCTCGTAATTAAAAAACTACAATTATGGATAAAAGCTATACTTAAAAAGACTGACATAACTAATAAACAAATAAGCACTCATTCATTTCGTCATACTCATTGTGCGTTACTTATAGAGGCTGGTGTTCATATTAAGGAAATACAAGAACGCTTGCGCCATAAAGATATAAATACCACTATGAACATCTACGCTAAGATTACGAACTCATACAAAAAAGACGCTTCCCAAAAGTTTAGTAAACTCATGGAAAACGTCTCAAAAGATTTATTTTAAAATTTATATGCCCAAATTATGACCATTAAAGATTGAAAACGCTACTACAGCAGTGTTCAATGGTCTTTTTACATCATACCTGGCATGCCGCCGCCCATTGGTGGTTGGTTATTGCTTTCAGGTTCAGGAATATTAGCTACAACTGCTTCTGTTGTTAAGAACATTGCTGCAACACTTGCTGCATGTTGTAAAGCTGAACGCGTTACTTTTGTTGGATCAACAATACCAGCTTCTAACATATTTACCCATTCGTTAGTAGCAGCGTTAAATCCAACACCAGAGTCCGCATGTTTTAAACGTTCAACGATGATTGAACCTTCTAGTCCTGCATTTTCTGCGATTTGTCTAACCGGTGCTGTTAATGCTTTTAAGACGATATTGATACCAGTCTCTACATCACCTTCTGCTTGAATATCGCTCACTTTTTTATAGATATTAACTAGTGCTGTACCACCACCAGCAACAATACCTTCTTCTACAGCTGCGCGAGTTGAGTTTAAAGCATCTTCAATACGCAATTTACGCTCTTTTAATTCTGTCTCAGAAGCTGCGCCAACTTTAATTACTGCAACGCCCCCAGCTAATTTTGCAAGACGTTCTTGTAATTTTTCTTTATCAAAGTCTGAGTCAGTTTCTTCAATTTGTGCTTTAATTTGACTAACACGTGCATCGATATTGTTATTGTCTCCATCACCATCAACAATCGTTGTATTATCTTTCGTTACTTCAACTTTATTGGCACTACCTAACATATCCATCGTTGCATCTTTAAGTTCTAAACCTAAGTCATCAGTAATCACTTGTGCACCTGTCAAAATAGCTAAATCTTCTAACATAGCTTTACGACGGTCACCAAAGCCTGGTGCTTTAACAGCAACTGCAGTGAATGTTCCACGCATGCGGTTTAGAACGATATTAGTTAATGCATCACCTTCTACTTCATCAGCAACAATTAATATTGGTCGACTAGATTGAACGACTTGTTCTAGTAAAGGTAAAATATCTTGGAATGAAGATATTTTTTTATCTGTAACTAATATATATGGACGTTCTAATTCTGCAGTCATTTTATCTGAATCCGTAACCATATATGGTGATTGGTAACCTCTATCAAATTGCATACCTTCTACAACTTCAAGTTCAGTATTGAAACCACTAGATTCTTCAATAGTTATTACGCCATCATTACCTACTTTATCCATAGCTTCTGAAATATATTGTCCAATCTCTTCATCTGCTGCAGAAATAGCCCCAACTTGTGCAATTTCATTTTTATTTTCAACTTTTTGTGATATATCATGTAATGCTTCGATAGCTACTTTAACTGCTTTATCAATACCTTGACGTAAGCCAACTGGATTTGCACCACTCGTTACGTTTTTAAGTCCTTCTTGAATCATTGCTTGTGCTAGCACTGTAGCAGTTGTTGTTCCATCCCCAGCAATTTCATTTGTTTTATTAGCTACCTCTTGAACTAATTTTGCCCCCATGTTTTCATATGAATCTTCAAGTTCAATTTCTTTTGCGATTGTCACACCATCATTAGTAATAAGTGGTGCAGCATATTCTTTATCTAAAACAACGTTACGTCCTTTGGGTCCTATTGTTACTTTAACTGCATTTGCTAATTTATCCACACCACGTAACATTGCTTGACGTGCGTCTTCTGAAAATTTAAGATCTTTTGCCATTCTATTTAACCTCCATTAAAATATGTGTCTGTAAAAATTGAATTCTATAAATTATATTATTATTCTATAATTGCTAAAATATCATCAGCATTTAATATTAAATATGTGTCGTTTCCTTGTTTTATTTCAGTTCCCGCATATTCTTGGAATACAACTCTATCCCCTTCGTTAACATCTGGAGTGATACGTTGACCATTTTCAAGTTGTCGACCTAAACCTACCGCGATAACTACACCTTCATTAGATTTTTCTTTAGCACTATCAGTTAAAACAATGCCACTTTTAGTTGTTTGTTCTTGTTCTTTTTTTTCAATTACTACACGATTACCTATTGGTTTAAGCATGTGTTTTCCTCCTCAATGGGACAAATATTTTAGCACTTTAACAAGTAGAGTGCTAAGCTACTTTTTATATTAATCAAAGTTGGTCAAAATTTCAAGCAAAAAGCTTCCTTCTTTTTTGTGCTAATCTTGCTTTTAAGATACAATATAATAAGTGTTATTTACATTTATTGGAGGTACTTTATGTCCAGAATTTGGATTTCTTTCCTAACAATAGTCATCTATGCACTAGCTCAATATCTACCTGTATTTATAATTAAATTAACTAGTTTTCAAATTAAGTCACCTACACAGCTATTGCATGTTGCTATTTATATTCAAGTTATTTTATTTATCATTGCAGCGATCATTATTATTTTGCTGCAAAAAGTAATTAAGAATCCAACTAAACTCGAATCAGATTACAAAGAACCTAAACGTTATTTAGTTCAATACGCATTATTAGGTTTTATCGTCGTAATGATTTATCAAATGTTTGCTGGTTTGATTAATACTTGGATTTTTGGTGAGCTTAAAGCCAGTCCTAATACAGAACGATTGATGGACATAGCTCGACAAGCACCAATATTTATTATATTAATTTCTATCGTAGGACCTATTCTAGAAGAATATGTTTTTAGGAAAGTAATATTTGGGGAAATTTTAGATAGGCTTAAAGGAAATATAGTAATGCGATTTCTAATTGCATCTGTTGTCAGCTCATTACTCTTTGCACTAGCACATAATGACATAACATTTATTATTGTCTACTTTGGTATGGGAATGATATTTTCACTTGCCTATGTATTGACTAAACGTATCGCAGTGTCAATTATGATACATATGATGCAAAACGGTTTTGTTGTTATTATGCAAGTTTGTTTCGGCGATGTGCTTAAACATTTACAAACGCAAGCAAATGCTATTTTCCATTTATTTTTTTAATCAAAGAATCCCATCTAAGCTTATATTACTGCTAGGATGGGATATTTAACATTTAAAGTAGGAAATTGAACTGATAAAACATTTGCTACGTCGATTTCTAAAATGTTTAAATACAAAACGTAAAGCTGGAACATAATTTCCAAAATAATAGCACACAGATGGTTTGACATTAATCATCTGTGTGCTTCTTTTATCTTCAATACTCCGCATTATTGGTTCGCATACTTAGGGAATCAGTTTCAGTCACCCCAACTTGCGTTGCTCGTGGACTTTCTTTTGGAAAGTCTTTGTGTTGGGGCCCGCTGTTCTTTTATATGTCTTGGCGAAGTGTTTCGTACTTTGTCTTAGTAGTACTTAATATAAAAAATAAGGCGCTGGTAATTTGTCAAAAATATTTATATCCTAAACTGAAATAAATATTTATTCATTTATTGCTCTTTTTCCTTTTGACGATTGATGAACCAGTAAACCATTACGGCAACAAAAATCATACACATACTTCCAATAAGCGTTACATTTAAACGATTAAATTTAACATCTGTCATGCCTTGCTTATGGTCTTCACCTTCTGCAGAAATAATTTTATCCTCAGAACGCTGAGTATGATTATCTTCACCTTTTTTATCAACTGGTTTTTTCAAATCAGGCATTGAACCAATTTCTCCAGTTATTAAAGCTAATACCTGCTCATCCAAGTTTTTATAGTACTTTGATGAGTTTGTTAGATTGAAATACTCAAATCTAAAATAATTTGAACCACGTTGTAATGAATTTAAATAACTATTGCCACTAAAATTTTGTTTTCTAAAAAGTGCATATAAATCTTGATCAGAAACTTGGTTACCACTCTCGCCAAGTTTGTTTACCTGTTCTATAATAAATGGATTATATTTAAATGAGCCAATGGCTAATGATTTAAATCGTTTCATGATTGATTGACGTTGATTGTTAGCAACAGGTCCCTCATCATAATGATTTTGTGGAAAATAAGATGACGAATTACGACCAGAATTATGTCCCCGTCCATTAATTTGATTAATGAAATCATCCGAGATATTATGATCTGTTTTCTCTCCATTTTGAGGAGATTGTTGTCCATTAGATGTGTTCCAACCTTGATTTCCATTACCGTTATTTTGTCCATTATTGTTATCTTTATTATTTGGTTGATTCGTTGGTTTGTGACCATGACCACCATTTTGTGTTGGTGGCTGTGGATGAGAAGGTGTTCTCCCATTGTCCTTCCCGTCGGATGGCTTGTTGTCTTTACCTCCATGGTCCGTGCCATCTGATGGTTTGTTTGGCTTGTTATCTTTGCCTCCGTGGTCCGTGCCATCCGATGGTTTGTTTGGCTTGTTATCTTTGCCTTCATTGTCCGTGCCATCTGATGGTTTGTTTGGCTTGTTATCTTTGCCTCCGTTATCTGTACCATCTGATGGCTTGTTTGGCTTGTTGTCTTTGCCTTCATTGTCCATGCCATCTGATGGTTTGTTTGGCCTGTTATCTTTGCCTCCGTTATCCGTACCATCCGATGGCTTATTTGGTCTGTTGTCTTTGCCTTCATTGTTGTCACTATTTGACGAATTGCTTGGTTGGTTCGTATTATCTGAATCTTTCTGGTTACTATTGTCTTGTGATAAATTATCTGAATGAGCCGGTGATTTTTCATTAGTAACTTTGTTATATAGTGTATTATCCTGTGCATGAGTTATATGCGGACTTATAACCTGTGTGCTTACAGCAATAGCAAAACTTGCAGATAAATATTTAATCTTTGTCTTTTTTCGTGTCATCTCTATTCCACCTCCTCTCTACATGACATGGCTTCTTTCACTTACTAGTATAAAGAAGTTTACATACATATGCATTTAATTATTATTATTGAAAAGTAATATTAATATTTCTGAAACTTTAAAGTAAATTTATTTCACTTCGTTGAGTATATCTATTATACTAAGTATATTAAAAGGCAAAGGAGTTTTTAAAATGGGTTTATTTAGCAAAAATAGTGAAAAATCATTTCTAAATGCTATCGAGGGAAGACGTACAGTCTATAATTTAAAAGAAAGCATTTCTATTAGTGATGAGGAATTAGAACAAATTATGACTCAAGCAATAAAACATGTGCCCTCCGCTTTCAATTCACAATCAACACGCATTGTCTTATTATTGAATAATAAGAATAAACAATTTTGGGACAATACTAAAGCTGTATTAAAAGAAAAAATGGGTGCTGATCGAGACTTCACTGCAACTGAACAAAAAATCGATAACTTTAAACATTCTTACGGTACAATATTATATTTTGAAGATCAATCTGTAGTTAAAGGGTTACAAGAACAAATGCCTTCTTATGCAGAAAATTTTGCGATTTGGTCAACACAAGCAAACGCAATGCATCAATTTGCGATTTGGACTGCTCTAAGTACAAAGGGTATTGGTGCTTCACTCCAACACTACAATCCACTGGTTGATGCAGTAACACATCAAGACTTTGATATTCCTGAAACTTGGGAATTAATGGCTCAAATGCCATTTGGAGATGTGCGTGAAGAACCTAATGAAAAAGAAATTCAACCTGTCGACGCACGCTTTCTTGTACGAAAATAATCCATAGCATTATAAATAGCTTTTTATATAAACGAGGGCAGAATAAATCAAAATTGATTATTCCTTGCCCTCTTTTTGCGTTTCTTTATTGTTTTTAGTAAATTAGATTTAACAATCACCTAAGGAGTGATACGATGAAACTTCAACTTTTACAATTTAACGTTGCTTATGCAGATGTGAATGCAAATGAACATAAAATAAAAACATGGTTTTCGAATTCTTTACAACAAGACACTGATGTCGTGATTCTACCTGAAATGTGGAATAATGGATATGCATTAGAGCAACTAGAAGAAAAAGCAGATTTTGATTTAGAAAGAAGTACAGATTTTATTAAAAATTTAGCACTACAATATCAAGTAGATATTATTGCTGGGTCTGTATCAAATAAGCATCATGACCACATATTTAATACTGCATTTGCAATTGATAAAACTGGTAAAGTGATAAACCAATATGACAAAATGCATTTAGTTCCCATGTTAGATGAACCAGCATTCCTAACTGCTGGTAAAAATGTTCCAGAAACATTTAAATTATCAAACGGTGTAAAAGTGACACAAATGATTTGTTATGACTTACGATTTCCTGAATTACTAAGATATCCTGCAAGAAGCGGTGCGACAATTGCATTTTATGTTGCACAGTGGCCAAGTGCACGTCTTAACCATTGGCAAGTGTTGCTAAAAGCACGTGCAATCGAAAATAATATGTATGTAATAGGATGTAATGGTTGTGGGTATGATGGAAAAACGCAATATGCCGGACATTCCGTGGTTATTAATCCTAATGGCGAAATCATTCAAGAATTATCTACCACCGAAAAAGAACTTACAGTTACTATAGATATAGATGCAGTTGAACAACAACGTAAAGCAATACCTGTATTTGACAGCTTAGTGCCACATTTATACAAATAAACAAATAAAAGTCGTGAGTTTGGGAGTGACTCACGACTTTTTTCGCTTATTAAGGGAATGTTTTTACAGTTATTTTCAATAATAATTTGGGGATGTTATTAATTATGAAAATCTTCTGACTAGAGTAACACTAGTATAATAATTACCTTCTACAGTTAAGTAGCTAAGCGTAATTATCTACATTGAGCCCTACACAACTCAATGTTAGCAATTCATCAATTATCATTAAGTTGGGATGGCTTAACAATAATTAATCAATTTAACGAAGAAAACATAGTTAAGAATGAATAACTTCTATTATTGAGAATATACAGCTCCAACAACTTACTACAATCATTGTTGGAAAATTGAAAAGCTCATCGTAGCTACAATCCAATTAGTTTTCAAAAAGCTTTATCAATATCTATCACATCTCTGTGATATGTCTATATTAAAACATGATAATTACATAAATAGTCTAAAAATTCTCAACTAATTCATTTTTATTCTTAACTGTATCTTAAATATGTTAAAATTAAACAAAGAACATATATATAACATATTTGTATGCGAATTAAACAGTTAGGCATTAATGATCAAATGAATTGCGTAAAATTGTATAATGATACCAAGGAGCGTGACGCTAATTTGAAGGCGATAGACAAAAAAATTGAAAGATTTGCTAGATACTTGCAGCGTCAAAACAATCTAGACCATATTCAATTTTTGAAGATACGCCTAGGCATACAAGTCGCATTAGGTAATTTTTTCAAAACTATTGTTACTTATGGTGTTGCTCTTTTATTCCATACCTTTCTTTACACATTAATTACACACTTAACGTATTTTTTCGTTAGACGTTTTGCGCATGGTGCACACGCAAGGTCATCATTGTTGTGCCACATTCAAAATTTAGTTTTATTTGTGGCATTACCTTGGTCAATTGTGCATTTTCAAGTGTCTTGGACATTCATGATTTTGCTAGCATTTATCGCATTCATAATTATTATATGTTACGCACCAGCGGCAACTAAAAAACAACCCATACTGCCCCATCTTAGAAAGAAAAAGAAAAGAAATGCTATTCTTATTTCAAACTGTTTCTTGGTGCTATCGTTGTTAGTAAGTGAGCCATACATGCAATTAATAGCTTTAGGCATGTGCATTGAAGCTATTACGTTATTACCAATATTCTTTTCCAAGGAGGAAACGTAATCATGAACTTATTAAGCGGATTATTTACAAAAGGGATTAGTGCAATTTTTGAATTTATCGGAAACTTTTCTGCTCAAGATATTTGTAACGCTTATTTTGATGAGCCAGAAGTACCACAAGAATTAATTGATTTACAAAGAAAGTAATTAATAGAAAGTGTGTAAAGAATGGATTTATTAAATAGTATACCATTGTCAATTTTTCAATCTTTAATGTTGTTATTTGTTGCTAAAATAGTAGCCGATATTAAATTTCAAATGAGGGATTATTTTGCCATTTTTGGTATCATAATCCCTTCAACTATACTGTTTGGCGTGATAGGTAGACAGTCTTTAATATTTTTGATAATTGGATGTTTAATATTCTTTTATTTGAAAATAGGCTTATATTCCGTTTTAGCAATCTTTGGTTCTGCGCTTATTATGTATGTTAGTAATTATATTTCTGTCATCCTTAGTGTAATTGCTGATTATTTTTCTTTAAGTTATATAGTTCAAATAATAATAATATTAGTTTCGTTTACTCTAATATCAATAATTTGTGCTTATTTCATTAGGTTTCTAATTAATAAGCTAAAAAAAACCTATCTGTATTTCAATAAAATATACATATCAGTAATATCTATTTTCCTTATTTTATCTTTGATCATGCTCTATTTATACACGCAAATATTTAAACAAGAATATCAAGATTTAAAAATATTTGCGATTATTTTTGTAGGAATATTGTTTTTCCTTGCAATTTTTATCATCGTTATTACATTCTCTGTACATAGGGAGATGCAGTATAAGCGTAATTTAAAAGAGATAGAAACATACTACGAGTACACGCTGCAAATAGAATCGATTAATAACGAAATGCGTAAGTTCCGTCATGATTATGTTAATATTTTATCTACCATGTCTGAGTATATACGCGAAGATGATATGCCGGGTTTAAGAGAATATTTTAATAATAATATTGTATCGATGAAAGACAATTTACAAATGAATTCTATTAAAATTAATGGTACAGATAAGCTAAAGGTTCGTGCCATCAAAGGTCTTGTGACAACCAAAATTTTACAAGCGCAAGAAAAAAACATTCCCATCAGCATTGAGGTTCCAGAACTAATTGAACATATTGAAATGAACACAGTTGATTTAAGTCGAGTGATTGGCATTATCATTGACAATGCCATTGAAGCTTCAGAAAGTTTAGAAGATGCATTAATCCGCATTGCCTTTATAAAAAATGAGGATTCTGTGTTATTTATTGTAATGAATAAATGTAGCGATACAACGCCCAAAATTCATGAACTTTTTCAAGAGAATTTTTCTACTAAAGGCAAAAATCGTGGTTTAGGTTTATCTAATTTAAAAGAAATTACAGATGCAACACCAAATACGTTACTTGATACTACTATTGATAATGGATATTTCATACAAAAAGTAGAAATTTTAAATAATATACCATAAGGACGTGAAGACATGAAGATTTACATTTGTGAAGATGATGTTAAACAACGTGAAAATATGGTTGAGATCATCAATAACTATATCATGATTGAAGAAAAACCAATGGAAATTGCTTTAGCTACAGATAATCCTTATGAAATTTTAAAAATGTCAAAGGAAAATGAGGATGTTGGTTGTTATTTTTTAGATATTCAATTAGAAGCTGACATAAACGGTATCAAGTTAGGTAGCGAAATAAGAAAGTATGATCCGATAGGTAACATAATTTTTGTTACAAGTCATAGTGAGCTGACATATTTAACTTTTGTTTACAAAGTATCGGCTATGGATTTTATTTTTAAAGATGACCCTGCCGAACTTAAAACTCGTATTATCGATTGCCTTGAAACCGCACATACGCGCTTAAAGTTATTGTCAAAAGAACGTACCGTTGAAACGATAGAGCTTAAGCGCGGTAGTAATTCTGTATATGTGCAATATGATGAAGTGATGTTTTTTGAATCATCAACAAATTCACATCGATTGATTGCACATTTAGATAATCGTCAAATTGAGTTTTATGGTAATCTAAAACAAATTAGTCAAATCGATGATCGTTTCTTTAGATGCCATAATAGTTTTGTTGTCAATCGACACAATATCTCTTCAATCAATTCAAAAGAACGTGTTGTATATTTTAAAAATGGTGAACATTGTTATGCATCAGTACGCAATGTTAAAAAAATATAATTATTAGTTAACATGAAATAATGGGTGGCGGACAAAATCTTGACAATAAATCAGACTTTGTCCACCACCCATTAATATTCACAGAAACGCTCTAGCTAGTTTTTTTGTTTAATTGTTGTTTAACTTCTTCTAAGGTTGGAATGCTTTCGATAGCACCATATTTTGTTGTTACAGTTGATGCAACACAATTACTAAATTCTAATATCTCTGCGCCATCTTGTTCAAGCTGTTGTGTCACTGGTGTATCTTCAGCTAATAATAAGCGACTTATAACTGCTCCAATGAATGCATCTCCAGCACCTGTTGTATCAATAGCTTTGACTGTAAATCCCTCGTGATAGATATGTTTACCATTTTTCAAATAGATGGACGCACCATTGGAGCCAGCAGTATAAATTACCGCTTCCACGTGCCCTTTAAATAAAGCTTGAATACCCGCTTCTAATGATGATTCACCAGTAATAAATTCAAGCTCTTCGTCAGAAACTTTGACAATATTTGCTTTAGGAATAAACTCATTTATTGCCTTTTTACAATCTGCTGCATTTTTCCATAAAGGTAAGCGAACGTTTGGATCAAAAATAATCGTTCCACGTTGCGCTTCAAACTTTTCAATGAGTTTATAATGCGCTTGTTTCATATCACTATCTATTAAATCTACTGAACAAAAATGCATGATATCTTCTGATGACACATCAATTTCTTCAACATTGTCTGGATGATATAGCATATCTGCAGATGGTTTTCTGTAAAATGAAAAGTCACGCTGTCCATCTTCCTTTAAACTGACAAAAGCTAATGCTGTGTTAGCGACGTCAGTACGTTTTATATGAGACGTCCCTACGCCAATTTGTTGTAACGTTTCAACAATAATATCACCAAATGCATCTTGACCCAACTGCGTTATCATATGAGCTTGCCCTCCAAGACGCGCTACTGTGCTCGCGACATTTGCTGGTGCACCACCCACTTGTCTTGTAAATCCTGTAACATCTTTCAATTCCGAATTAACAACATTTGGAATAAAATCAATCAATGCTTCTCCAATAGCATAAAGGGTTCTCATTTATTTTTCATCCTTTAACTCATATTTTGTAAATTTTAAATAAACTTGACCTGATTCGGTTGACGTTTTAATACCTGTTGCCTGCTCATCTGGGAATATCCGTGAAGTTAACACCCGTTCTCCGTTATTACAGAAAATTTCTATACTTGATGTATCGACAAATATTTGTAATTGGGATAATGGTGTATCTAAAATCGTACTTCTTGTTGTTCCCTTAACCGGTTCTGGTAAAGCACCACTATCACTGCGATCTAATGTTAACCGCTGACTTTGTTTATTATAAGTAATCAGCGTGCTATGTTGTTTTGATGTTCGCAATTCAAAATAAACTTCGGAAGCTTCATTTTCTAGAATATCAATTATTAATTCATAATGTAGTCCCTCATATGGATGTAACTTTGTTGTGAATTTATTTGCATACCCTTCAGCTGTTTCTTCATTATGACGTAACTTCTGTAACGCTGGTAGCGGACGTTGAATAAGTTTACCTTGTTCAACTGTTAATACTCTTGGTAATGTTAGGCAATGTGCCCATCCTTCGTCATCTGTTGGATAGTGCGTATCAGGCATACCCATCCAACCAATGAGAATGCGATTACCTTGTTTATCTAAAAAGGTTTGTGGTGCGTAAAAATCAAATCCATAATCAAGCTCCTTAAAATCTTGATGCTCAAATGCTGGCTTTTGAATATCCAATGTTCCTAGTAGATAGCCTGATTGGTAGATGTTATTAAAGCGCTCTCCTTCAGGGGAAATACCTTGAGGACAAAATAGTAAAACGTCAGTCTGATTAAGATTGAAAAAATCCGGACATTCCCACATATAACCAAAGTTCGATAACTGTGTCGCTATTTCACCTACAAACGCCCATTCATTAACCTGTTCTTCCATTTTATAAAGTAATAAGCACGCATTTTCTTGTTCGTTTTGAGCTGCGATAATCATAAAATATTGCCCATCTTTTTGAAAAACGTTTGGATCTCTAAAATGTTGTGTATATCCCGTTGGTGGTGCTGGAATAACTGGTTTTTCAAACTTTACTGCGTCACCATATTCATCAACTTTAGCTAACATTTGGCTAGAGTGTCGATTCCACTCTGAATCTCTATGATTTCCGGTATACATATAGTAAAGTTGACCGTTGTATTCAAAAGCACTTCCACTATATACACCATGACTATCGTATGCAGTATCTGGTTCTAAAATGGGGCCGTGCGGGGTAAAACTTACTAAATCCTTACTAGTATAATTAAACCAATATTTCAAACCATGAACAGCTCCTAATGGAAACCATTGATGTGATACATAATAAGTCCCATTATAAAATATTAAACCATTAGGATCATTTAAAAGTCCTGTTTCAGGTTGAATATGATACGTTTGTCTATAATGTGAAGCATCAACTTTTTGTTTCAATTCAATTAATTGTGATTGAGGAACATCATCGATACCTTGATAGCGTTGTTCTCTTGTCCATTCACTCATGATTTACCTCCATCAATTTGTTGTTACTTATTTTCATTCATAGTTTATCACTTAGATGGTATCGGTTCCATCCAAAGACAATAACAAATTTAGTTATTTTTATAATTCTACTGGTATGACTGTCAGTAGCTGTGCATCATGATGATTTATGAGCCGATGCAATTGAGATAAAGCTTGTTGACCCGCTTTAAAATAATGATACATTACCGTATTGATTTGCGGTGTCACAATTTGTGTTATTGGATCTCCTCCAAAGCCATATATTTTATGTGGTATTAACTTGTGATGAGGTTGCGAACAATAACTATGTATAGCCAAGGCAATTGTATCTGTAGCTCCTATAATAGCATCTGCAGTGTGTACTGATTGTAGATGCAATTTCACATCATTCTTAGCTTCCATAAACTGGAATGATGTTTTAAAAACTTGGACGTCAATATGGTTCAAAGCTAAAATATCAAGTACACCATTTTTACGTTGTTGGCCAACTGCTTTATCTTCTTCAGTGACACCAAAGAAGTAAACTTGTTTGTAATTTGCTTCAACTATTTGGCGTCCTACATAACTACCAGCTAAATAGTCATCATGAATAATACTATTAACGCCAGAATGTTCTTGACCAACTAAAATAACCGGCACATTTATCTTATTAATTACATCTAAATGTTGTGGCGTGATACGCGTTGCCATTAAAATAATACCGTCAACCTTACTTCTTGATAGTGTCTCTAGTGCAATAATTTCTTCTGATAAATCCAGTCCGGTATAATTAAGCAGTAATTGATATTCTAACTCTTTACAAACATGTGCAACGCCTTTGATAGTTTCATCTACAGCATGTGAATTCATACGTGGAATAATCGCACCAATCATTTTTGTGTGTCTAGCACGTAAACTTTGTGCAAATTGGTTAGGTTGATAATCTTGCTCTTTGATTATTTTGCTTAATTTTTCTTTTGTTTTTGTACTTACCGATCCATTGTTTAAGTAGCGAGAAACTGTACTTTTAGAAACACCAGCTAATCTGGCAATATCTGCTATATTTTTCATCTTCGTCACACCTAATCACTCTGTTTCTCTTTTATATCTTATTTTATCATAAATGTAATCGCTTTAAATACTTTTTATCTATACTTAAGTCTTAAAAATTTAATGCCTTTTGTTCAATTTATTTAATTCTCCATAGAAATAGGCTTTTTCTCCGTGCACAATCTGATCTAATCCTACTTCATCCTCCTCAACTGTAGTTGCAATAGGGCTTATTCTTTGTAATATTCTACCGATAATCCATGTCAAAAGGATAGAATACAATACTACTATAACAACAGCAATACTTTGGATAAATATTGGGTGTAAGTCTCCATTATATATTAAGCCATTTGTAATGTCCGAATTTACTTGATGGGATTGAAAGATGCCTGTCAAAATGGCACCAATAATGCCACCCACGCCATGTATTCCAAATGCATCAAGTGTATCATTATATTTATACTTTTCTTTAATATGATTAATAACTATATAGCAGAAGATACCTCCTACAATTGAAATGATATAGGCGCTAAGTGTAGTAACATAGCCAGCAGCTGGAGTAATTGTGACTAAACCAGCAAGCACACCTGATAATAATCCAAGTAAACTCAGCTTCTTAGTTATAATATATTCAAATACTAACCAACCAAACGCACCTCCACTAGCTGCGATAACAGTATTAATAAATGATGTAAGTGCAACGCTATTAAAAGCAAATGCACTTCCGGTATTAAAGCCATACCAACCCATCCATACTAAAATCCCACCTATCAAGGCAATAAGTAAATTGTGAGGTTTGATTTTCTCAACTTTCTTGCCACTACCTATCATAATGGCTAGCACTAAGCCTGAAATACCTGATGTAATATGAACGACTGTGCCGCCTGCATAATCAAGTGCACCTAATTGTTGAATCCAACCACCACCCCACACCCAGTGTGCAACTGGACTATAAATAACAAGTACCCAAATAAAAATAAATATCATAAATGGAAAGAATCTCATTCGTTCAGCAATTGAACCTGATAAAATTGAAATAGCAATCGTACAAAACATCATTTGAAAAAGCATGAATAATGCAAACGGAACATGCGGACTAAGTTGACTATTAATTTCAAAACCAACATGTTGCAATCCTATAAAGTCAAAATTACCAATAAACATATTCCCTTTTCCGAAGCTTAACGAAAACCCAAGCAAAACCCAGGTAAACGTTACGATCACCATGGCTGTCAAACTTTGCATCACTGTATTAAGTACATTTTTAGAATGTACAAGACCACCGTAAAATAAACTTAACCCCGGTGTCATTACCCATACGAGTAATGTACATAAAAATAAAAATATTGTGTCATCCATCTTCATAATTACCACTTCCTTTAAAAATATCATAATGATACTCTAAAAAAATGACAAAAATACGTAAGATAAATTAACACAATATGTAACATAATATAACAAGGTGGATCGAAAAATAAACTGTGAAGTACAAATGTCTGAAGGTTCTTCACAGTTTATTTTAACCATTGTTTATTTTTTATATCTATTTAAATCTTACTTTAAGCTTTTTGAACTGTAATGGTCCATGATGCATCATCTAATTGTTCATAGTTTGTCACTGGATATCCTTGTTCTGCAGCCCAGTTTGGAATTGCTTCTGTAGCTTGAGTGCAATCAAAGTCAATCTTTAGTTCATCACCAGCATCTAATGTTTGCATTTTCTTTTGTGCTTCTATCAATGGAAATGGACAAACCATTCCTACTGTACCTAATTCATATACCATATACTATTCCTCCTATTTATGATGATAATTGTGTTTGAGATACTGTTTTATTCGCTTTTTTATCTGTTTGCTGTATTTGTTTCATTGGTCTTATAAAAATAAAATAGCTTGTAAACCACACGCCTAAAATCATTGCAAAAAGTGCAATCCAACCTTTCCACGACATTATAGCTGTTTCTACTAAACCATTTCCTATTGAACAACCACCTGCAACAGAAGCACCGAAGCCCATGCATATACCTCCTACTGCACTATTTCGAATCGTACGTATATCTGGTAAGCGCCATTTAAATTCATGTGCACCTCTAGCTGCGATGTATGATCCTATAAAAATACCAAGAACCAGTAGTACGCCCCAGTCAATAAGTTTTGAATCACCAGTAATGAGATAAGTTACAAGATTTGCAGACGGCGTAGTTATCCCTAAGCCATAATCTCGTCCAGTTGAAATACTCATTGGCCACGCTAATAAAGCAATTAAACCAACAACAATACCAGCTACAAACGGATGATAGCGTTTTTCAAACAAATAATGTCTAATACCGTGATATTTTTGTTTTAATTTTGGAACTGCTACCTTAGGTTTGGGTTTACGCAATGTTTTAATAACAACATAAAGTGTGATAATAGTAAGTACAATGACAAATATCCACATTGGAATACCGGTTGTTTGTGCCATACTTGCATTTACATTTGTAGGTTGATTTACCCAAGTCATCACAGGTAATAAAATGCCCGTTTTTGTTGCTGCAGCTGTTAAAGCATACATGATTAATGCGATCCAACTTCCAATCAATCCCTCGCCTGCTCTATACCAAGTCCCTGTTGCACAGCCACCAGCTAATACTATACCGATACCAAATATAAATGAACCGATAATAGTTCCTACTATTGGGAATGTACTATCTGGTATAGCAAACAATCCTAAACTTGTTAAGATAACTAGACCGACACTCTGTACGGTTATTGCTACAAGTAGCGCATAAAACATCTTATTATTTTTTTGTACATACATATCTCTAAAGCCACCAGCAAGACAAAATCTTGTCCGTTGCATTACAAAACCTAATAATACTCCTACAATAAGACCACTAATAATCATCCAAATCATTCAATCCCTCTTTTCCGATAATAATAATAAGATATTATACATTACTGTGTTAGTAACTGTAAATATTGAAAATGAGAAATTCAGATAATTAAATTCATTGTTAAACGTATTAAAGATCATGGATAACTATTGAAAATTGTATGATTAAAACTAAGACCACTTCTAATAATATTTTTTCTGTACATACCCCCCTCAGAAAACCTACTGCCGACACAGTATTAAAGCATTTGAGTGACCAAAAATTAGATAAATGATTGCTAAATATAATGCTACAATTAAAGCTAGAAATATCATAACTATCTTTTAGCGATTCTAATTTGAAAGCATAAAAAAACAGTAATAATATTTTCTTTAAATTTAAAAAGCGTAACAAAAGTCTTTTTGACTTTCATTACACTTCCAATATATATTCTCTATAATTATGAATAGTTTTTCATAAAGAAAAGTAACGACTGTAACTCAATTCCGAAATCAATATGTTGTACCTGAACCGTAGATGGTGCTTTAACGCGACGTGGAGTGAAATTTAAAATGCCTTTAATATTCGCATCAACTAATTGATTGACAACATCTTGTGCCGCTTTTTCTGGCGTTGTCAAAATTGCAACATCGATATCTTTTTTAGCTAATATTTCTTTTAAGCGGTCAATATGTTTTATAGTTACTTGGCCGATTTGTTGACCAATCATCGTTTCATCAATATCAAATGCTTCAGTAATCGTCATTTCACTATGAATCGAAAAATTATAATTAAGTAGTGCTTTACCTAAATTACCTACACCTACAAGTGCTATTTCTATGGTATCACTATCACTTAATTCAGATTTAAAAAATTCTAACAAGCCATCAATATTATAGCCATATCCTTTTTTACCTAGCTCACCAAAATAAGAAAAATCGCGTCTAATCGTAGCTGAGTCAATATTCAATGCCTCACTGATTGTCTTCGAATTTACGCGGTCATATCCTTTTGATTTAACCCTTTGAGCAAATCTATAATATAGCGGTAAGCGTTTTAAGGTTGCTCTTGGTATTTTGACACCGTCTTTAGCCATCTTTTTGTCCCCCTCTTGTTTGAATGGTTTATAGTATTTTTATTCAAACTAATTAGAGCAAAATTAGTTACGTATAAAATGTATTTCATCTAATAAAGAACATACTGGCTCATTATACCGTAACTTAATAAAAAAAACATGTCCTATTTCCAAGTTTAAATGTAATACTGTAAAATAAATAGTAACGTTATGCAATAGATTATGAAAACCATTTATATACTATTATTTTATATTTTATTTTCTTAATTAGAAAGGTGAAGGTTGAATGATACTTTTACAACTTAATGACATTTCAAAATCATTCGATGGTGAAGATATATTTACAAATGTCGATTTTGAAATTAAAACTGGAGAACGTATCGGCATTGTCGGTCGTAACGGCGCTGGAAAATCCACTTTGATGAAACTCATTGCTGGCGTTGAAGACTACGATCATGGCCATATCTCTAAAATTAAAAATTTAACAATAGGTTATCTCACTCAACAGATGACTTTAAATTCTGAAGCCACAGTTTTTGAAGAAATGGCTAAACCCTTTACCCATCTTAAAAATATGGAACAGTTAATTAAACAAGAAACCGATTGGTTAGCACAACATGGAAATGATTATGAATCACTAGATTATCAACAGCACATGGAGCGATACGAATCTTTGAGTTCACAATTTGAACATCAAGATGGTTATCAATATGAAAGTAAAATAAAAACGATACTCCACGGTCTAAATTTTACTGAGACAGATTTCGATAGACCAATAAATGATTTTAGTGGTGGTCAGAAAACACGTTTGTCATTAGCTCAAATGTTATTAAACAATCCCGATTTATTATTACTAGATGAACCGACTAACCACTTAGATATGGAAACAACTCAGTGGCTAGAAGATTATTTAAAATATTTTCAAGGTGCTATTGTCATTATTAGTCATGACCGTTATTTTTTAGATAAAATAGTCACACAAGTGTATGATGTAGCTCTTGGTGAAGTAAAGCATTATGTCGGCAATTATGAACGCTTTATTGAACAACGCGATCAATATTATCAAAAACGTATGCAAGAATATCAAAAGCAACAAGATGAAATAAAACGTCTCGAAACATTTGTCGATAAGAATATTACCCGGGCATCTACTAGTGGCATGGCTAAAAGTAGACGCAAAATGTTAGAAAAAATGGAACGCATAGATAAACCGATGCTCGATGCACGTAGTGCTAATATGCAGTTTAGTTTTGAGCGCAATACAGGCAATGACGTGATGCATATAAACAACTTACTTATTGGCTACAGCACGCCCATTACAAAAGAAATTAATATTGAAATTACGAAAGGAGATCATATTGCCGTTATCGGACCAAATGGCGTAGGTAAAACAACGCTGATAAAAACCATTGCTAATAAACAAGAAAAGCTTGGTGGCAGTGTAACATTTGGTGCAAACCTACAAATCGGTTATTATGATCAAAAACAAGCTGAATTTAAATCGAATAAAACAATTTTAAATTATTTGTGGGACCAATTTCCTAATATGAATGAAAAAGATATTCGCGCTGTACTTGGCCGTTTCCTCTTTGTACAAGAAGATGTTAAGAAAATTATCAATGATTTATCTGGAGGAGAAAAAGCACGCCTACAACTTGCCTTATTAATGTTACAGCGTGATAACGTGCTTATTCTCGATGAACCTACAAACCATCTAGATATTGATTCTAAAGAAATGTTAGAACAAGCACTCCAAAACTTTGAAGGTACAATTATCTTTGTCTCACACGATCGCTACTTTATAAATCAATTAGCCAATAAAGTATTTGATTTAAATCATGACGGCGGTAAGATATATCTTGGTAATTATCAATATTATATTGAAAAAACCGAAGAACAAGCAGCTATCAAAGCACATGAAAACATACAACGTGCTGACAATAAATTGGAGAAAAACCATGTTAACAACGATAATCATTCAAATTATTTTAATCAAAAAGAACACAAACGTCAGCAACGTAAAATAGAACGTCAAATTGAACAATGTGAAACACGCATAGAAACCTTTGAAACACAAATAACTGATATTGATGAACAGTTAACCCAACCAGAAGTTTTTAATAATCCACAAAAATCTCACGAACTAAGCCAAATTAAATCTGATACCGAACAAAAGCTAGAACAAACATTAATTGAATGGGAAGAATTACAAGAAATGTTATTAAATTAAACACGCAGTTAAAAAGCAAGAAAAGTACAATTTGTTACTTTTCCTGCTTTTTTTAACGACTTTGTCAAAATATTTATTCACATAATAAAACCTATAAAGATAGCTATCCACAAAGTTATCCTAGTTATCCACAGGTAAATTGTAACTTTTGCTCAATATATTTGTTACAAATTTTACAATATCCACATATATAACCACTTGTTATCCACAAGTTGTGCACTGATTGTTGATAAGTACAAACGTTCCCTCTTGACGTACAAACTACGCTTAAACTTATTATATTTTGCATATCCAAATAAGTTATGAAATAATATCAATTATTACCTATAAATATATTAATATAAGGGGATTAAAATGTTCGATAATACAATATTTTTATTTATTTTAGCTATAATTATACTAACTATTATTGTAAGTATCACAACTGCTATTATTGAGCAAAAAAAGTTAACTATCAAAATCAAACAACTTTGGACGAATAAGGAGCGCCTAGAAGAATTTATTCGTCCAAACGCTCGTTATGATTATCAATATCAAAGTTATCGTTCGAATTATGCTCATGATAATTTGGTTGATGATAAAACATGGAGCGATTTAAGTATGGATAGCTTGTTTCAAACGATGAATTATAACTTTACTGCTATTGGAGAAATGAAACTTTATGCAACATTACGTGGTATGTTTAAAGCAAATAATAAAACATTAATACATAAAATTAAAACGTCAGAATCATTTAGAAATTATTTATCACTCAAATTATCAAAAGTTGGAAAAAAATATTATCCTTTTTTTCCCGATCAACTAACCGCTATTAAAAGAAATAATCTATTGATGCTTACTCCATTCTTACCTATTTTGAGCATATTGATTATTGTATTTAATAAAAATTTAGGTATTTTATTAACCTTATTAGTATGTTCGATTAATATTTTATTGTCTGTATTTTTGAAACGAACTTATGAAAAAGATTTAAAATCAATTTTTTATACTTCAAATGTTTTAACACAAAGTAAAAAGTTAAATGAGCTTGACGGAACACCTGAATTGAATATTAACTTTAATCATTTTAAAAGTTCACGATATTTAAGTGGTATTTTAGTTAAATTAGATGCTAACGACATTGGTTCAAGCATTATTTTGTTATTTAAAATAATTTTCATGCTAGATTATGTTATTTTTCATATTATTCAACGTAGTTTTTTTAAGTATATTGATGAAGTTCTTGAAAGTTATGATTATATCGCTATGTTAGATAATCATTATTCTGTAGCACTCTATCAAACCACGTTAAATATACAGTGTCAGCCTGAAATATTAGACAATCATGTGAAAGATGAGTCCTTATGTACATTTACTGAATTAGTTCATCCACTTATTGACGGTGCTGTACCTAATAATTTATGTCTTAAAAACAATATTTTACTAACAGGATCAAACGCTTCCGGAAAATCAACATTTATGAAAGCTATTGCGATAAATCTTATTTTGGCGCAAACAATTGAAACTGCTGTCGCTGCTGAATTTAAATATGTTCCAGGACATGTATATTGTTCTATGGCTAATGCTGACGATGTATTATCTGGTGATAGCTACTTCATGGCAGAGTTGAAGTCAATTCGCAGACTATTTAATATTTCGTCAAAACGCCAAATATATTGTTTTATCGATGAAATATTCAAAGGTACTAACACGACAGAGCGCATTGCTGCTTCTCAATCCGTTTTAAGTTATTTAAGTAATATGAATAACTATTTTATTTTAGCTGCAACACACGATATCGAATTATCAAGTTTACTAGATTATTCAAATTATCATTTTAATGAAATCATTGAGAAGCAATCTATTGCTTTTGACTATAAAGTCAAGCCTGGAAAAGCTAATACTAGAAATGCTATAGAATTGCTGAGAATATCAAACTTTCCATTAGATATTTATCATCATGCCAAAGAGATAGTTGAGGACATATAAGCTTTTTGGGACAGCATTCATTTTGAATTTGTATTGCCTACCCCGCAAGATTGTTTAGAATTGAAAAAGCTTGGTATAAGTGCATTTAAAATTCACTTAACTACTGTTATATATAGTTAAGTGAGTCAGGGACATAAATCTTAGAAAAATAGTACTCAAATGAATTGATGTGCCCCCCATAAAGTTGGATTAAAGATCTAACTTTATGGGGGGCACATCATTATTTCAATAGAAATTGCTTTTTTATTTGTCTAAGAACTTTATATCTTAGACTATCTTTATTATTTACAATAATGTCTCCCTGTAATTTAATTAACTAAATGCTTAAATTGTTGCTTCCTCAATATCAATATGGTTTTTGCCATTGAGATCTAATCCTGAAGTGATACCAGCTCGATATAAATAATAGCCTGCAGCACCTATCATTGCTGCATTGTCTGTACATAATTTTGGACTAGGAATTAATAGTTTAATTTGTTTTTGTGCACAACATTTTTTTAATTCTGTTCTTAATCCGTGATTGCTTGCTACACCTCCAGCAACAATTAGTTGATTAACATCATATTGCTGACAAGCATTAATAGCTTTACCACTTAGTACTTCAACAACACTATTTTGAAAGCTTGTTGCTACATTAGCCTTATTTATTGGCAAATCTTTCTGTTTAAGATTATGCAATTTGTTTATAACAGCACTTTTTAAACCACTGAAACTAAAATCATAGCTGTCCTTTTCAAGCCATACTCTAGGAAAATGATATTCATCTTCTCCTGTTAATGCTAATCGATCAACATGCGGTCCCCCTGGATAAGGTAGTCCAATTGTTCGAGCAACTTTATCGTAGGCCTCACCCACTGCATCATCTCGCGTTTCTCCGATGACTTGAAATTGTAAATGATCTTTCATATAAACCAATTCTGTATGTCCTCCAGAAACGATAAGTGCCATTAATGGAAAAGTTAATGGTTCTTCCAAATGATTAGCATAAATATGCCCGGCAATATGATGAACAGGAATGAGCGGTTTATCATATGCAAACGCTAATGCTTTAGCCGCATTAATTCCTATTAACAGTGCCCCAATTAGCCCTGGTCCTTCCGTCACAGCGATAGCAGTAATATCCTCCATCGATACTTGTGCCGTTTCTAACGCTTCGTCGATTGTAGGGAGTATACCTTCAACATGATGCCTGCTTGCAACTTCAGGTACAACACCACCAAAGCGTTTATGACTATCTATCTGACTTAACACTGCATTAGATAATATTTCTGAACCATTCTTTATAACACTAACACTTGTTTCATCACAGCTCGTTTCAATCGCTAAAATTAAAATATTTTCATTCATGTAACTTCACCCACATCACTAACGCATCCTCTCCATCTCCGTAGTAGTTTTTACGTTTACCACCATATTGAAAACCTAATTTTTCGTATACATGTTGAGCGATAATATTGTCGACACGTACTTCTAAACTCATTGTGTCACATGTATGTGCCGCATAAGTCATGCCATATTTAAGCAACAATTGTCCTAAGCCAAGATTACGATATATTTCGCTCACTGCGACCGTAGTCACTTGCGCTTGATCGAGCACTGTCCAAAGACCTAAATAACCAATAATTTGGCCATTACGTTCCGCCACAAAATATTTTGCATATTGATTTTGAGTTATTTCATGGTAAAAGGCATCAATGGTCCATGAACTATGTTTAAAACTCAAACGCTCTATATCAAATACTTGAGGTACGTCATCGACAATCATTTCTCGTATGTTTAGTTGTTCTGTTGCTGATTCAGCCAATTGCGTTCTGCCTCTGATAATTTAAGATAATTTGGTGTAAACGTATAAATATTTGCAGGTTGTTTTATTAAATCAAGCATCACTGCTGCATCAGGCAAATTTTCCTCTATTGGGCCATCTAATCTTGCACTTAACTTTTTGGCATCTTGACCAATAAAGATATAAGGTTCCTTTAGGCTATGCAGTTGTGTCAGTAATTCATCAATCGTTATATAGCCATCATTTATAATCGTTTTTAATTGTCCGTGTTGATGTTGATAAACACCTGCGTATACAGCATCTCTTCGAGCATCAAATAATGGTACAATAAGCTGATTTGTTTGATGCGTTGTCGCAGCGAGCGCTTCAAGTGATGACACGCCAAATAATCGTACATTTAATGCGTAAGCAAGCGTTTTTGCTACAGTTACACCAATTCTTACTCCAGTGTATGAACCTGGCCCTTGTGCAACTATAATGGCATCAATATTCTCTTTTGTTAAATCGCATTGAGTAAATAGCTCCTGAATTCCAGGCATTAATTGAACTGAGTGGTTTGTTTTATTATTAGTAGTTTTTGCTGCTAATACTTCCTCATCTTTCATCAAAGCAATTGACATTGGCTGATTTGATGTATCAATCAATAAAGTATTCATTCTCTATTGCCTCCTTAATTGCCTCATAATGCTTGCCTTGTGCATTTAAAGATAGTTCACGTTCCTGTTCGTTTATAATGTGAATGTCAATCGTTAAGTGTTCCTCTGGTAATAAGTCTTGAATGAACTGACTCCATTCAACAATACTAATGCCATCGTCATCAAAGTATTCATCAAAACCCAAATCTTCTTCCATTCCTTCTAAACGATAACAATCCATATGATGCATTTTTAATTTACTACCTTGATAAGATTTAATAATATTAAAAGTTGGTGAATTGATGTGACGCTTGACACCTAAGTGTTTACCTATGAATTGTGCGAGCGTCGTTTTCCCGGCACCTAAATCTCCGTTAAGTAATATTAAATCTCCAGTTACAAGTGTTGATACTAATTTCGCAGCAAAAGTATCCATTTCATGTAGATTATTGATACGAATCAATGTACATTCTCCTTATTTAATAGCATTAAAATATAAACTTCTAGGCTTTATCTCTAGGACATGACAAATCATTTTAACTTATTTATTGTAACAAAAATTAAGATAGATTTCTCTTTTAAATAATCATTTGCCAAAATAAAACAATTGTTAGAAAATTCAAAATTAAGGTTGACTATCATGACATGTTATAGTAAATTAAGTTTATCGAATTTTAAAACAATTCAAACTATTGAAACAAATTATAACCATTCAAGAAAAGAGGAGTATAATAATGACTAATCACACATTTCTATATCAACCGACAAATGTAAATATTATTATTTTATTATACTCCAAAGGGCTGGAACTTTAGTATCACTTGTACTAAATGTTTAAGTCCTATTTCTAATTGAATGGGACTTATCAGCGTCCCAATTTTATTGGGGCGTTTTTTTGTTTCATGATTGTCAACGACGGGGGAATTATTTATGAGAAGCGATATGATCAAAAAAGGTGATCATCAAGCACCAGCAAGAAGTTTATTACATGCTACAGGGGCATTAAAACATCCAACTGATATGAACAAACCATTTGTCGCAATCTGTAATTCATATATTGATATTGTACCTGGGCACGTTCATTTACGTGAATTAGCAGATATCGCTAAAGAAGCTATTCGCGAAGCGGGTGCAATTCCATTTGAATTTAACACAATTGGTGTTGATGATGGTATTGCAATGGGACATATAGGAATGCGCTATTCTCTTCCATCACGCGAAATCATTGCAGATGCTGCTGAAACTGTTATCAATGCACACTGGTTTGACGGTGTCTTTTACATTCCGAATTGCGACAAAATCACACCTGGTATGATATTAGCAGCCGTTCGAACAAATGTACCGGCTATTTTCTGTTCTGGTGGACCAATGAAAGCTGGTTTATCAGCTCATGGAAAAGCATTAACATTATCATCCATGTTTGAAGCAGTTGGTGCATTTAAAGAAGGCTCTATTTCAAAGGAAGAGTTTCTTGATATGGAACAAAATGCCTGCCCTACTTGTGGCTCTTGTGCTGGTATGTTTACAGCAAATTCAATGAACTGTTTAATGGAAGTTTTAGGCTTAGCACTACCATATAATGGTACTGCTTTAGCAGTAAGTGAACAGCGTAGAGAAATGATTAGAGCTGCAGCATTTAAGCTCGTTGAAAATATTAAAAATGACTTAAAACCTAGAGATATCGTTACACGAGAAGCAATTGATGATGCGTTTGCTCTGGATATGGCTATGGGTGGTTCAACGAATACAGTATTACATACCTTGGCCATAGCTAATGAAGCTGGAATTGATTATGACTTAGAGCGAATTAATGAAATTGCTAAAAAGACGCCTTATTTATCAAAAATAGCGCCTAGTTCATCTTATTCAATGCATGATGTGCATGAAGCTGGTGGTGTTCCTGCTATCATCAATGAGCTTATGAAAAAACCAGGCACTCTCCATCCAAATCGCATTACAGTAACTGGAAAAACACTTAAAGAAAATAATGAAGGTAAAGAAATAGCTAATTTTGAAGTTATTCACTCATTAGAACATCCATATGATAAACAAGGTGGTTTATCCATTTTATTTGGTAACATCGCTCCGAAAGGTGCTGTTATCAAAGTTGGTGGTGTAGACCCTTCAGTTAAAGTTTTTACAGGAAAAGCAATTTGTTTTAATTCACACGATGAAGCAGTAGCTGCGATTGATGATAAAACAGTTCGTGCAGGTCATGTCGTAGTTATTCGTTATGAAGGTCCAAAAGGTGGTCCAGGAATGCCTGAAATGTTAGCTCCAACGTCATCAATTGTTGGTAGAGGTTTAGGTAAAGATGTTGCTTTAATCACTGACGACCGCTTCTCAGGAGCTACACGAGGCATTGCCGTGGGACATATTTCTCCAGAAGCCGCTTCTGATGGCCCTATTAGCTTATTACGTGATGGAGATGAAATTACAATTGACTTAATTAAACGCACTATTGATGTTCATCAATCTGACGAAGTTTTAGAACAACGTAAAGCCGAAGTCAAACCGTTTAAAGCTAAAGTTAAATCAGGCTATCTAGCTCGATATACTGCGCTCGTTACAAGTGCAAATACTGGCGGTATTATGCAAGTACCTGAAAATTTAATTTAACAAGGAGTGTTATTTATGCCCAAACAATTCGTACACAATACTTTACAAGACGATGAATCCCCTAGTTCACATCAATCATTAAGTGGCTCAGATTTATTAGTAGAAGCATTATTACATGAACATGTCGATTTTATCTTTGGTTATCCAGGAGGTGCTGTTCTCCCATTATACGATACATTCTATGATGGTAAGATTAAACATATTTTAGCACGTCATGAGCAAGGCGCTACACATGCCGCTGAAGGTTATGCACGTGTTTCTGGCAAACCAGGTGTCGTCGTAGTAACTAGTGGTCCAGGTGCTACCAATGCAATTACTGGTATCACCGATGCCTATTGTGATTCACTTCCCCTAGTCGTCTTTACAGGACAAGTCGCATCACCTGGCATTGGTCAAGATGCTTTTCAAGAAGCAGATTTATTATCGATGACCACACCTATCACAAAAGCAAATTATCAAATTAAAAATGTTGATGATATTCCTAAAATCGTACATGAAGCATTTTATATTGCTAATACTGGCAGAAAAGGACCTGTTGTTATTGATTTTCCTAAAGATATGGGTGTTTTAAAAACATCCGTACCTGTAACAAATGACCTTGCTTTACCAGGGTATCATGTGCCAAACGAACCAAATGTAGATGACATTAAAGCGCTTGTCTCACTTTTAACTCACGCTAAAAAACCGTTAATTTTAGCAGGGGCTGGAATTAATAATTCACAATCAAATGAACTGTTAACACAATTTGTTTCAAAATATCAAATTCCAGTTGTCACTACGCTTCTGGGCCTAGGTGCCGTTCCATACAACAATCCTTTATTCCTTGGAATGGGTGGAATGCATGGTTCCTATGCAAGCAATATGGCTTTAACTGAGTGCGATTTACTTATCAATTTAGGTAGTCGTTTTGATGACCGTTTAGCGAGTAACCCTGCTCAATTTGCGCCTAATGCCAAAATTGTACATGTCGATATTGATGAATCTGAAATCAATAAAGTCATTCAAACTGATTTAGGTATTGTGGCAGATTGTAAAAAGGTTTTAAAAAAATTATCTGCCTACTTTAATAAAGAAATTCAATTCACAGCATGGGCACAACATTGTCAAAGTAACAAAGACTTACATCCATTCAAATATGCGACAGATGACCAAACGTTTTGTAAGCCACAACAAGCGATTGAATATATTGGTAAGATAACCAATGGAGATGCAGTTGTAACCACCGATGTTGGCCAGCACCAAATGTGGGCAGCTCAATTTTATCCATTTAAACATCATAGTCAATGGGCTACAAGCGGTGGATTAGGAACAATGGGCTTTGGCATTCCATCAGCAATTGGCGCACAATTAGCCGCACCAGATAAAACTGTAGTTTGTTTTGTTGGTGATGGTGGCTTTCAAATGACTAACCAAGAAATGGCAATTTTTAATGAATATAAGTTAAATATTAAAGTTGTACTGATCAATAATGGCACACTCGGAATGGTCAAACAGTGGCAAGATAAATTCTTTAATCACCGATTTTCACATTCAGTCTTTAATGATCAACCGGATTTTATGAAAATAGCAGAAGCATACGGAATTAAAGGTTATTTAATCGATAATCCTGCTCAATTAGAACAACAATTGGATAAGGCATTTAGTAGTGAAGGTCCAGCACTAATTGAAATTCGAATTTCACCTGTTGAACCTGTTAATCCAATGATACCTGCTGGTAAAGCAAATCATGAAATGGAGGGATTAGAATGAAACGCACATTAAAATTAACGGTTGAAGACAAAGTCAGTACGCTAAATCGCATTACAAGTGCCTTTGTCCGTCTTCAATATAATATCAGTGAACTTGAAGTTAAGCCCTCATCAGATCCTGGCATTTCAAATGTTTTACTAACAGCAGATATCGAAAACGAAAAATTATTTAAAATTTTAATTGCTAAATTAAAAAAACAAGTAACAGTTATCAATGTCGTTGAACTATAGATTATCCCTTTGATGCGCTAGCCTATAAACAATCAAAAATAAATAGAGCTAACATCTTAAATAATTGGGATATTCAACTTTCAATAGATTGAAAATTTTGAATATTATAATAACAATTTGGAGGAATTTATTATGACTAAAGTTTATTATGATCAACAAGTAACTAAAGATGCATTAAAAGGCAAAAAAATTGCTGTAATTGGCTACGGTTCTCAAGGCCATGCACATGCACAAAATTTAAAAGACAATGGATATGATGTCATCGTTGGAATTCGCCCAGGACATTCATTTGATAAAGCAAAAGAAGATGGATTTGATGTGTACCCAGTAGCTGAGGCTACTAAACAAGCCGATGTCATCATGGTGTTATTACCAGATGAAATTCAAGGTTCAGTATATAAAAAAGAAATTGCACCTAACCTTGAAGCGCATAATGCACTAGCATTTGCTCACGGTTTTAATATTCATTTTGGTGTTATTACACCTCCGGAAAATGTGGATGTTTTCTTAGTTGCACCTAAAGGCCCTGGACATCTTGTAAGACGTACATTTGTAGAAGGAACTGCCGTACCTGCCCTCTTCGGCGTTCAACAAGATGCTAGTGGAGAAGCACGTGATATTGCTCTAAGCTATGCCAAAGGTATTGGTGCCACACGCGCTGGTGTTATTGAAACAACATTTAAAGAAGAAACTGAGACAGATTTATTTGGTGAGCAAGCTGTACTTTGTGGTGGTATCCATAAATTAATTCAAAGTGGCTTTGAAACATTAGTAGAAGCAGGATATCAAAAAGAATTAGCGTATTTTGAAGTACTTCATGAAATGAAATTAATTGTTGATTTAATGTACGAAGGCGGCATGGAAAATGTTCGCTATTCAATTTCAAATACTGCTGAATTTGGTGACTATGTTTCAGGACCACGCGTCATTACACCAGAAGTAAAAAATAATATGAAAGCAGTCTTAACTGATATTCAAAATGGAAACTTCGCAAATCGATTTGTTAAAGACAATGAAAATGGCTTCAAAGAATTCTATCAATTACGTGAAAAACAACATGGTCATGAAATTGAAGCGGTCGGTCGTGAATTAAGAAAAATGATGCCATTTATTAAATCTAAAAGTATTCAACAATAATCATTTAGGGGGAATTTAATTATGGAAAGCCATATTCAAATTTTCGACACAACACTTAGAGATGGTGAGCAAACACCAGGTGTTAGTTTTTCCTTTGAAGAACGTTTAAAGATTGCCAAACAGTTGGAACATTGGGGCGTAGATGTCATCGAAGCTGGATTTCCTGCTTCGAGTGAAGGGAGTTTCAAATCTGTAAAATCCATATCAGAAGCATTAAAAACAACAACAGTATGCGGTTTAGCTAGATGTCGAAAACCTGATATAGATGCTGTATATGAAGCTACTAAAAATGCAGCTCATCCAGCTGTACATGTATTCATAGCTACTTCACCTATTCATTTGAAATATAAATTAAAAATGTCACAAGCAGAGGTTCTAGCATCAATTAAAGAACATGTCAGTTACTGTAAAGCACGTTTTGATATCGTACAGTTCTCACCTGAAGATGCAACACGTACAGAATTACCTTTCTTATTAAAATGTGTACAAACTGCCGTAGATGTTGGTGCATCAATAATCAATATTCCAGACACTGTAGGTTATAGCTATCCTAGTGAATATGGCAACATTTTTAAATACCTCATTAACCATGTTCAAACAACTCAAGACGTTATCTATAGCGCACATTGTCATGATGATCTTGGTCTAGCAGTGGCTAATAGTTTAGCTGCAATTGAAGGTGGCGCAAGACGCATAGAAGGTACTGTTAATGGTATCGGAGAACGCGCTGGGAATACAGCATTAGAAGAGCTAGCTCTTGCTTTATATATCAGAAAAGAACATTACGGTTTAACAACTCATTTAAAATTAAATGAAACGAAATCAACATCAGATTTAATCGCAAGATTTGCTGGTATACGCGTACCACGTAACAAAGCAATTGTAGGACAAAATGCGTTTAGTCATGAATCCGGTATACATCAAGATGGTGTGTTAAAAAATCCAGAGACATATGAGATTATTACGCCTCAACTAGTCGGTGTTAAAACAAATGAATTGCCGCTAGGTAAACTTTCAGGAAAACATGCCTTTGCTGAAAAACTAAAATCATTAGGTTACGATATTGAACCAAAAGCTCAAATACAGTTATTCAAACAATTTAAAGCTATTGCTGACAAGAAAAAAACAGTATCAGACCGAGATATTCATGCATTAATTCAAGGTACAGAACATGAACAAAATGCATTATATCAAGTTGATTCATTACAATTACAATTTGTATCACAAGGATTACAAAGTGCTGTAATCGTTATTAAAGATAAAGATGGCCATCTTTATCAAGATTCAAGTATTGGTACAGGATCAATTGTCGCCATTTATAATGCTGTGAATCGTATTTTCCAAAGAGATAGTAAACTCATCGATTATCGAATCGATTCTGTTACTGAAGGCATAGATGCTCAAGCTGAAGTACATGTTCAATTAAATATTGACGGTCAATTTGAAACGGGCATTGGCATTGATCATGATATTTTAATGGCTTCATGCAAAGCTTATGTTGAAGCACATGCCAAATATGCTTTAAACCACCCTACTGCTCTATTACAGGAGGTAATTAGTCATGACTTATAATATCGTAGCTCTACCCGGCGATGGCATCGGTCCAGAAATATTGAATGGTACATTAAAACTATTACAATATATAAGTCACAAATACCAATTTGACTATCAAGTAACTAAACATCATTTTGGCGGTGATTCTATTGATCATTATCATGTACCTTTAACTGCTGAAACACTTGAAGCATGCCAAAACGCAGATGCTATCTTATTAGGAGCTATTGGTGGTCCAAAGTGGAATGATCCGAATAATCGGCCTGAACAAGGCTTACTTACTTTAAGAAAGTCTTTAGGTTTATATGCAAACATACGCCCAACGAAAGTAACTTCAGGTATGAGTCAATTTTCACCACTAAAAGCGGACCGTGTAGAAGGAACAGATTTGGTTATTGTACGTGAATTAACTAGTGGTATTTATTTCGGAGAACCGAGACACTTATCAGATACATCTGCAGTTGATTCTTTGACTTACACAAGCGATGAGATTGAGCGTATTGTGAGAGTCGCTTTTAATCTAGCACAGCAACGCAAGAAAAAACTTACTTCTGTAGATAAAGAAAATGTTTTAGCTTCCAGTAAATTATGGAAAAAAATAGTTAATAAAGTGAGTTTAGAATATCCTGATGTCACTGTAAATCATTTGTTAGTAGATGCTTGTAGTATGCATTTGATAACATATCCAACACAATTTGACGTCATTGTTACAGAAAATTTATTTGGTGATATTTTAAGTGATGAAGCATCTGTTATTCCAGGATCTTTAGGGTTATCACCTTCAGCAAGTTTTAGTGAGAACGGTCCGCGTCTATATGAACCTATTCATGGTTCTGCACCTGACATCGCTAATCAAAATATTGCTAATCCAGTAGGCATGATTCTCTCATTAGCAATGTGCTTGCGTGAAAGTTTAAATCAAGCTACTGCCGCAGATGAACTTGAACAAAATGTATATTCAATGATTCGTAAAGGCATTTTAACTAAAGACCTAGGCGGCACAACATCTACATCTCAATTCTTTGAATACTTATACAAAAGCTATTAAGGAGGGACGCAATATGGAACAAACATTATTTGATAAAATTTGGAATCAGCATGTCATTACAGGTAATGAAGGTGAACCACAATTATTATATATCGATTTGCACCTTATCCATGAAGTAACGTCTCCTCAAGCTTTTGAAGGGTTAAGACTTCAACAACGTCAATTACGTCGTCCTGATCTAACCTTTGCCACATTGGATCATAATGTTCCAACAATTGATATATTTAACATCAAAGATGACATCGCTAATAAGCAAATTACAACGTTGCAGCGCAATGCTAATGATTTTGGTGTGCATCTTTTCGATATGGGGTCAGATGAGCAAGGCATTGTGCATATGGTTGGTCCTGAAACAGGATTAACGCAACCAGGTAAGACAATTGTATGCGGCGATTCCCATACTGCAACACATGGTGCATTTGGTGCTATAGCTTTTGGAATTGGTACAAGTGAAGTTGAACATGTGTTTGCAACCCAAACGTTATGGCAAACAAAACCTAAAAACTTAAAGATTGATATTCAAGGCCAGTTACCTAAAGGTGTGTATGCCAAAGATATCATTCTCTATCTTATTAATCAGTATGGTGTCGATTTTGGTACTGGTTATGCCTTGGAATTCACAGGTGAAGCTATCCGCCAATTATCTATGGAAGGACGCATGACTATCTGTAATATGGCAATCGAGGCTGGCGCAAAATATGGTCTAATTCAACCCGATCAAACAACCTTTGATTATGTTAAAAGACGACCATATGCTCAAAATTATGAACACTCACTCGAAAAATGGAAACAACTTTATACTGACACTCACGCAAAGTTCGACAAAGTAATTGAAATCGATATTTCTAATCTAGAACCGCAAGTCACTTGGGGTACAAATCCAGAAATGGGAGTCAGCTTTAATACACCATTTCCCACTATCAAAAGTGTTAACGATGAACGTGCTTACCAATATATGGGACTACAACCAGGTCAAAAAGCAGAAGACATTGACTTAGGCTATGTATTTCTAGGTTCCTGTACTAATGCACGACTATCTGATCTTCTAGAAGCAAGTCAAATTGTCAAAGGTAAACATGTACATCCTAAAATAACAGCGATTGTAGTTCCTGGTTCAAGAACGGTAAAACATGAAGCCGAGGCTCTTGGATTAGATAAAATTTTCAAAGAAGCTGGATTTGAATGGCGTGAACCTGGATGCTCCATGTGTCTTGGTATGAACCCAGATCAAGTTCCTGAAGGTGTTCATTGCGCTTCAACAAGCAATCGTAATTTTGAAGGACGTCAAGGTAAAGGCGCACGCACACATCTTGTATCACCTGCTATGGCTGCAGCTGCAGCTATTAATGGTAAATTCGTTGATGTTAGAAAGGTCGTGTGTTAACGATGGAAATTAAACCAATAACGATTTATAAAGGAAAAACTGTTCCCCTTTTCAATGATAATATCGATACTGACCAAATTATTCCGAAAGTTCATTTGAAGCGTATCACTAAAACAGGATTTGGCCCTTTTGCTTTTGATGAATGGCGCTATTTATCTGACGGCACTGATAATCCTGATTTTAATCCTAATAAACCTCAATACAAAGGTGCGTCTATTTTAATTACTGGAGATAACTTTGGTTGTGGCTCTAGTCGCGAACATGCCGCTTGGGCACTAAAAGATTATGGTTTCAATATCATTATTGCCGGTAGTTTCAGTGATATATTTTATATGAACTGTACAAAAAACGGGCTATTACCCATTGTGCTGCCGGAAGATGTAAGACATAAACTAGCTCAACATGCCAACATTACGATAGATTTACCTAATCAGACAGTAAATACAGACACACAACAATTCCATTTTGACATTGATCCTACATGGAAGAACAAATTCATTAATGGTTTAGATGATATTGCGATCACATTACAATATGAAGATTTAATCAAAAACTATGAAAAAACGAGATAAAAAGGTTGGAGGTACTATGACAGTTACAAGTCGTGTTTCTGCTCAAGAAGTAGATGATGCTTATTTAAGAATTAAGGATGTTGTCAAAGAAACACCTTTACAATATGATAGATATTTATCACAAAAATATCAGTGCAATGTATATTTAAAGCGAGAGGATTTACAGTGGGTTCGTTCTTTTAAGTTACGTGGTGCTTATAATGCTATATCAGTTTTATCTGAAGCAGATAAAGCTAAAGGTATAACATGTGCTAGCGCAGGTAATCATGCACAAGGCGTCGCATATACAGCTAAACAATTAAAGCTGAAAGCAGTCATTTTTATGCCAGTAACAACCCCACTTCAAAAGATAAACCAGGTCAAATTCTTTGGTGAATCACATGTCAAAGTCATTCTTACTGGGGACACTTTTGATGACTGTCTTAAAGACGCTTTAGCTTATACAAAGCAGCACCACATGACTTTTATTGATCCATTTAATAATGTTCATACAATTGCTGGTCAAGGAACCATTGCTAAAGAACTAATTAGTGAAGCTGAGAAAGGTCATCTTCAATTTGATTATGTATTCAGTGCAATTGGTGGCGGTGGCCTTATTTCTGGTGTTAGCACCTATTTAAAGCAACATTCCCCTAAGACTAAAATTATCGGTGTAGAACCTATTGGTGCTAGTAGCATGTATGAAGCTGTGGTTGTTCAACATAAAATCGTTACTTTATCCAATATCGATAAGTTTGTAGATGGTGCCTCTGTCGCACGCGTCGGTGATATTACTTATGATATCGCATGCCATAACGTAGACGATTTTGTACAAGTGGATGAAGGTGCAGTTTGTTCAACCATTTTAGATTTATATTCTAAACAAGCCATTGTAGCAGAACCAGCTGGTGCGCTTAGCGTTTCTGCCTTAGAAAATTATCGCGAACAAATTAAAGGCAAAACGATTGTTTGTATTATTAGTGGCGGAAATAATGACATCAATCGTATGAAAGAAATAGAAGAACGCTCTTTACTTTACGAAGAAATGAAGCACTACTTCATCTTAAATTTCCCTCAACGTCCAGGGGCATTAAGGGAATTTGTTAACGATGTGCTCGGTCCTCAAGATGACATTACTAAATTTGAATACTTGAAAAAAACATCTCAAAATACTGGTACCGTTATTATAGGTATTCAATTAAAAAAACATGATGACTTAGCACAACTTAAGCAGAATGTTAATCATTTTGATCCTTCAAACATCTATATCAATGAAAATAAAATGCTATATTCTTTGCTGATTTAAATAAATTACGACTAATCGGTTGATGACATAACTATGTTTCATCAACCGATTTTCTATAAAAAAAGCATATTTATCGCTATCATAAATCTTAATAACTCAAAAACGATAATATGCCAAACGTTAACCTCTAAATTTTTTGATATCTACCATAATTCTACTGCACTATAAAGTAGTAACAGCGCAATAATAACATTAATAATTCTATAATGGCGATGATACAAAGTATTCATCACTTGACCCAATAGTGACCAAGCAAGCGCACCAGCAATACCTATAACAATTAATAATATCGATCGAATATAAGTATGTTCCCAAGCAGCAGGTAATGAAAATGTCGTCAATCCTGTCAAAAAATAAAGCATTGCCTTTATATTAGTAGTTTGAATTAATATCCCTTTCAAAATAGGACGATCTAACGCATCTTCAGCATCCTCTGGCGTAGACACCACCACATGGTAAGCTAAATATAAAAGATACACTGTTCCTATTATCTTCATAATCAAAATAAACATTTGTGATTCTTTCAATGGCTCTGAAAATAATAATGCCACAGTTAAAGTCAATAAAATGCCTAGCAACACGCCTAAATTAAATGGTAACGCTCGTAAAAATCCTTTCCGCTGTCCCTCTGACATCGCCATAATCGTATTAGGCCAGGCGTAAATGACATTGTAGTAATAAATAATATGTAAGGAAATATAATAACCACCCCTTTCAAAGGAATAGTTATATTTTACCACGATATCAAAGACATACAACTATAATTTCAGAAAATTCCGATAAATAATGTTGTATGATGTCAGCTTCAATCGCTTTCTCTTCGCAAAGCCGTTATTTATCGACTTGTTTTTTAACTTTTTTGATATAAAAAAATGCCTCTCGGTCTCAATGCGGCTCATCGCATCCATTTGCTTTGCCTGGCAACGTCCTACTCTAGCGGAACGTAAGTCTGCTACCATCGGTGCTAAGGAGCTTACTTTGCTTTGAGACAAACGCTCGCATCTTTCCTTATTTTCTATTTTTGTTTGCTCATTTAGCTCGACTAAACTTGCTGCTCAAAAATCTCAATGCGTCAGCTTCAATCGATTTCTCTTCGCAATGCCGTTATTTGTCGTCTTTGTTTTTTAACT
>NZ_KV830908.1:0-28298 GCF_001836955.1 Staphylococcus sp. HMSC063A07
CAATTCATCTGAGCGCTATTTTTCTGAGATGCATGTCCAAGACTGTTTTTATCTTTTATTAAACTACTGCTATAAAATTATTTATTTGCAACTTTAGATACATAGTTTGAAGGCTTGTCTTTATCATAAATTGTTAATCCTGTAATATCCTTTGCATATTTAGCTGGAACAACTAAACTGATAAGATATCCAAAAATAAAGGCTATCATAAATGATATAATTGATACATAAAATGGCGAATTGCCTCCACCTATGCCATTAAAGAAATACGCGAAGATTACACCTGAAATAAGTCCAACGAACACTCCAAATGTATTTGCACGCTTTGTAAAGATACCTACCGCAAAGATACCAGCAAGTGGTACACCAAAAAGACCTGTTACTAATAAGAAGAGATCCCATAAGTTATTTGAATCTGCTGCGATTAAATACATAGAGATACCATAACTAAGCAAGCCAGCTATAATAATGACGATACGTGCAAAATTAACTTCGTCCTTGTCACGTCCTTTACCAAAGAAACGATGTTTAATATCTTCTGATATACACGCTGAAATTGAATTCAAACTTGATGAAATTGTAGATTGCGCAGCTGCAAAAATTGCGGCAATCAATAGACCACCTACAAAAGGTGGCATTTCAGTTAAAATGAAATACGGTACAACTGAAGAGGTATTAAATCCCTTAGGTAAGCTATCTTGATGTTGATAAAATGAATACATCATTGTGCCCATACCATAGAAAATAGGTGCAGAAATAAGCGCTAATACACCGTTTGTCCACAATGACTTTTTCGTTTCTTCCATTGAATCTGAAGCTTGATAACGTTGAACAACATCTTGACTAGCTGTGTATTGATGTAAGTTATTAAAAATATTTCCCAGGAAAATAATAGGAATCGATGCTGCTGCAGAATTCCATTTCCAGTTATCTGCACTCATAATCTTTTTATTAGCAATCGCATCATGAATGATCGTGCCAAAACCACCTTTAATTTCAAAGGCGCCTATTAAAATAATCATTAAAGCGCCACCCAATAGAATTACACCTTGGATAAAGTCACTCCATACTACCCCTTCAAATCCACCTAAAAACGTATATAAAATACATAATATTCCTACTAAGCTCGCTACTAAAAATGGATTCATATCTGATACAGATGTAATGGCTAGTGTTGGTAAATAAATCACAATTGCAATACGTCCTAAATGGAAAATGACAAAAAGTAATGAGCCAATAACGCGAACACTTGGTCCAAAGCGCGCTTCTAAATATTCATACGCTGACGTGACTTTTAACTTTTTGAAAAATGGTACGTAAAATGCAATTAAAATAGGTATAATTGCTACAATTGCTATGTTTCCTGCAATATATGCCCAATCCGTTAAAAATGCTTTTTCAGGTGTAGACATAAATGTAATCGCACTTAACGTTGTTGCATAAATAGAAAAGCCAACTGCCCAAGACGGTAAACGACCACTAGCCGTAAAGAAACTATCTGTGCTTTGACTGGCACGTTTAGTAAAATAAGCTCCTACAGCTAACATAATCAATAAATACAGTAGAACTGCGACCCAGTTCCAAAATCCAAATCCTATTTGCTGCATTCACAACACCTCTTAATTTTCAATATTTTGTTTTTACAAGTTGTATTTATTAATTAAGTTGTCTAATGTGGCACGATGCGCTTCATTGAATGGCGCAAATGGGCGTTTTGGCAAACCACCATCGATACCACGCGTTTTTAATATTTCTTTTAAAGTTGGATAAATACCCATCGCTAACACGTTTTGAATAATATCGTTTGTTTCATGTTGAATTTTATACGCTTCTGATACATTGCCTTGTTGCGCTAATTCAAAGATTTGACGCGCGCGACGTCCATTTACGTTATATGTTGATCCTATCGCACCATCTACTCCGGATACCGTTGCTTGAACAAGCATTTCATCAAATCCCGATAATATTAATTTATTTGGAAAGGCTTTACGAATACGTTCTAGTAAGAAGAAATTAGGTGCTGTGTATTTCACACCAATCACTTTGTCATGATTAAAGAGTTCCCCAAATTGTTCAATACTAATATTGACACCCGTTAAGTCTGGAATCGCGTATATAATCATGTTATTTTGTGTTGCCTCGATAATGTCGAAATAATATTGTTTAATTTCTTCAAAGCTAAATGGATAGTAAAATGGCGTAACGGCTGATAATGCATCATAACCTAATTCTGTTGCATATTGTCCCAATTCAATTGCTTCATTTAAATCTAATGAACCTACTTGAGCAATTAGTTTTGCTTTATCGCCAACCGCTTCTTTTGCTAATCTGAAAATTTGTTTCTTTTGTTCTTTACTAATTAAAAAGTTTTCTCCTGAACTACCATTTACATATAAACCATCTAAACCTTCTGTTTCAATGGCATTGCGTGCAATTTGTTTTAGTCCCTCTTCTTTAACTTGTCCCTGTTCATCAAATGGAACAAGCAGCGCTGCAAATATGCCTTTCAAGTTGTTATCCATTGTTTATCACTCCAATTTCATTGTTATTCATTCAAAGTTTATTTAGATAATAAATAGACTTAACCATTAACCCAACTTTTACATTAAAATTGTAAACGCTTTCTAATAAGGTTACAATATGTTTTGAAACGTTTTAACATTTTTGTCTTAATTTTATGAAAAATATTTTCAAAACATTAAATATTGTTCTAACTACGAACAACTGTTTATATAATGTTAATTGATAAAGGAGGAATAATAGATGTATAAAATTGCGGTAGACATTGGTGGTACCAATATTAAAATTGCCGTATTTAATACGGACTTAGATATGCTGGCACATGAATCTATAAAAACACCTGATAATAAGAAAACGTTAATCATTGATACGGTTCATGACTTAATTGCTAAGTATATTCAACATTATCAGCTAGAACGTCCACATATTGGTATTTCAACGGCTGGTGTAGTTGACACTGAACGAAAAGCAATTATTTACGCTGGTCCTACAATTGCAAATTACAATGGTACTGATTTCCAACAACATTTGGGAGATTTGTCTGATCATATTACAGTACATAATGATGTTGATGCAGCGTTGTTAGGAGAACTTGTATTACATAAGTATCCAGAAAGCCATATTTTCTGTTTAACATTAGGCACTGGTATTGGAGGTGCGTTTTACACACAACAACATGGCTTATATACAGGGGCGCGTTATCACGCAAATGAAATTGGCTACTTACTTTACCGTTCAAGCGATGGTTTAACTTATGAGCAACGGGCTTCAACATCTGCTTTGAAAGCGTTAATTAAAGCATACGGCTTAGATGCAAACATCAGCGTTCCTGCACTTTTTGACCTTGCAGAAGCTGACGACAAGCAATCTGTCCAACTGCTTAATGATTGGGGAAATGCTGTTGCTGAGGGAATTGCGCAAATACAAATCATCTATGATCCAGATTTAATCTTAATTGGTGGTGGTATTTCCTCACAAGGTGACAGGCTTATTCAATATATCGAACCCCATATTCAGCACTATTTACCCCATGGCTACGGAGGCGCTCGACTTCAAACAACACGCACGAAAAACCATGCTGCTTTGTATGGTGCACTTGTTGAATGATAAAGGGAGCAGGACTACGAATTCATTATGAATTCTGTCCCGCTCCCTTATCAATTGGTTCTAGTAATGATGTACCAATCTTTAGCTTATAATCACTATTTACCTAATATTGTCTGTCGTGTATGCTGATAAAGTTGATTCATATGGGGATCGTTTAATAGGAGATAACTGACAATATCCATTAAAAAGAAAGTGGCAATTTGCGTATTAATAAATTGAGAATCATTAATTCGAGATTGATCCGTAGTAATCAGTACTAAGTCTGCCTTTTCAGTAATACTACTACCTTCATAATTCGTTATAACCGCAACATATGCGCCTTGATCATGTGCAATCGCTGCTGCTTCAATTAATTCTATCGTCTCTCCACTATTAGAAATAGCAACAAACATATCTTGCGCTGACAATAAGGACGCCGATATTTTCATCTGATGCGCATCTGTGGACACCATTCCTTTTAAGCCCATACGCATCGTTCGATAATAAAATTCGCTGGCTGTTAACCCAGAACTACCTAAACCAGCATAGTTAATTTGACGTCTTGTTTTTAAATTATGCGCAAAGCGTTTAATCTTTTCCTCAGAAATAAATTCCCCTGTCTGTTGTATAATACGTTGGTGATAACGGTGAATTTGTTGTACTAGTGGCGCATTTTCGACTATTTTTTCAGATTTTTCATGTTGTACACTAAATTTCATATCTTGAAAGTTATCATAGCCTAACTTATTACTGAAACGTGTAATAGTGGCCGGAGACGTACCAATGGCATAAGCAAGAGAATTAATAGTAGAAAAGCGATCATCTAATTCTTGTTCTTGAATAAATGTGACAATTTTGCGATCCATTTTTGTTAGTATGTGCCGACTACGTTGTACTCTATTATCAAATTTCATCATCCTCAGTCCTTTATTCGTATTAACTTGAGTGTAGACTATTTGAAAATCTTTTTCAAAAGTTAAATTTAAATTGATAAAAAATTTCTTAATGATATGATGATATTAACCAATCATTCTAGACCTATCTTTTACAAATTAAACAAAAGTAATTGGAGTGTTTAACATGTTACCACAAGGATTAATTGTTTCTTGCCAAGCTTTACCTGATGAACCATTACATTCATCATTTATTATGTCTAAGATGGCTTTAGCCGCTTATCAAGGAGGCGCAGTTGGCATCAGAGCCAACACTAAAGAAGATATACTCGCGATAAAGCGCGAAGTCAATTTACCAGTTATTGGTATTGTTAAACGAGATTATGCCAATTCGGATGTCTTTATTACCGCAACGTCTAAGGAAGTCGATGAATTGATCGCTAGTGGCTGTGACGTTATTGCGTTAGATGCGACGAAACAAACTCGCCCAAAAGAAACGCTGTCAGAATTAGTTGACTATATTCGACAACATGCACCAAACGTAGAAATTATGGCAGATATTTCGACATTAGACGAAGCTCAGCAAGCAGATAAGTTAGGATTTGATTATATTGGCACAACATTAAGAGGCTATACCTCATATACTAAAGGCCATATTTTATACGAAAATGAATTTGCTTTTTTAAAGGATGTACTGAATTCAGTTTCAGCCAAAGTTATAGCTGAAGGCAATGTCATCACACCAGAAATGTATAAACAAGTGAGTGATTTAGGCGTTTATTGTACTGTCGTTGGCGGTGCAATCACTCGACCAAAACAAATTACCGAACGCTTTATTAAAGCGATAGCTGAAGATTAATTTACACATTTATTTTAAAATTGAATGTCATTGGAGGTGTTTCAAATATGAGAATTTTAAATCTTGGAGACCAGCAAACAGCTAGTCGCTACGTCGCTATAGAATTAATTAAATTACTCCAAGATAAACCTGACGCAATATTAGGTTTAGCAACAGGAGCTACGATGACAAGCGTTTATCCATATTTCACTGATCTATTAGATTTAAATCACATAGATGTCTCTCAAGTGCACACATTTAACCTCGATGAGTATGTTGGTTTAGACGCACATCATGAGCACAGTTATCATCACTATATGCATGAACGCTTATTTGACAACTATTCTGGCTGGAATAAAGCGTTCATCCATATCCCAAATGGTGCGGCAGACAATCTTGAAAGCGAAGCATTGCGCTATGAAACATTATTACAATCGGTTGGTCAACGTGATATTCAACTGTTAGGTATTGGTCAAAATGGGCACATTGGCTTTAATGAGCCAGGAACACCTTTTGATAGTCACACCCGCGTCGTTAATTTGACGACATCCACGATTCAAGCTAATAGTGTGCATTTCTCTAAGTTAGCAGATGTTCCTAAACAAGCCATATCTATGGGTCTAGATAACATCACACGCGCGAAACGTATTATACTATTAGCGTTTGGTGACAAGAAACATGATGCCCTACAAAGATTGATAGATGGACATATTACTGAAGATTTACCTGCGTCTATTTTACATCAACATGAACGTGTAGATGTGATTGTTGATAACGCGCTTTATCAATCATTAAACATTTAGTTGACCAAAATACACTAAATAACATACTATAAAAGCCATTCTGTGTAGTTAACGTTTCTACATAGAATGGCTTTATATTCCGGTTTGATATTTGACTTATTTATATTCAAATAATTTTAAGATAAATAGTGCTATTAAACTAATAAGAATACAGATACCACATGCTGATACAAAAATAATTTCAGTTTCTTGCCAGGCCATCTCAAAGACAACGCCTGCTTTAGTTATGATGCTATTAGAGATAAAGTTGACAATCGCCAAAGCAATAATCGCTAATGTTGCAGCTAATAACAGCATATTAAAGAAAAAGATAGCATTAGGAAATCTATAATTACTTTGCATATAATACGCCTCCTAAATTTTTTTATTATGGTCTTAATTTATCTATTCCCCAAGTGAACGGTATCGATGCATACAACCTGCTTTGATTGTTGTTAATACTTGAATATCATCATCAACAATAACTAAGTCAGCGTCTTTACCTACTGCTATACTACCCTTTTGATCATCAATTTTTAACGCGATTGCCTGATTTAAACTGGCTACGCGCCACACTTGGTCTAGTCCTTGTCCAGTAAAGGTCATCACATTTTTCAGTCCATCATTCATTTTCAAAATACTTCCAGCTAAAGATCCTGATGCTAGACGCGCTTCTGACCCTTTAACGATAACATTTTGACCGCCTAGGTCGTATTCTCCATCAGACATGCCTTTAGCACGCATGGCATCAGTAATAAGATAGAAATGTTCATGTCCTTTGAGTTGATACGCAAGTTTAACCGCTGTTGGATGTGAATGAATACCATCAACAATCACTTCCGTATTTAATCCTGAATTGGTCCATGCTGCGCCGAAAACTCCTGGCTTGCGATGCTCAAAGCCTGTCGCTGCATTGTATAAGTGTGTAATATGTTTCGCACCACATGTGACTGCCTCATTCGTTTGATCAAAATCCGCAACAGTATGACCTATTGAGAAAATAATATCATGATGTAGTGCAGCTAATGTCTCTTGTGCACCTTCCACTTCCGGTGCAAAGGTGATCACTTTAATTAAACCTTGCGCACTTTGTTGAAATTGTTGAATTTTATCCACGGAAGGTCGTTGCACATATTGTGGATTTTGTGCTCCCACTTTATGTTCTGAAATAAATGGCCCTTCTAAATGTATTCCCACAATTTCTGCTGCAGTTCCTTGTTGTTGTTCTTGATGATACTTAGCAATATTAGCTAAAGCTTTAATGATATTTTCATCAGACTGTGTCATTGTAGTTGCTAAGAAACTTGTCGTTCCTTCTGACAATAAATTTTCAGCTAAATGTTTTAACCCTTCATATGATGCATCCATGGCATCAGCACCATATCCCCCATGAATGTGAATATCAATAAATCCTGGTAGGACGTGCTGACCTTGTGCATCAACCGTTTCTAACATACCATCATATTTACCTGATTCGATTTGCTCAATACGTCCATCATTAATCACAACATATCCATGCTCAATCACTTGCTGTTCTGTGTAAATCTTCCCGTTAATTAGCGCATATTTAGACATACGATCCCTTCTTTTCTGTGTATAATGATTGTCTTATAACGCCTTTATTATATCATTTCAGACTCTGCTCTCCCATGCTTCTTGAAAAATGAAAAATCTTTTCATTATTAGATGTTTCACCATTGTCCATATATGATTGTGTTACTTTTTTCACCACAGCATTTGTAGTTAAAATCCATAAATTTTTGAATTATTTTAAAACTTATGGTTATACTTTTAACGACAATAAATTTAAACAAAGGGATGACTAAACAGCTCCATGTCTGACAAAAGGAAGAAAAATAACAATTTTGTTTATGCATTTTCCGTACTTATCATTTTAATCATCACTGCAATTGCCGGCTTATTTCCAAAAGCATTTGGATCACGGGCACAAGCAATTTATAATTTTTTGACTAATTCGTTTGGCTGGCTATTTTTACTAATTATCTTTATTCTCGACGTCTTTTTGATTTCCCTCGCTGTTTCACGTTATGGTCGCTTCAAGCTGGGAGATAATGATGAAGCGCCTGAATTTTCCACTATTTCATGGATTGGTATGCTATTTTCTGCTGGCTTAGGTGTTGGTATTGTCTTTTGGGGTGTAGCCGAACCATTGACGCACTATTTACATTCACCTTTTCCTGGGAAGATTACCAGTGAATCTGCATCATCTGCACGGCTAGCTATGGGATATACGTTCTTTCATTGGGGAATCTCTCAATGGTCTATATTTGCGATTGCCGGTTTAATAGTAGCATTCTTTCAATTTAGAAAAAAACGCAACGGACTCATTTCCACCGCAATGGAACCTGTCTTTGGTGAAGCTTATAAACGTCCATTTCGCAATATTATTGATATTTTAGCTATTATTGCCACTGTCATGGGTATTGCAACCTCAATTGGTCTTGGAATTTTACAGATTGGTGGCGGCCTTAACTATGTATTCCATATTCCAAATACAAATGTAACTAAGATAGGAATTACAATTTTAATGGTGTGTATCTTCTTAGGCTCTGCTTTAACCGGCTTAAATAGAGGCGTAAAATGGTTGAGCAATATCAACATTGGGTTAGGCGCACTGTTACTTATCTTTATGCTTATATTTGGTGATTTAAAATTTATTGTAGAATCTTATACGCTTGCGATTGGCGATTATATCACGCATTTTGTTGAATATAGTCTCCGTATTAATCCGTATCAAGGGGATAATTCTTGGGTGCAAAAATGGACCGTCTTTTATTGGGCCTGGGTTATTTCTTGGTCCCCATTTATTGGTGGTTTCGTGGCTCGTGTTTCTCGTGGGCGCACAATCCGCGAATTTGTCGTAGGGGTTCTGCTCGTGCCACCTTTAATTTCATTTTCATGGATAGCTGGCTTTGGCGGGACAGCATTAAAAATAGCACTTGGCGGTGATCCGATTGCTAATGTAGTCGATAAAGATTATACTGTAGCATTATTTGAGTTACTGTCTAAGTTCCCGATTAGCGACATCACTAGTGCCCTAGCCATTACCTTAATCTTTATCTTCATCGTTACTAGTGCGGATTCCACCACACATATCGTTGCTAGCATGGCCACAGGTGGTAAAGAAAATCCAAAAGTTAAACATAAAGTTATTTGGGGTTTATTAATCGGTGCTATATCGGTTGCTATGACGATTGCCGGGGGTTTAACAAGTTTACAATCTGCAGCCGTCGTTACTGGTTTGCCTTTTTCTATTATTTTGCTGTTAATGATTTTTTCTTTAATGCGTGCATTACGCAGAGAGCATACGAAACACTTTGCCATGACATATATTAATGATGATAAAGATTACACGATTAGCTTAGAAGAACGTGAAGATCAACAAGATAAACAACATGATTCTACAAACAATATAAATAAAAAGAAATAGCATAAAGGGAGCAGAACTGAACTCATTATGAATTCCTAGTCCTGCCTCGGCAAGTTGATTGGATTGAAATAAGCTTGGTATAAGCATATTTTCAATCCACTCAACTACTGCCAATATATCGTTCATAGTCTCAAACTGGTCAATGTTGTTAGTATAGGTATTGATCTGCAAAAAGGCTACAGTCGTCAAGATTGAATTAGATTTAGGCACTATATCTTGAATCTAATCTGATAAAGTGCATGATATCGCTACAAGCGCCATAGCAATGGCTATTGAAAATGCGATATCTAATAATTGGATTTGTTGTGGCTGCCAATAAGCTTGTTATGTTTCAGGTGTTGCCTCAGCACCATAATCTGATTTAAATATTCGAAGTACCCATGGCAGCCCATCTAATGATGCCATAATAGCCACCCACGTATCATCTTTCACAATCAATGTCGCTATCTTAACAGAAAACAATTATCGTTGTTGCCCTCAAACATCCACTAATTCTTATTGTTCATTGTAAATCTTCATATTTTTAAACACTCAAAAAAAGAAACTGATTATTTCTCTCCCAAAAAAAGTCTTTTTTATGCGATAATTATATATAAGATTAATTTTAGATAGAAATTGGAGTGACGAAGATGTCCGCAGATATATTAACTACTGATGTATTACAAGCGCGTCTAAATTTGATGCCTCAAATACACGATGAATTGGAAGCACAAATTAAAGAACAACTGCAAGGTCAAAATCGTAAAGATATCGCTCATATTAAAGAAGCAACAATCGTTTTAATTAAGTTACATATTACAAAAATGATTAAAAATCAAGCACGTTATGGTGAAACAAGTACTAATGATAATCACTTACACTTTATCGAAGGCCGTCATGCCTACCAACTATTTTATGCATTAGATAGTTCAATGCATGTAGAAGAATTAGAATTATCAGAAGACTTATTGGCTAAATATGATGCTGATATCGAACGATTATTAAATGTGCGTGGACAATTGACACCATTTATTAACGTAGCTATCGAAACATTCGATTCTTTTTCTGAAGATTTAGATCTCACTATTGAATATCTTTTCAAAACATATCCTGACATTTTAACAATGGTACAAGATAAGGAGTTTAGATTGCATAAATTTGATTCACTCATTGAAGAGGCTTTTAAACAATTAGCCACTACACATCAATACGGTGACTTTGGCACAGCGATGGCTCAAGCATCAATTGTAGATACACCATAACAATATAGGGAGCGGGACTACGAATTCACAACGAATTCTGCCCCGCTCCTTATTGTTAATCGTCATAATTTTGTTCTAATTTACGTAGTTCATCTCTTGTTTTCAAAGCTAATCCTTCACCATAATCCATCATTTTCACAATATCTTTAAAAGCTGCATGCGGAATAGCTAATTCCTCTAAATCATCTTGAGTGATGTGTAAATCAATACATTCAGGCTGCCCTGCTGCAAGTTTTGTCACAAAGTCAGGTTCTGTGACAAACGGTGACGACATACCCACCATATCTGCTTGTCGCATCGCATCTAATGCACTTTCTACCGAGTTAATTCCACCACTCGCAATCATAGGTAAACGCCCACTCAAATGATCATATACAACTTGATTGACACGTTTTCCAAAGTGTTGCCCTGGTGTACGGCTTGTATTTTGATAGATGTGTCGACCCCAACTAGCAATAGCTAAATAGTGAATATTGGCAACATCCATGACCCAGTCTAAGTGTTGATTAAATTCATCAATGGTATACCCTAGATCACTTCCACGTGTTTCCTCAGGTGTAGCCCTATAGCCAAGAATAAAATCAGCAGGTGCTTGTTGATCAATCACATTTTGAACAGCTTGCATGACTTGTAATCCAAAACGCGCACGGTTTTCTAAGGAATCTACCCCATAGTCATCATGTCGTTGATTTGAAAAAGTAGAAAAAAACGTTTGTATTAATAGACGTTGTGCAACTGATATTTCTACACCATCAAAGCCTGCTTGAATAGCACGAGATGTAGCATCAGCATATTGTTGAATCACATCTTTAATCTTCTCTTGAGACATTTCTATTACTTTATGAGGTGTTGGAGAATGCAGTGACATCGGGCTAGGTCCATATACTTCACCAAAATTTCGAATCGCTTGATTGGAAAAACGTCCTGCATGTGCCAATTGAATAATCGCTTTATTGCCATCTTGTTTCATGACTTGGGCTAGCTTTTTCAACCCAGGAATACATGTATCATCTGAGATATTAAAACCATACTCAAAGAGCTGACCATAAGGCTCAATATAAGCAGCACCAGTCACTTGAAGTCCAGCTGATCCCGCCCGTCTTTCAGCATAGCGCAAATCTTCTTGAGTAATATGTCCATCATGCGTCGATGAATTTGTCGTCATTGGTGACAACACGAAACGGTTGTTCAATTGTACGCCGTTAGGTAGCGTGATAGGTTGCAATAATGGTGTGTAATCTTCCATGTCAGTGTCATCTTCTTTCATCTGCTTATTAACATCAACGTATCACGACCGCTTAAAATTAGCAATTTAATCACACTTCTTAAATAGTTTTTACTAATGCATTTGACCACTTTGAACCAAATAAACCACATAAAAATATGTTGTTGTAAACTGAAATTTAGCAATACATAACAAAAACCGTTAAAATAAAATTGGGGAAATAATTGGGGAATGATAAAACAGTAATGGAGATGAGTTTTTGGTAGAACTAAATGTGTTAGATTATGCGATGATAGATGAAGGGAAAAATGCTGAGCAGGCACTTCACGATACAATACGCTTGGCACAACTGGCAGATCGACTACGCTTTAAACGTTTTTGGATAACAGAGCATCATAACGTGCCAGCTTTTGCTTGCAGTAGTCCAGAATTATTGATGATGCACATTTTGGGTAAAACATCCCACATTAAAGTAGGCTCAGGTGGTATTATGTTGCCTCATTATAGTCCTTACAAAGTCGCCGAAAATTTTCGCATGTTAGAAGCATTTTATCCTGGACGCGTCGATCTTGGCATTGGCAATAATCCTGGTACACCTGCCGTGAAACGTGCAATGGACGAGGATAAATCTGAATATCTTGATTATCAACAAAGTATCGTGGATCTTCGTCATTACTTAACAAATCAGCAAAGTGAGCAGCGCTTTTCTAGCGTCATGGCACAACCAAACATATCACATCATCCTGATATGTGGCTATTAAGCATTAGCCAACGTTCAGCTAAAATGGCTGCACAGCAAGGTATGGGGTTTGCTGTTGGTACATTTTTATTGCCAGATACAGATAGCATACGTGCCACACAACATAGCATCGCTGCTTATCGCCAGCATTTTGAAATTACATCATTACAGATGTCACCAAGTGTTATGTTAACCGTGTTTGTCATTGTAACTGACACTGAGAAAGAAGCTACACGATTATTACAAGCACTAGATGTATGGTTATTAGGAAAACGTTATTTTGCTGAGTTCGAACGTTTTCCATCTTATGAGACTGCATTACAATATCAACCAACTGCGCGAGATAAAGCACGCATGCAAGCATCTCATTCTAAAATTTTAGCTGGAACCATCACACAAGTAACACCAAAACTCGACGCCATGATTCAAGACTTTCAAGCTGATGAAGTCTTAGTGGTACCTCTCCTACCAAATATAGAAAACCGCTGTCGCACGCTAGAATTACTTGCACAAGCATATCTATAATTAAAGAAAGGAAGTATATATATGGCTAAATTAGCAAACTATCTATTAGTACAAAAAGAAGGAAACCAATATGTCTATTATATGACACCAGAACTTCAAGATGATATTGGTACTGTGGGTTATGTTGAATTCATGACTGCAAACGATGTCGCTAAAAACGATGAAATTGTAAGTATTGAAGCTTCAAAAACGGTGTTAGATGTCCAAACGCCTCTTGCCGGCACAATTGTGGCATGCAATACAAAAGCTGAAGACGAACCAACGATTTTAAACTCAGAAAAACCAGAAGACAATTGGTTAGTCAAATTAGAAAATGTAGATGAAGATGCGTATAACGCATTACCAGAGGCATAAATGTTACAAACACAGAGTAAACGTCTCGCTTATTTAACACATTATTTATGGCAAGAAGCACATGGTTCAGAACCGTTAAACTACCCTACTGACTCCACAGCACAATGGGAATTATATCGTGGCTTAGCCAATGTCAGACCACCAGAACCTATTTCTCAAGAATATTTAGATATTCAAGATGCTTATCTTTCAGCATTATCAACTGAACGACAGCCCATTCATATGGATGCGTTAACACCTGTAGAGAATCAACAGTTATATGTGTGGCAAGGTGATATTACACGTCTGGCTGTTGATGGGATTGTCAATGCTGCTAACAGTAGCCTCTTAGGTTGTATGCAAGCCAATCATGATTGTATAGATAACATAATCCATACAAAAGCAGGCGTTCAACTTCGTCTTGATTGTGCACAAATCATCAAACAACAAGGTCGTAAAGAAGGTATAGGTAAGGCTAAAATCACACCGGCGTATAACTTGCCTTGCCGTTATGTCTTGCACACTGTCGGTCCACAAATACGTAAATATCCTGTTTCGCAAATGAATAAAGAACTGTTAGCGCGCTGTTATACATCTTGCTTAGAATTAGCTGAACAGCACGGTTTACAACATATAGCTTTTTGTTGCATTGCGACAGGTGTATTCGGCTTTCCACAAGAAGAAGCTTGCCATATCGCGATTAAGACCGTTTCGGATTATTTAACAACACATCCATCATCAATAAAGGTTATTTTTAATGTCTTTACTGATAAAGATGCACAACTTTATACGGAGGTGCTTCAGACTCATGAGTCATAATAAATGGGCAGCACTCCAACTTGCTCGCGAAGACGCTGCACAAGTCGATATACTACTACGCGCTATCTATGAAGCAGATGCAGTCGTTGTCGGTATTGGCGCTGGTATGTCGGCAGCTGATGGCTTTACCTATATAGGTGAACGTTTTACACAAAACTTTCCAGATTTTATCGAAAAATATGGTTTCTTTGATATGTTACAAGCCAGTCTACATCCCTTTGATAGTTGGCAGGAATACTGGGCATTCGAAAGTCGTTTTGTTGTTTTAAATTATTTGGATCAGCCGGTCGGAGCATCATATCTTGCTTTAAAATCATTATTAGCGCAAAAAGCGTATCATATTATTACAACTAATGCAGATAATGCTTTTTTAGCAGCAGACTATGATTTAAATAAAGTATTTCATATTCAAGGCGAATATATTTTATGGCAATGCAGCCAGTATTGTCATGCAAAGACCTATCGTGATGATGATGCTATTCGTCAGATGGTAGCTGAACAACAAGATATGAAAATTCCTTGGACATTGATTCCACATTGTCCAAAATGTGATGCGCCTATGGAAATTAACAAACGTAAAGCACAAGTTGGCATGGTTGAAGATGCTGATTTTCATGCACAGCTCGAACGGTATAATGCCTTTTTAGCTGAACATCAACATGGCAAAATCTTATACCTTGAAATTGGTATCGGTTATACGACACCACAATTTGTGAAACATCCGTTTCAGCGCATGACACGTCACAATCCAGATGCCCTTTTTATGACTTTAAATAAAAAAGCTTATCGTATTCCACAAAATATTAAAGCGCGAACCATTCATTTGAATGAAGACATTGCTACATTAATGACAACTGCACAGCAGAAAATGAACAACTAGGAGCTAAAATTATGTATTTAATTGAACCCATCCGCAATGGAAAATATATCGCTGATGGTGCGGTTAACCTTGCCATGCAAGTTTATGTAAATCAGCATATTTTTTTAGATGAAGATATTCTATTACCATACTACTGTGACCCTAAAATTGAAATTGGACGTTTCCAAAATACTGCCATCGAAATCAATCAAGAATACGTTGATAAGCATGGCATTCAAGTAGTACGTCGAGATACTGGAGGCGGTGCCGTTTACGTTGATAAAGGTGCTGTAAATGTGTGCTGCATCCTTGAACAAGATACGTCAATTTATGGAGACTTCCAACGTTTCTATCGTCCAGCAATCAAAGCATTGCATCATCTTGGTGCCACCGATGTCATCCAAAGTGGACGCAATGATTTAACACTCCATGGCAAAAAAATTTCTGGCGCCGCTATGACAGTAATCAACAACCGTATTTATGGTGGTTACTCTCTACTGCTCGACGTTGATTACGATGCCATGGTGCAATCATTAAATCCAAATCGCAAAAAAATTGAGTCCAAAGGCATTAAATCCGTACGTGCTCGCGTGGGTAATATTAGGGATTCACTTGCCCCTGAGTATCAAGACATCACCATTCAAGCGTTCAAAGACCTTATTATTAAACAAATTATGGGCATCGATGACATTTCAGATGCCAAACGCTATACATTAACCGACGAAGATTGGGCTGGTATTGATCAACTCGTTGCTGACAAATACGCAAATTGGGAGTGGAATTATGGACATTCTCCGCGTTATGAATATAATCGCAATGCGCGTTTTGCTTGTGGTACCATTGATATTTCACTTTCAGTAACACAAAATCGTATCTCAGGTTGTAGTATTTTTGGCGATTTCTTTGGACAAGGCGATATTCATGATGTTGAAACACATCTAGTAGGTACACGAATGGTTAAACAGGATTTAATCGCTCGCTTAGAAGATATTGATTTAAATTATTACTTTGGATCATTATCAGCAGAAGAATTAACACAACTCATTTTAAGCTAGTTACCTAAAACGTCTCGGACATCGTCATGTTTTAGGCTATGAACTCTATATTGGCACAGTAGTTGACAATTGAAAATACGCTTATCCCAAGCTTTTTTCAACCCGAGTCAACCTTTCCAGGGCGGGACTTCGAATTCACAATAAATGCTGCCCCGCTCTTTTTTTATTATTTAAAATGTAAAAAGTATTTGACATTCTAAATTTCAGTTGTTATGGTGTTTATGTAAAAAACTTTTGACATTTTGAGGTGTAATACAATGAAAATCTTAGCATATATCGGTTTCTTTATATTTTCAGTATCATGGAGTATCGTCACCACTGCATTGTTGCCAGCAGAGAGCGTCGATGGTCGTAAAAAAGACGATACCAAATACGATGAACGACAACGGCGGATGTTCCTAGAAATATTTGCACGCACATTTGTGTGGATAGTTTATATAATGCTATCTTCAGTATTTTTGCGTTTATTTGGTATATACAAGAAAGTTTCAGAATCACTTTTTATATTTAAAGATTATCCAGAATTACTATACATCTTATTGGGCCTGTTATTTTTAGTCATGAATTACTTTTCTGTAAAAAAGAAATATACCACTTAGGATGCGTGATATATGAAAAATAAAATTAAAGCCTATCGTAAAAAAATAGGCATGTCTCAAGAAACGTTAAGCAAAAACGTCAACGTTTCGCGCCAAACAATTAATGCTATCGAGAATAATAAATATGATCCCACATTAATGTTAGCGTTTAAACTTGCAAAGCAGTTTGATACAACCGTTGACGATTTATTTAGCACAAAGTAAAGCAAAGGATGATTCAAATGTTAAAAAAGCAAGATGAAATGGAACGTCATCACTTTAGTATCGCAAGTAAATGGACAATTGGTTATTTCTTTATTGCTTTATTCATCTACAGTGTATACACCAAGATAACAACAGGGCAATTCGATATCATTTGGCTTATTTTAATGGTTGGTCTTGTACTGTTTTGGGGTATTTTAACATGGCATAAATATCACACACGTTTATAGTTTAATCGTGAGTCCAATATAACACTATGCTGCGCCGTTTCTGCTAGCTCGAGCCGACATATATGATGCCCTGATGGCAGGTGGTGCTTGAATTGCTCCCAAAACCAGTTAGCGATATTTTCAGCTGTTGTATTCATTGAAATCAATGTATTATTGATAAGCTGACCATCCAATTTAGGATGAATATATTGATAATCTATCTCGTCAATATCAAAGAAATCAATAGCTAACCCGTATGCATTAACTGGAGACTGGATATCTATCGTTAACCTATATTCATGATCAATCAAATCTCGATAATGATGTGCGTCAAAATAAATACGATTATCAGCTGTAAACTGATAATAACTGCGAACAACGATGTCTTGCTGACTACCATATTTAAATTGTTGTGGCAATTGTACTTCACTGATATCGTTATACATCATCTGTTCCTCCTTTTATAAATAAGTTCCTCCAATTAAGAATATAAAAAATCATCTGATATAATCATTTATATACTCAGATGATTTTTTATACTTATCTAGCTGTTTACAGACGCTATCGATCTGTTTTATTTTGTAGTTTATTTTTCAAAAAGTTATTGTCGAAAAGTACGCTTAAGAAATTCAATACGATTTCACGTTCTTTCTTGTTTTTAAAAGCTATCGTGGCATTAAATTCAAATTGATTATCCCCATAAATCAATTCAACAACGGCACTCATAAACTTATCAGATAAGGTATATCCTTTAATATTGCGTATAATAATTTCCTTAAAAAAGTGTTCCTTATTTGAAATAATAACAATATGTCGTCTACTTAAAATCAATGTCGATTCGACAAATGTTTTCTTGCCATTTTGATTATAGACATACTTTACTTTTGTATTATATAGTTGTGCTTCTGTCCCAAATTTCTTATTATATAACTCCATATCTGCATTCATGTGTGGCACCTCCAAAATAATTATTATCATCCCCGAAATAAGTTCTTTCATATAAGTAACAAAAAAAGTGCGATTCATTCTATTTAATAATGAAAAAGGCACACAAGGTTATCTCAAACCTCATGTGCCATATCATTTGTCTTATCAAACGTGATGCATCAACAAATCAAATCCTAATTCAATTGTCTTAAATAATACTGTTCCGTAAATGAAATATTCAACCACTTATCATAGTTTGTAAAAGCCTCATTTATATTATGAATCAGCTCATCACGATAGACATCTGCTTGTTCAATCGTTCTAATTGCTGATTTGGAATCTACAATATTTTGTAAATCTATATAAATCGCTTGTCCCATTTTAGAAATTCTTAAATCTTCTTCACGAATATTATATTTTAAGTTTAATTCTTTAACAATCGTAAAAATTTCATATTGAACTTCTTCAGATGCTGACATAGAAATAAGTTCCTTACCATTATTGTATAGTAATCGAATTGGCATTGTAATCAGGATAATCCCTGCAAGTAACACCATTCCTGGGTCAATGTAAGGAATGAGCCATGCAAGTGGCGTGTATTTTAAAACAAACATTAACACAAAGCCAAATACTAAACCAAAACTAACTACAGTATCGAGTAACCACTGCAACATTTCAGCATAAATAAGATCTGAACGTTTACGGTTGCGTGACAACATTAAACACACTAGACCACAGCCTACAAATGAGAAAATACCATAGAACAAACCAATGTTTGCATTGATATCTCTCCCGCCTTGTAGAATCGCATAAACTGATGATACTAATGATAAGATACATAATAACAACATGATTGATGAGTTAAAGATAATGGTAAGAGGTTGAAACACATATTTACCAAACGGAAAAGACTCATGATTCGGTTTCTTGATTGCTATAGATGTAAATAAAGAAAGTGAAGAAATTAATAAGCTAAGCACTGCATACAGACCGTCAAGTAACACCATGTCACTGTTTGATACGATACCTAAAAAGATACCTACCACGGAAAAGATCAGTGCACCTATCGTAGAAATGACTAATATTCTACTCACAGAATGATCTGCTTTTTTCATTTTTATCTAGTCCTTTTACATATTTACACCTATTATTTTACACCTAAATTCAAATAAAACAATCCCATAGCCGTGTTGCGAGAGGTTTGAGAATACAGCTAATGGGATTGTTAAGGAAAGAATATTCACGTTTTTTAAGCTATCTTAATTATTTTGTAATATTTTCATGAGGTTTGTTTACGTCAAATCTATAGGAAATCAATCCATAAAGTGTCCATCCGGCAAACGTTACTATTGCACCGTAGTAAACTGCGATACCACCAGAAGAGTAGATTGCATATAATGTGTAAAGTCCTGCAATGACTGCAATAAAGTTTGTCCACTTCATGCCTTTAGCAGACACACTACCTGCTTCTTTCTGCATCGTCTTAATACTTGCCATAGTAAGAACGTATGGCACAGCGTTCGTTACAACGGCCAAGTTAACTAAAATGGTAAATTGTTTAGATAATGATGGACTAATTGTCATTAATGAAATTAGTGTTTGTAAACATGTAATTATCAACATACCAATTAATGGTGTACCATTACCAATTGTTTTAGCGAATACTTTAGGGAAGTATTTTTCAACTGCAGACGTTCTAAACACTTCTGCAATTGTAAATTGCCAACCAATTAATGAACCGAAACATGAAATAATCATTAATCCGATTACAATGCTACCTACTGTTGGGTTAAACATATGACTAAATGCTAAACCGAATGGTGCATTTGAATGTGCTAAATCTTTAATTGGTGAAATACCTAAAATAACGTTTGTAGAAATAATGTACATTACCGCAGCACCGATTGTACCACCCATAACGGCAATTGGTACGTTTTTCTTAGGATTATCTACAGCATCACTATTTGCTGCTGCTGACTCTAAACCTAAGAATGCCCATAAGGTAATTGAAATTGATTTACCCATACCTTCGAAGAATCCAAAGTGATGTGGGTTCCATGATGATGCGAAGTTACTTCCACTGAACCAGAACCATCCAATAATACTGATGAATACAACTGGAAGAATAACGCCCCATACAGTAAATGAACTGATTTTACCAGTGATGCTTGCACCACCAAAGTTTAATGATGTTGCTACCCATAACGCTAAAATTGTCCATAACGCTGTAGCAACTGGTGACATATGGATGTGAAGTAATTCAGCTGTATAACCTACTGCTGAAATAGCGATGGCAGCATTGGCAATTACCAACGAAAGACCATACGTATAGTTAGTTAAGAATGCTCCGGCTTTACCGAATGAGTATTCTGCATAACCACCCATTCCTCCACCTTTTGAGCTGTATAAACCTGCTCTAGCAAAGATGAAAGCAAGCATTACTGCTCCAACTGTTGTCACAATCCATGAAAGGATTGACATTGTACCTACTTGTGCGAGGTTCGTCGGTAACATGATAATACCTGAACCCATCATGTTAACAGCCGTAACGATTGTTAACTGAGTCACACTCATTTTTTTCTTTTGAGCCATGTTCGTTCTCCTTCCTAGCTTTCTAGCACATAACCAAATGCTTTAATTTTGCCGTCTACTTCTTCAAAGTAAACACCTTGAATTTCTGGTGCGAATCCAGGGAATTTATTGATACCTTCTTCTAAAATCTTGAAGTAAGATTTAGCTGTTTCGCTCCATTTTTCACCTGGAACAACACAGAAGATTCCTGGAGGATATGGTAATGCACCTTCAAGTGCAATTTCTCCAACGATGTTGTCTAATTCAACTAATTTAGCGTTGTTTTTCAATAATTGAATGTTAGCATCGTAAGGTTTCATGCTTTGTTCTGGTAAGTAGTCTTTTAAGAACATTTTTTTCTGGAATTCTTTTGTATTATGTTCTTTATAGAAATCATGTAATTCTTGGCATAATTGACGAATTGTATAACCTTGATAGCGTTCAAAGTTTTGATGATACAATCTTGGCAACACTTTATCTAGCGGTGCATCTTGATCAATTAAGCTTTCGAATTTGATTAATTTAGCGATTAAATTGTTCATTTTAGCTTCGTCGCTAGCTGGTGTCATTAAGAATAGAATAGAGTTTAAGTCATTTTTCTCAGGAATAATGCCATTTTCACGTAAATAATTAGCCAAAATAACTGCTGGGATACCAAAGTCCATGTATGAATCATCTTCTGGGTTGATACCTGGTGTTGTTAATAAGAATTTGTTTGGATCAACGAAATATTGGTCTTTACCATAGCCGTTGAAACCATGCCATGATTCTTCTGGATTGAATTTCCAATAGTCTAAATTGCTAATGATTTCTTCTGTTGGTGCATCAGACCATTTTTTACCATTCACTTTTTCAGGTAAGAACGGTTTAATATATTTACATTTAGCTAGGATTTCTTTTCTAGCATTTGTTGATACAGTTAAACAATCGTTCCAAAGTTTTTCTCCCATAGGTCCTTCTTGCATTCTTGCGTTGATATCTAGAGAAGCGAACATTGGATAGAATGGTGAAGTTGATGCATATTGCATATAAGCATTATTGAAACGTTTATGATTGATATAACGTTTTTGGCCTTTAATGTGTTTATCTTTTTTATGGATTTGTGACGCTTGTGAGAAGCCAGCTTGTTGTTTATGTGTAGATTGAACAACAAAGATACCAGGATCATTTTCATCAAGGTCTAATAATAATGGTGAAGATTTTTTCATTAATGGAATAAATTGTTCATAACCCACCCAAGCTGAGTCGAATAAAATGTAATCACATAAGTGACCAATTTTATCTACAACTTGACGTGCATTGTAAATCGTACCATCATAAGTTCCCAATTGGATAACAGCTAAACGGAAAGGTCTATCCCATTTTGCACGTTCAGGATCCACTTTAGCAACTTCTTGTCTCAAATATTCTTCATCAAAGTCGTGTTCGTGAATACCGCCAATGAAACCATAAGAGTCACGTGCTGTTTGCATATAAACTGGACGGCCACCGTCTTTAACTAAAGCTGAAATATAAACTGATTTGTGGTTGTTTCTGTCAAATAATACTAAGTCATCAGGCATAATTGCTGATGTAATCGTAATGTTATTTGATGTTGTTGAGCCGTTCATAACGAAATATGTTTTGTCTGCATTATAAACTTTTGCAGCATGTTTTTGAGCATCTACGGCTGGACCTTCATGGATTAATAAGTCCCCTAAATCCACGTCTGCGTTACAAATATCTGCTCTAAAAATATTTTCGCCGAAGAATTTGTAGAATTGTCTTCCAGCTGGATGTTTAGCAAAATATTGTCCACCTTGGTGTCCAGGACAGTCGAATTGCACATTACCGCGTTCAACATAGTCCGCTAAAGTATTAAAGAATGGAGGTAGTACATTGTTTTCATATTTAGAAATTGCATATTCTAATTTTTTTGAATTATATTCAAAATTACTATTGTTTACATCTATTATGAAATCTACTTCTTTTAAATCCACTGCGTTAGCTGCATCTTTATCATTTTCGTAGTCGGAAACAACAAATACAGGAATGTCTAATTTTGCCTCTTTAAGTTTGTTGACAAAATCCATATCCTCTTCCATAAGAACAACAGCACCTAAATCGATGATGTCTTCATCTTTGTCATGGATCGATACAATTTCTCTTTCGCTAGTGAAATATTTTCTTGCTTCCTCCGAAGAAGCAACTTTCAAGAATTTCATAAATATAACCTTCTTCCCTCAAATTAATTTATTCTCTTTTGTACCTCCACCGACAGTGTAGTACGATTATCAAAAATTGTTAATACCTTAAATAATTATTTCTGTGAAATATTTCACATTTAATATTACAACGCTTACATACACAAGGCTTTTGAGAATTGTTAAGTTTTTGTGACAAGTATGTAAATTGCATTTACAAAGTAAAAACCCCGCCATTGTAGGCATATTTGTCTATACAACTTGGGAATTTTTATTATAATATGTCTTTAAAAGTAACCAATATGCAAAATATTATTGCGGACTATGAACAAATGTTTATATCTATTTTTTCACAATCTCACATCCGATTTTTGATTAAAAATTTAGACATGTATCATCTTTTTGAGAAGATCCATGTCCTAGAAAATAAATTTTCACACTTCCTTGTATATTCATAATATTTTATATTTATGCATTTAATACGATTAATAATTCAATTCTCGCTTGCTTAAAATCGAATGTTTTTAAAAAAACTTGCAGTTAAATATTTTGCTATTCTATCTATTCTTGCTATTTACAACTTGTGGTTCAATTAATTCGACTATCTGCTTTTCATAAAGAGGTCGCTTGCTTCAATTACTACCTAACAACTACACATATATGGTCGACTGATACTAAGTGGTGTTGTCTCAACTGTGGCAATCATACCAGCTATAATAAATATTGAATCATTTTTAACATCCCGTTGATTGGTAAATGATAGTGCCTGTCTTCTTTTATCATGCTTAACTATGGCAGTGTCTACCTAATAATATGAAGATTTATCACATTGTTTTTGATTGTCTAATATGATGCGTTTGGCGTTGTGATATAATTGCTTGCAATATTAATAACGCAGCATTTACAAACCAATATAAAGCTAGTGCTGAGGGAGATTGAAACGCAATGTAGAGAATAAATAACGGGGAAACGATCATCATCACATAGCCCATCATTCTTTGTTCCTTAGGCATTTGTCTGGCACTTAACCATGATTGGACAAAATACATGAACCCAGCAATCATAGCTATCATGCTATCTGGTGATGTGAGATGAAACCACATAAATGTTGGATAACTTAGAATTCCTCCTGAAGTTGGCCATTTTAATGTCGCATATAATCCAAATAAAATGGGGATTTGTATTAGCATAGGTAAACAGCCAAACATGGTTGTTAAAGGATTAAGTTGATGTTGTTGATATAACTGCTGCAACTCTTGATATGCCTCATTTTTTAGTTGCTGAGTTGCTGCTGCTTTCATTTTTTGTTGTATCGGTTCAATTTTGGGTTGTAATTCTTTCATTTTCATACTGGTTATTGCCATTTGTTTTTGGTTATGCAACATGAGTGGCATTAATATTAATCTTACTAGGCACACAATAATAACAATAGCCAATCCATAATTATGATTCAGATGTAAACCCAAATAATGCAGCAACCCATCCATAGGTCCAACAACAAGTTGATACACCAAACCTGTCCTTTGATGTGTATCACTGTAATTGCATCCTGAAAGTAAACTAATCCCTAATAAAAGTATTGTCACATACCATTTCTTCATTTTATTCAATCCCCTGGCGATATATAAAGTCTAAACGCTTCACAATCTGTTGAAATTGTGGATTATGCCACAATTCTGCAAATCGTTGTTCGTCAGCTACGACTCTATAAAAGTCACGTGCCACTCTATCATTTTGTATATTTAATCGCTCACCAAACGGCATTTTTGCTAAAAACATATCAATATCATTAAAAAAATGATCTTGCTGATAATTACAATTTCGCACAACTCGTTCATAGCACTGACAGTAGTCTTCTAAATATTCTAAAGCTTGCTCATACTCAGTTTGTTGATAGTAATACTTAGCCAGCGACAAATTAATACCAATATTGATATATGGAAATAATTGATTGGTATTAAACCCCTGCTGCAATGCTTTAAAACGCTGTTCGATATCACTGATTTCTTCGTATAAATCACGAACCAATATCAACTGTAACTGTTGAGACATTAACATTAGTGATTGATACATATCCACTTGAATCACACTTGAAGCCTTCGCTAAGTTCCCTTGTTGTGCATAAGCATCTGCTAAAAAGAATGCTGTTCCCTCTTTAATTGAACAATCAGGAACAGTGTCGATAATGGTGCTATAGTCTGCTGAATATAGCTGAAATGCTAAACGATAACATTTAGCATATTTTATCAGTTCATCAGAATCAGATTTTTCTTCAACTATATCGCATAATGTTTGTGCAAATTGAATCGTATCTAGACATTGTTCCTCATTTTCAGCATAATAAATATGATTCATCAGCAACGCAATGATTGACAATAAAAATGAATACTCATTATTGTTATTATGACAACTCTCTTTCACTGCAGTTAAAAATGTCCCATACGAATGATTAGTCAATTGTTTAGACAAGTGTTGACACAGATGAGTGGCGTCCTCTTTCGTTAATACATCTTGATAATCCAATAATTCGTCCACACTCATATTAAATAATTTTGCAAGCTTTGGTAACAACTGAATATCAGGCATTAAACTACCATTTTCCCATTTTGAAATAGTTGGCTTTGTGATATCTAAATATGCAGCCAATTTATCTTGCGTTAATCCTAGTTTAGTCCGCTGCGCTTTTATAACCTTATTAATTTTAATCATATTAAACAACTCCTTACATTTATTTATTGTATCTAGCAGTTGAACTAAATTGTATTTCTAATATGACAATATCAAGGAAATAAAGTTTCCAAATAAGAAACTTATAGTCGTATGTATATTCTTTTCGTTTAAAAATTCGTATAAAAACATGGTGTATGATAATTTAAAATACTATCATTCGAAAATCTTGTATCGTAAGTTACAATATTGATAAAGAGGTGATATAAATGAAAAGCATCTTTAATTTCTCATTCGTTCTAGGGCTTATGTTAATTATCGTTGGGATTGTGCGTTTATTTAATGGTATTGATATTGTATCTATCTTTGCAATTGCACTGGGAATTATGGAAATATTTCTCTCATTAGGTCAGCGAAAACAAATTAAACGACAAAACCAACATGCTTCAAATGACTCAAAACACGAAAAACCAAGTTTTAAACATACTCAAGATAAAGAATAATCACCATTTCAGCTACTAAAATAAACAAAATTTATTATAATATATATAAATAATAAAATAATATAGTCTGTACTAAATAACGCTCCATGTTATCGTTTTTTACGATTGAATTAATGTGTACTTATCGTTTTACTTTATTCAAACTTTACAACTTTTAAATAAGATTCGTGAGATTAAGTGTTTTCTCATTTTCTCTAGCAGTATCTTCACAAAAACAAAAATAAACATATTAACTATTAACTTTATTTCACAAATTAGTGAATCTTTAGCATTGTTCAATAGTTAAATATGCTTATCCGTCCTCGTTTCCTATGTTCAGTAATCAAATGGTCCTAATAGTATAAAGATAATGAATAATACAGCACTCAAAAATGTTGTCGGCATAAGCCACCATACTTTGGTAAAATGTTGGCGCTTAAGTTCAATCAATCCAATCATAGTAGAAAAACCCCATAAATCATCAAATACAACATTTCCAAATATATTCTCTGGTAGTAGCGCATCTAATAATTCAATTAAAAATGCTGCCATTAAACCAAGTTGGTAGCTAATCACTAAAATACGTCGCTGCTTAGATTGCCATTGTCGACTCAGACGCAAATACGCCCAAAGTATTATTACAAGAATGAACACCTCGATGATAATAGTTAAATAATACAAGTAATCATTGCTTATTAACATTTTAACCCTCTTAACATTAAAAAATTTATAAATATGTTCACTTTTAGAATAGGTCATATCAATGCATCATTCAATTATGATATACCAATTTTATTTACTTATGTTGTTATGTTATGTTGTATATGTAAATAATCACTAGGGGTGCAGTAATCGCTGCTGAGAGAAACTTTGTTTCAACCCTTGAACCTGATGGTTAGTACCAGCGTAGGAAAGTGAACCTTGTGCGTCATTGATGCGTAGTCCTTTTGACATCAATCTTTTTCTTGTTAAACACAAGCATTCACTTTTGCTACGTGAATGCTTATTTTAATAGGAGGAGAAAAGATAATGGATACACTAACAGTTGGTTTAGAATGGTTTTTAAATCCAGATCATATGCCGCTGATCATTGGCATTGAAAAAGGCTGGTTTGCAGACGCACAACTTGACGTACATATGATTGAGCCAGAAGCGCATTTCGATGCACTATCTGAAATTGAAAACAACAAAATGGATATAGCGATAACAGAACCTATTCACTTAGTTGAAGATCGTGCTAACGCTAAAGACGTTGTTGGCTTCGCACGATTCTTGCACACTAACGGTGGTGTCATGTTCAACAAAGATAAAGCAATAACTCGTCCACGTGACCTTATTGGAAAACGCTTAACCTATCCTGGGGCACCAGGCTCCGGTGGTATTGCAATTGTTAAAACAATGATTGAAGCCGATGGTGCTACATATCAGGAAGGTGATTTGATTCCTGTGAACAATAGCTTTTATCATACAGATGCATTAGAGAAGGACAAAGCAGACGCAGCAACGTTAATCTTTGAAAATTTCGAAATAATCGAAGCAAAATTACGTGGCTTAAATGTCGATTTCTTCGCTCTTAAAGATTATAATGTTCCAGATTTTTGTCAATTAATATTGATTACCTCTCCACAACACCTCAAAATACAGCACGATAAATTATCACGTTTTATCACTGTCATTAAAAAAGCTATAGATTATATTCATCAACATTTGGATGAAGCGATTGCAATTTATTGTGCTTATACGCAAACTGATGTATATGATGCATTAAACCAACAAACCATACAAGCTACAGCCCATTGTTTTACTAATGATTTATCAATGAGCTCCGATTATTACAATGATTTACAACTATGGTTACACGAAAACGATAAAATCGTACAACCCATTGATTCACAACTTTATTTCACTAATGAATTATTATTCCCACGTTATCATCGACACTAATCATAGGAAATCGAATCTGGGCCATCATTATGTTTTAGGCTATGAACTCTATATATTGGCAGTAGTTGACAATTGAACATATGCTTATACCAAGATATTTTCAATCCTAGTCAACCTTACCAGGGCGGGACTACGAATTCATAATGAAT
>NZ_KV830908.1:28398-60147 GCF_001836955.1 Staphylococcus sp. HMSC063A07
ACGAATTCATAATGAATTCTGTCCCGCTCCTTTTATGGATGACTAACGATTAACGTGAGTTGTCCATCAAATTCGACGTCATAATCATCAGCTGTGATAATAAAATGACTGCCTTTGTTAATTGGCCATTGTTCTCCATCTATAGCTACAATACCTTGTCCATCTATCACAGATACTAGACAATAAACATGTGGTTTCTCATATGGTAACGTGCCATCAATTTCCCATTTATCTACTGTAAAGAATGCGTTTGACACAAACTGTGTCATTGACTGGCCGTGCTTGATACTATGTATCGGCACCGTATTAGGATTTTTCGTTTCAAGATCAATAACCGCCTTACTCTGTTCCAAATGAAGTGCACGTAGTTGTCCATTTTTATCTTTGCGATCATAATCATAAATACGATAGGTCGTGTCTGAAGATTGTTGTGTTTCTAGAATCGTTATCCCGGCCCCGATGGCATGTACAGTTCCAGCCGGCACATAGAAAAAATCACCTGCTTTAACCGGAACGTGTTTAAATAACGTGTCAAAGTCTCGTGCATCAATCTTCTGGGCTAACTCAATTTGATTATCTGCATGAACACCATAAATAATTTCTGCACCTTCCTTAGCACTGATAATATACCAGCACTCTGTCTTACCATACTCGCCTTCGTGTGCTAAAGCGTAGGCATCATCCGGATGAACTTGCACAGATAATTTATCATTAGCATCCAAAATCTTTGTTAACAGTGGAAATTGGCTGCGTTGATCTTCTCCAAATAATGCGCGATCTTCATCCCATACTTGCGTCAAAGTCTTTCCTTTATGCGGTCCGTTTTCAATAATGTTCGGACCATTTGGATGTGCTGAAATCGCCCAACATTCACCAGTAGTATGACTTGGAATATCATAATTAAATTGTTGTTGTAAGGCACGACCTCCCCAAATGCGTTCTTGAAAAACTGGTTGTAAAAATAACACCATGTCCTGACGCCTCCTTTATAGTTGTTGTAACATGTGATATATATCTGCTGTTGATGCTGCTTCAATAAATTGTTTACGTGTAGCATCGTCCATTAAGGCTCTTGATAAACGTTGTAACAACTTCAAATGTGTATCATTACTATGATTTGGCACAGCTATTAAGAAAATAATTTGTGGTAATGAACCATCTAGACTATCCCACTTTACACCTGTTTGATGCTGTAATACTGCCACAACAGGTTCTTTAACTGCAGCTGACTTGGCATGTGGAATCGCCACGTTCATTCCTATTGCAGTTGTCGCTTCGGCTTCCCGCGCTACAATAGCATCTTTTAAAGTTAAACAATCATTAATATAGCCATGTTTATCCAATTGCTGAATAAGGCAATCTATTGCTTCATCACGCGTCATAGGTGTTTGGACACGTTCAATCAACTCTTGATGAAAGACTTGTTGTTCAGCAGTATTTTTATTGTCAAGATTTTCATTTACTGACGATTGTGGAGGCGTAGTAACTTCTGTGGCTAACGTTGTTTTTGCCTGTGTTTCATCAACATTAATGGCAGGCGTTTTACGTTTTAACAATAATACAGTCAGCGTTGTCACGATACTACCAACAATGACTGCTATAAAGAACCAAACAATATGGTCGATACCTCCAAGTACTGCTACAATCGGACCACCGTGCGCGACACGGTCACCCACACCACCTAAAGCTGCAATCACTGCTGCCACCATTGCGCCAAACATATTGGCTGGGATAATACGCAATGGATCTTGTGCTGCAAATGGAATTGCACCCTCAGTAATACCAAATAATCCCATTGTAAATGACGCTTTACCCATTTCTTGTTCTGATTGATTAAATTTATGTTTTTGGAAAAATGTAGCTAGACCTAAACCTATCGGCGGTGTACACACAGAAACTGCGACCATTCCCATAACCGTATAATTGCCTTCAGCGATCAAAGCCGAACCGAAAAGAAAAGCTACTTTATTAACTGGGCCACCCATATCAAAGGCAATCATTGCACCAATGACTAGTGCTAAGATAATGATATTTGTACCTTGCATACCTTTTAGCCAAGTGGTTAACACACTAAAAATACTCGAGATTGGCCCTCCGATAACAAAAATAAAAATTAAACCGACAACCAATGAAGCTAATATCGGAATAATAATAATTGGCATAATTGGTGCCATTGCTTTTGGAACTTTAACCTGTTTAATCCATTTAGCAACATAACCAGCAATGAACCCTGCAACAATGCCACCAAGAAAACCGGCACCTGCAGCACTACCATAGAAACTACCATCCGCTGCGATAGCACCACCAATCATCCCGGGTACTAAACCTGGTTTATCTGCGATACTATATGCAATATATCCAGCTAAAATCGGTACCATAAATCCAAATGATAATTTTCCTATATTTTCAATTGATTTCCAAAATGTACCATCATGCACCACTAGGCCTTTAGATGATGTTTCTCCGCCTAACGTCAAAGCAATCGCTATCAGCAATCCACCTACAACTATAAATGGCACCATAAATGACACACCATTCATTAGATGTTGATAGACCATTTGCACGCCACTTTTTTTATTTTCATCATCTACCACATCATGTTCGTTTGTTTCACCGTGATGATGATAAATTTTAGCGTCATGATCAATGATACGTTGAATTAATGCTTGTGGATGATGAATGCCTTCGCGCACATTTTCATTAATTAATCGTTTACCATGAAACCGAGCCAAATCAACTTGTCTATCAGCTGCAATAATAATGCCATCTGCCTCACGTATCTCCTTGGCAGTTAACACATTTTCTGCTCCCACGCCGCCCTGTGTTTCAACTTTAATATCAACACCCATCTCTTTAGCTGCTTGTTCTAATTTTTCTTGAGCCATATATGTATGAGCAATTCCATTCGGGCAAGATGTAATCGCTAATATTTTCATTTCAATCACGCTCCTCAACTTAAATTGTAAGCGATAACATTAAGGCATTAAAAAAGATAATTGCCACTAGTACCGGCAATTATCCTTGTATTAATCCGAAAATTTCTTGTTTAAATGCAACTTCGTCTAAGCGACTCAAGTGTTCTACAGCTGAATCATCTAATTGAGCTAGCACGTGCATCAGTTGCTTATTCATGTGTATATCTTGAGGTGTAATGGCTAAGAAAAAGACTAACTTGACCTCATGTTCTTGCCAATAAAAACCCTCACTATGTTTAAAAATTAGAACATGTGACTTTAGCACCTTGTCTGGATCTCCATGTGGCATGGTTACACCATGTCCAATATAGGTGGATGATGCTTTCTCACGTAATAATGCTGTATGAATGTAATCCTCTTGCACTGCATGACATGCCATTAAAATATCATGTACACGATCAAATAACTCAGGCAAACTTTGATATGACTTAGCTGTAATCACTTTAATAGGAATTGAACTCATATCATGGGAGGTTATGGTTGGATTAAGCTTTTGCTTAACCAATGATTGAATTTGATGTTGATCCTTTTCTGATAATAATGGAGATATCTTTATGACATCAACATATGATGGTACCTCAACATCTATATCATGTGTCATCACTAAAACGTCCACACCTTCAAATGAATAAGTAGCCAAATCATCATACTGAAGCGTATCTTGCACTTTAATATGTCGATTTAATGTTGTTAATTTCGTTTCTAATAGTTGAGAAATACCTAAGCCATAGTAGCAACAAATAACCATATGAACACGCGTCACTTCATTTCGATCAATGGATGCTTGAAAATGAATGGTTAAAAAGGCAATTTCATCTTCACTCAGCGTAATATCCGCTCTTTGCGACAGTGTTTGAACAATGTCAAATAATACATTAAAGGCATATGGGTAGAGCGTTTTGATTTCACTCGTCAATGGATTATTCATATACACTTCTTTTATAATCCTCAAATACGTACGACTAAAATGTTCTGTTAGATTGTCTTTTAAAATAACATCTTGACTAAATGGAATATGCATCTTTGCTTCCATTTTTAAAATTAATTGTTGAATATAACTATCAATAAATAGTTTTTCGAACGTTAGCTCAAACTTATTAAAATGATAACCGATGAAAAAAGAGAATAGTTGGCTTGTATCATCATTTAAGTCATAGCCTAAACGATGATTAATTTCTTCAATAATTCCTCGTGAAATCACTAAGGCTTCTTCATTTAAATGCCAAGACTGTGCATTCGACTGATGTCTTTTCATAATTAAAATAAGATGGATCATCAATTGTTCTATTTGTATGTCGGATGTAGATAGTTGCTCCGCTTGTAAATTAGTTTTAAAAATCTGACGTATTGTACAAACATGTGCTTCGGGTAGTTCATTCAGAATCAAATCTTCCACACGTACATGCTGTGTTGCTAACTGATTCAAATGTAAAATTGCATTATTTATTGCAGTTTCACTACCTTCTACAATAATACCTTTTCTTTTTTTTATATGTATATCTACTTCAAACTTGTCACACCACATGCGCAAACGCTCTAAATAATCCAATAATTCACGCTTTGTGAAACAAAATTGTTGTTCCAAATCTGTCAGAGTTACGATGGTATGATGCATCAACAATCGATAACCCAGCTGCACTAGATGGTTACTATCCTGCAAAGAAAATCTTTGAAGAGCCGCTTCGATATCTTCAATCGTGTAACGTGCCGTATTAAGCGTATATCCTTTAGCCTTTACACTTATAATCAGTTCTGCTAACAGTGACATATTCACAATTTTAATATCATTTCGTGCCGTCCGATTCGATACATTTAAATACGTTGCAATCTCATCTGACGTTAAATAACTCGATTGATTATTTAAAAATAACTGTACTAATTTCAATTTTCGATCAATCATCATTCACCCTACTCTCTATCTCAGGATTCGTTGTTGTTTAATGAGCAACCGTTTTCAAATACTTATTGTAGCCTGGAACAAAACGGAAAGCAATGAAGGATCTAGTAATATTTATATAGGTCTCAACACAAAATAATAGCACAAAGATGGTTTGATATTAGAAATCATCTTTGTGCTTCTTACGACGAGAGCGGGACAGAATTCATAATGAATTCGTAGTCCCGCTCTCTATTAAAAATTTCGTTTATTATTATTTCGTTGTTGAAAATACCGTATTACTAAAATTTTCGCCCTATTATTTTCTGTTATAAGATCATCATTGATAAATGCTAGAATACCTGTACTAATCAAGCAATAAACACACTGTGCATATGGTATAATACGATTTAAAAATATTGGACTTCCACCTGTAATATATGAAATACATACCATTATGCTCATCATAAAGGTTAATATAAGCAGACCCAGCTTTTTCTTCTTATGCGGATGGGAAAAAAGATGCATTCGTATCATATGAAGTTTGCTAAATATACATGCAATTTCTTCGTACATATTCCCTTCAAAATCATAGTATCTATAATGAATACATTTATAAAGTGCTCGTAATGGATAATCTACATTTTTTGAAGCAAGTTCCTTATTTATATCTTCTACTGTATCTAACCTTAATTTGTTTTCATAAAATTTTCTATTTAAACCTCTCTTGATAAACCATCTACCTTGCAAATCCCTGTAAATTATAAAAAAGTTTAAGCATGTCTGTATTAATACGATCCATACCATTATATTTGATAATATCAATGCACATACGATAGCAATTAGCATAATTTCCAAAAAATCATTCTTTAAATTTAGCAGTATTTTTATTTCTATAGCTAATGGAAAGCAAAAAATACCAATGATAACAATTGAATTCAAAAAGAACATAAAATAGTAGTCCCATTTCTTTTCAAAATCAAGAAACTTGAGCATGAATTTAACCGTGCTTTTCAAAATTGCTAGCATGTTCTTGCCTCCAGTAATTTTATTCCATGTTTTAATCTTTATATATACGTAGATGTCTTATTGACATAACCTATGATGCTATTATTAGTAACATTCTAGCATATCTCATTTTATATTTTTTATTATATGTATTCAGCACCCCAACTTGCGTTGTCCGTTGGCTTTCTTTTCGAAAGCCTCTCTGTTGGGGCCCCACCCCAACTTGTGTTGCCTGGTGAATTTCTTCTCGAAATTCTCTTTGCTGGGGCCCCTGTCCTTCATTACTTTCATATCTTATTAAGCTATGATACGTTAGGGTTATTCTTAGTAATAAGGAGTTGAACAGTTTGAATCAAGAAGCATTAGATCATGAATTATTGTTAATAAAACAATCTATCGACATGTTACAAGAAACATTAGCACCTGACTTAAAAACTCGTGACTTAATGCTATTGCGATACGGCTATACTGTGAATGAAACGCGTGAACTTGATTGTTATTTCTATGAGTTATTTCAATCTAAAACGTCTGTTTCTTTTGAAGATTATCATCAAAAGGTATGTAAAATTCGAGGTTTACCTCACATTTCGAAAATTCAAACGGAAGACATCTTAATTGGCTACAAAGCGAGTGGCCTTTATACACAATTAATGTCTGAAATCTTGCGAAGTAAATAAGTTTTCTTTATTATTACAAATTGAATAACGCGCTACAAATCCAACTAATTTTGTAGCGCGTTATACTCTGCAGAGCATCGATCGATGTGTCGTTGGAACCTCAGTGATTTCAACTTTTTGACTATAGCTTCATACACAAATTCTTCACTTGTGTTAAATTTAGCAACTCGAAAGTTGCTATGTTTTGATTATATCGCAGTAAACCGCTTGTGCACGTTCAAAATAACGATTATTGAATAGTTGATATAATTATATTTGAAAGTGTTAAATTTACAACTATTTTCGTACAATTTTATTGTATAGATTGTGCATTATATTCTCAATTTTTATTCGTCAAGTCACAATTGCAGAAGAAAAATAAACTACACAACTAAAATAATTAGAAATTAGGCGACACTTTTTGTAAATTGTCTATTAATTCTTATAAAATTACTCATATTTATTGCTAAAACACCACTATAATCCCATAATATTATGTATAATAATAGTGTAGCGATTTTATAGTAAGTTTTGAGTCTTATTATAATAGATGTTGTTCAGACATCATCCAAATAAAATCAGAGCCATGCAATACTTAACTTTTAAGTATCATGACTCTGTTTTTTATATTTCAATTTATTTCGATTTATTAGTACGGCTTTCTTTCCAAAACTGATAGATGTTAAAGGCGATAAATACGAAAGTCAATATAACTAAGCCTATCACAGAAATATAGATATATTGTGAGTTGTCTTTAGCAAACAAACACGCAACAATATTAGGCATACAAAGTGCTAAAATAATCAGTGCATACACTTTTTGCTTTAGTAAAATACATGCTAACATAACTGCAATAAGTAAGACTATCCCTAAAATAATACTTTGCTGTTGATTCAATGTCACGATGTTATAAATCGGAAATTTTCCTGTTAAATACGTACTTAATACCATTAAGCCAAAGATAGGAAAACCAGTCAAAAAGGCTAAAACATAAAGCCTCTTCTTATCTCCAAATTTTAAAATAAGCATTTTAATTACATACAATCCTACAATGACATTGATAAAGAAGATAAAGAAAATATTTAAAATATAACCGACACTTAATGTAAATGATTTAGTAAATAAATCTGGGATAGTAAATACGGCAATCATAAAGAGAATAAAGTAAGTCATATACTTAGCCAATTGATTAGCAAACGGCATATGCCGTGCAAAGCGATTGGCATAATCTTGTACTGGCGTGTCAATAATATCGCTCACATCTTTACCTTGCTGTTCACATATCGTTAAATGATCTCTTAATTCTTCATCTATTTCATCAATTTGTTCTTCACTTTTACCTCTAAATAACAATTCTACTCTAAGTTTAGTTAAAAATTCCTCTGACTGTTTACTTAACATTTATTTCACTCCCGAATAAATTTGTCATTCCAATATTTAAATATTGCCATTTTTCTTTAAAACGTGTTAATTCGTCTAAACCACTGTCAGAAATTGTATAATATTTGCGTTTAGGGCCGCCATTATCGGATTTACGTGTTGTGGTATGCACATAACCCTTTTTGCTTAGACGTAGTAAAACTGGATAAATACTCCCATCACTAATTTCTGGAAATTGATTTTCTTTCAATTTTTCTAAAATTTCGTAACCGTACGTTTCACCTTTTGCAATTAAGCCTAAAATTGCACCATCTAAAAGCCCCTTCATCATTTGATTCGAAACAGACATATCTATCACCTTTTTATCAACTATCTTGTAATATAAGATAGTACATCAAATTCATTTTGTCAACTATCTTACAATAAAAGATAGTAATTTTCCAAAAAAACACCCTCAATCCATTTAACCAATGCATTGAGGGTGTGCTGTCCTATTATAAAATAAGTAAATATGGATTTTCGATATATTTTGCTAATACTTTTAAGAACTCTGCAGCGCCTGCGCCATCTAATATTTGATGATCGAAAGTTAAACTTAAAGGAATACGTGACACTTGTCTCAAACTATCACCATCTAATGTGACTTCTTTCATCAATGCACCAACACCTAAAATCCCTGTTTCTCCTAGATTAAGAATAGGGGTAAAGTATTCAATACCACTTGTACCCATATTCGTGATGGTGAATGTTGCACCACTCAATTGAACATCATCTGTGTGACCATCACGTACGGCTTGAGATGTTTTTTTAATTTCTTCAGCGAGTGCACCAATGCTTTTCGTATCAGCTTCATTAATAACAGGTACCATTAGCCCTTCTTCTAATGATGTTGCAATACCTAAATGAACATCCTCATATTCCAATAGCTCACCATTGTCATAGCGTGCATTCATTGCGCCATAGTCTTTTAAGGCAAGTACAACTGCTTTAGCTAAGAGTGCAGTTACAGTTAATTTCACATCTTTATCTGCTTGATTTAATTCAACGGTTAATTTGTCTTTAAAATCAAGTAGACGATCGGCATCTACTTTGCGATGTAATGTTAATTGGGCTGTGTTAGCTAAACTTTCACGCATATTTTGTGCGATGCGCTTACGCATTGGATTTAATCCTTCTCCAATATTAGTAACATCAACGTTTTTACTTGTTTGGACTGATGTTTCAGTAGCTTTACTGTCATCGTAATCATAACCTTGAGCTTCTACGCGTTGAATGTCTAATTTGGTAATACGTGCATTTCCACCTGTGCCTTTTATGCGATTAATATCTAACGCTTTGTCTTCAGCCATATTGCGTGCAAGTGGTGAAATAAAGATACGCGTGTGTTGTGGTGATTTTTCCACATCTGCAGTTGATTTTTCTGTTGAATAAGATTGAGCATCGTCTTTTGCTGTCTCCGTTGACGTCTCATGCTGATCATGTTCTGATGTATCTGCAGTTTCATTTGTTGACTCAGTTGAACTTGAGCTATTATCTGTAGCTTCGTCTGCATCACCAATGATTCCAAGAACACCTTTAACTTTAGCATCTTCTCCTGCTTGAACCTCGATTTTTAGCAATGTTCCTGTCGCTGGCGCTTCAATATCTTGGGTTAATTTTTCTGAGCTAATGGTTGCTATACTATCACCTTCGTTGACATCATCACCTTCAGCGACAAACCATTCTTCTACAGTACCTTCTGTCATTGTCATACCTAGCTTTGGCATAATGATATTTTGACTCATTTATGTCACCCCCTCATTTATGATTTAACTTTTCTTAAGTCATCAACTAATTCTGCTGCAACATCTAATACTTTATCTGCATTTGGAATATATGCTTGTTCTAAGTTTGCTGCGAATGGTACAGGAGTATCTGGCGCCGTTACTTTTTTAATTGGACCATCTAAATAATCAAAAGCACGGTCGCCCATAACCGAAGCAATATCTCCTGCAACATTACATTGTGGGTTAGATTCATCAATCACAATTAAACGTCCGGTCTTTTTAACAGATGTTAATACAGTTTCTTCATCCCATGGTGAGACAGTGCGTAAATCTATCACTTCAACGGAAATATTGTCGTCTTTTAAACGATCTGCGGTTTCTTCGGCTACAGCAACCATTTTACCAATTGCCACAATGGATAAATCTTCTCCTTCACGGACAACACGTGCTTTACCTATATCAACGGTATAAGGTTCCTCTGGCACATTTCCTTTTTGCCCAAGTAACGTTTTATCTTCTGAAAATACGACTAAATTGTCATCTTGTACCGCCGCCATTAATAATCCTTTGGCATCATATGGGTTTGACGGAACAACTACTTTTACACCTGGTATCGCAGCAAACACGTTATAAAGTGATTGAGAATGTTGTGCCGCTGCACCTGCACCAGCCCCATGAACTGTTCGCACGACAAGTGGAATTTTAGCCTTACCGCCAAACATGTATCTCATTTTAGCGCCTTGGTTTAAAATAGGATCTAATCCAAATCCTAGAAAATCATTAAACATAAGTTCTGCAATCGGACGCAAGCCTGTAGCTGCTGCCCCCACTCCTGCACTTAATGTAATGTGTTCTGCAATCGGTGTATCAATGACACGATTACGGCTATATTTTTTCGCTAATCCTTTTGTCACTCCAAATACGCCGCCAAAAGTATCATCGTCTTTAATGTGCTTAACGCCTGCACCACCAGAGACATCGGTACCAATGAGAATGACATTTTCATCTTGTTCCATTGATTGATCAATCGCTTCGTTAATTGCACCCATAAATGTTAGCTTTCGCGTTTCAGTCATAATGATATCCTCCTTTTAGGCAAATACATCTTTATATAATGATTCGACATCTGGTAAATCACTGTCATCAGCATATTTCACGGCATCTTCAACTGCTTGTTCTGCAGCTTTTTCAATGTCGTCAGCTTCGTCTTCAGTTAACCAACCTTCTTCAATCGCTTGCTTTCTAAATTCTTCGGTTGCATTTTTATCAGCATTGCGATCATCTGGTGATTTAACCTTTTGTTCGTCACCTTCAAAGTGACCATATTTCCGATAAGTATCACATTCAATTAGGGTCGGTCCTTCACCTTTTTTAGCACGCGCAACCGCTTCTTCTGTCGCTTCTAAGACTGCCATGACATCCATACCATCCACACGTACACCTGGCATGTTATATGCAGAAGCGCGTTCAGCAATTGTCTCTGACGCACTGGCATAATCATGTGTTGTACCTTCACCAAATTGGTTGTTCTCACAAACAAAGATAACCGGTAAATTTAAAATAGACGCAAAATTAAGTCCTTCGTGGAAATTGCCTTCGTTTGCAGCGCCATCACCAAAGAAACATACAGCCACATTTTCTTTCTGCTGGTTGCGAATAGAAATACCTGCTCCGATTGCTAAACCAAAACCGCCACTTACAATTCCATTAGCACCTAACATACCTTTATCAATTTCGGCTACGTGCATAGAGCCACCCTTACCATGACCTAATCCTGTTTTTTTACCCATAATTTCTGCCATCATGCCATTCAAATCACAGCCTTTCGCGATGGCATGGCCATGACCACGATGGGTACTCGTGATGTAATCATCATCTTCAAGTTGTGACATGACACCAGTTGCAACTGCTTCCTCTCCAACATATAAATGGACAAAACCAGGAATTTTACCATCACTGAAAATTTTGTGCACTTTTTCTTCAAAATAGCGAATTTCATTCATTGTTTTATAAATCCAACGTGCTTGTTCTTTTTCCATAACTCATTCCTCCTCATATCCTCTTGATAGTGGCTTGCTATGTCCATTTAGTCATCGTCGTTGCTTTAACTAAACATCATGGCATATCTCACATATGAATCGCCTGATTATAATAAGCATCTGCACCTTCTCCAATCGCTTCCAACAATGCCGGATGGGGTTGAATAATTTCACTCAGCTCAGCAATCGTTCCCTCAGATGCTTTAACACCTAGTAATTCCCCAATTAAATCGGTAGCATGTGGTCCTACTATAAATGCACCTAGTATTTCTTTATATTTTTCATCTATTACCAACTGTACAAATCCTTGGCCTTCACCTTTAATTATGGCTTTAGCATTTCCTTGAAAACCAGATGTCGTCACTTTCACTTCGTAACCTAGCGCTTCAGCTTGTTCAGCTGATAATCCTACCGATGCAGCCTCGAGACGTGTATAAATACAGCGAGTAATATCTTCTTGTTTAATTGTTTTGGGCTGCATTCCAGCTAAATGTTCAGCTACATGTATACCATGAGCACTTGCGGCATGCGCTAATTGATAACCAGATGTTAAATCTCCGATTGCATAAAGATGTGCTTTTGATGTTTGATAGTGCACATCAACTTGTAGGTACTTACCGTCACGACTCAACTCCAAATCATTTACAATTTCGATGTTTGGTTGACGCCCTGTTGCTACTAACAAACGATCAAAAGAAATCGTATCTTGTCCTTTTAAATGCAATGACTTTTTCTCTACCTTTTCAATATCTGCAGATGTAATAATTTCAATCCCTTGTGACTCTAAATGTTCTCTCAACAGCGCTCTCACTTCATCAATTTCAGTAAGCAATATATCATCTGCTACTTCTACAATGGTTACTTTGACACCTAAATCTGCCATGGATGATGCCAATTCTGTAGCAATGACGCCACCACCTATGACTACTAATGATTTAGGTAACGCTTCCATATCAAAAAACGTATCTGTCGTTTCATAATCAACGTTTTCTAAACCTGGAATAGATGGTACAAATGGTCGACTGCCTGTTGCTAATACAACATCTTGTGATGACAATGTTTCATCATTTACTGTAACTGTAAGATCAGAATTAATTTTGGCTTCTCCCTTATAATAACTAACCTTATTTTTCTTCAATAAATGGGTCACACCACTTGTTAATGTTTGTACAACTTGTACTTTACGTGAAGTTAATTGCGCAGCATCAATCGTCAAGTTTGATGTGTGAATACCCCATTCATCTGCACTTTGAATGTCATGCACTTTCTTACCATGCTCTAATAAGGTCTTGGATGGAATACACCCAACATTAAGGCACGTACCACCAGCATTATTCTTTTCTATGATAGCTACTGTCTTACCTAATTGGGCCGCACGAATTGCTGACACATAACCACCTGGACCGGCACCAATAATAATCACATCATACTTTTCTGTCATGAATGTCCCCCCTTTTGTTCACAATGTTTTATGACTTAATATACAATGACTAGTGTTTCTAGAAATAAGAAGATTTTTGCAAGCGTTTTCTTATTTCTTCACCACCATTTTACGCCCGCGTTTTTGAATATTCAAATAAATATATATTTTAAGTTATTGTTAATTTAAAAATAAAACAAGTGGACCTTAATTAAGTATCGCAATTCATAATTGCCAATTTGAGAAATAGCAACCTTGCTTAGTCAATTTTTTATACACTTTTTTAATCCCAGACACATACACAAATGCTTTTCAAAGAAGCAAAATACTGCCGGTTCCTTTTCAGCGTTTAACACTTAGTGTAATGCCTCATCTATGTTTTCTATAACATCAAAATAATTGCATTAAAAAAGGAGCAGGATAGAATTCATTATGAATTCGTAGTCCAGCCCCGGCATGATTTAAATATGTATCTCCAATCTTTTTTAGCAACGTCAAAATTCAACTTAACATTGTTATATCTTCTATAACTTTAAATCCTTACTTTCATTTTCAGCGTGTTTTTTCTTACAATCTTCTTGAGCACTTACCCATTGCCCTAATAAAAAAAGCTCTGCAATAATTGTTAAAAGGATGGTCCCAATTAATTTCAATCCTAAAATCCCTGTAATATGCATATAAACAATTACTGCCAAGGTAATAATTGGAATAATTAATCCAAATCGTTTTTTCCCTGTACGTGATAATAAATATTGTGTAGCAATAACAGCAGAAGCTAATAGCACAGGTGTTATTATTTTTAATATTTCCATAAATGTTCCCAACATCATCAACCTTTCTCTTTCTTGTTATTCAACCCCAAAAACATTTTCGCATCATTTAAACTCAACTTTTCTTCAACTTCTAAGCTATAAACATTCTTTACTAAAGGATTTTCAATTGTATCATCAGCGCATTTAACTCGCTAGCTCATATGTGTTAAGTAGCTGCTTAACAGTAGGATAATAAACATCATAGTATTTAAATAATGCATTTAATGACGCAAACAACAGTACCAATTTTTTAATCAATTTAAAATCTGTTTAATCTTATTTAACTATCCAACTTACACTATGACTGTAATTCATACTTATTCCTTCTAATGTGCAATATATCACAATTTTGATGTTATTAAGCTTAAATTTTTCTTAATTGATGTTTAAACTTTGCTTATGTCTTTTCGATATAATCATAAGAAATATGCCTTTCACAAATTAAAATAAGGTGCATCCCTAACAGTCAGATTATTGTCCAACTTTTGAGATGCACCTTAGAAAAATGATGGTTTCAACTATGACATAAGTGCTGCTTTAATTTTAGTTAATCCTTGCTGTAACACTGTTCTTGGCACAGCTAAATTAATTCTGATATGACCATCTGCATTATGTACAAACTGTTCTTGACCTTCGATTATCACGCCTGCCCGCTTAATAAAATACTTCGCCATAGGTTCAGAAATATGCTGCTGCGTGATATAATCACTCAAATCTATCCAAGCCAAATATGTTGCTTCTGGGATTTTAAATTTCGCATTTGGAAGCTCTTGTTGTAAAAATTGTTTTAACCATTCAAAGTTGCCATCTAAATAAGTATTCATAGCTTGTAGCCAATCTTCACCTTGTTCATAAGCAGCTTGAGTTGCTGCAATACTCAATGGATTCTCACTACCAAAATGTTGTTGCTTCCATGTATTTAATAGTCCTTTATGCCTAATAATTAGATTTGAAAACATAAGCCCAGCTATGTTAAACGCTTTGCTTTGTGACATGGCTGTAATAACTTTATCATAGTCAGAAAGAACGGTCGCAAATGGTAAATGTTGCATGCCTTTTCTCATTATATCGCAGTGAATTTCATCAGAAATTAACCACACATCATGTGCTTTCATAATATTTCCGAAGCGTTCTAATTCCTCACGTGACCATACACGTCCAGATGGATTATGTGGATTGCAGAAAATACATAGCTTAATATTATGTTGTACAATTTGACGTTCTACATCATCAAAATCAATGCGATAATACTCCTCTTCGTTGATAAGTGGTGAGTAGTGTACCTCAACTTGATTCTCATCACATGCCATTTTAAATGGACCATAACTTGGCGTTAAAATAAGTGCATGATCTTCATTGTTACAAATATAACTTACTAACTCTATCAATCCGGCAACGATTCCATGAGAAAAGACCAATTGCTCTTGCGGAAAGTGATAGCCGTAACGTGATTGCGTCCATTTAACAAATGCGTTGTAATAATCCACATGGAATACTTGTGTGTAGCCTAAAATTTTTTGATCTAAACGACGACGAATGGCATTCAGTACCACGTCAGGTGTCGCAAAATCCATGTCCGCTATCCATAAGCGAATTAAGTCATCAGTATGTTGTAAATCTGACACATCTGCATTACCAAATAAATATGGCAGATAGCCTTCAACATTCATCGCATTGGTTGAACGTCTATCAATGATTTCATCAAAATTATATGTCATATCAGTACCTCCGCTAAGTCTTTATACCGATTATAGCCTATTATTTTCTTTTATTCATTTACAATCTATAACAAGTGAAAAGACAGTGTGGAACATAAATAGAACGGATTAAAATTGCAACGCCAAAATCTTTTTATCAAGTATAGTTTCCACAATATCATTTGAACGCATAAAAACCGAAGTTTTATTAGTAGCAGATGTTGCATCATGTTACCATGCTTATTTCTTAAAAAACTTCGCCGTAAAACGACACATGAATACGTAATATATATAACGAGACACCCGAGAATACAGTGTTCGACAAAGACCGGCCCCCCAACAAAGAGAATTTCGAAAAGAAATTCGCCAAACAAAGCAAGTTGGGGTGAAGAGATAGCACTCTATGCATACGAGTCAATCATACGACGTATTATGAATAAAGAAGCCAGTAAATGAGTTTTTGTAAACTCATTTACTGGCTAAATTTCTAGTGTTTATATCACAATCTGTTCAACTATTATAAATAATTTAAATTTAAGCCAATCCATCCACGATATACATTACGCCTATGATGGTAAAACTTATGCCAATCATCATCGATACAATGACCATTCCCATCATTGGATTAAACAGCAGAATAATACCAAATAGCAAACCAAGCATATTGATCAAAATTGATAGTCCTTTAAATCGCCCTTGTCCTGACAATGTCATTAAACCAATGACTGAGCTAATCACAAACCAAACGGCAAACATGTAGATAAAAAAGGCTGAGCCTACACCAACATTGAACATGACTAGTAGACCAAATATAATGTCAATTATCGCCATAAACGTTGTTAAAGTGCCACTACCAGTCATCGCCTTGGCTGCTCTTCTGAAAAAGAGCCCTAATATACCATTAATCACAATAAATACACCAATTAGCCACGTTAAGGCATAAAAATTTTTAACCGGATGACTAAAAATAATAATAGCAGTAATCAATAATAGGGTTCCCATAATGAGACTTGACCATTTTAATTTGTCATTTTGATTACGCATCATTCACACTCCTTGCATTTCCGTTGTTTATGTTAAGGCCAATCCAATAAGCAAGCCAAATATAAAACAACTTATTATTTATCTACTAAATACCCCTATAACACAACTATAATCATGACATATCCACTAGTTAAACAATTAAAATACATTAAGAATTACTTATTATGATTATTAAAAATAATAGCATAATATTATTATGACATTTTAATGACATCAATCATTTATTATTGTATGCATGCTATGATAATAATTGAACGTTGACAAAGTTTCGAAGCAATTTAAAAAGGAGGGCTGTCTATTGAACAAACGGCAAATTAAGGCAATGGGAACCCTCATACAACTATCTATCAATCACGATGATGCAGAATACTTATTCGATTTCGCTGAAGCCAAAATTAGAGCTTGGGAACAACGTTTTAGCGCGAACAATACCCAATCAGAGTTGATGGCAATCAATCAACAAGCCGGTATTCGTCCAGTTCAGGTACATCCTGAATTGTTTCATCTTATTAAAAAAGCACATCAAGCATCAATGTCATCCAATCTAAAATTAAATATTTTAATTGGTCCCCTCGTCAAGTTATGGCGAATTGGCTTTGAAGATGCTCAATTACCCACAAACACAGAAATTCAACAACGACTAAGACGCATTCAACCACATCACTTATACTTAAACGATGCCAAACATGAGATTTTTTTAGCACAGCATGATATGGAAATCGATTTAGGTGCAATTGCAAAAGGTTATTTTGCCGACGAATTACAAGCATTTTTTCTTCAAAATGGTGTAACTTCAGGCATTATCAATCTTGGAGGTAATGTCATTACAATTGGCAGTCCTGCTACACACAAAACTTGGCATGTAGGTATTAGAGACCCATTTCATCACGATGGATTACCATTATTAACCGTAGAGATACAGCAACAATCAGTCGTGACATCTGGTATTTATGAGCGCTATTTCTATCAAGATGGTCAACTGTATCATCATATTTTGGATAGTACTACTGGCTACCCAGTGAACAATGATATTGCAAGTGTTACGATTATTTCTAACCATTCTATAGATGGCGAAATTTGGTCAACGCTATGTAGCTTCGGCTACGCGCAACAGAATATTGATTTGTTAAACCAAATCGACGGAGTTGAAGGAGTGATTATACGCAAAAATCATGACATCTTGTTTACACATCAATTAAGAACAAAATTGCATTTATAATCTTTGCTCATAAGAGCATATATTTTTTACATCATATTGTGAATGTTTTCACAATACACACTCAGGAGGATGTTATTATGGATAAACACATTACTGATCAGCTGACACTACATTGTGGTGCAACATTAAAGAATCGTGTTTTAATGGCACCAATGACGATTCAAGCTGGCTATTTTGATGGTAGCGTCACTAGAGAGATGATTGACTACTACCAATTTAGAGCTGGGAGTGCATCAGCAATAATTGTCGAAAGTTGCTTCGTTGAAGACCACGGTAGAGGCTTTCCTGGCGCTATAGGTATCGATACGGATGAAAAGATTCCTGGTTTAACACGCTTAGCCGATGCCATTAAATCAAAAGGTTCGAAAGCAATTTTACAACTATATCATGCTGGTCGTATGGCTAATCCAAAATTAAATGCTGGTGAAACACCTATTTCTGCTAGTCCAGTAGCTGCTTTAAGACCTGACGCTTCAGTACCACGAGAAATGACCCACAATCAAATTTTAAACATGATTGAACGCTTTGGAGAAGCAACGAGACGTGCCATTGAAGCAGGTTTTGATGGTGTTGAAATTCATGGTGCTAACACGTACCTTCTACAACAATTTTTCTCTCCACACTCTAACCGCCGACAAGATGACTGGGGCGGATCACGAGAAAAACGAACAAACTTCCCCGTTGAAGTATTGAAAAAAGTACAACAAGTTGCCTCAGAACATCATGCGCAAAATTTTATTATTGGTTACCGCTTCTCCCCTGAAGAAATAGAAGAACCTGGTATTCGCTTTGAAGATACGATGTTCTTACTTAACACCTTGGCACAGTACCATCCAGATTACTTCCATATTTCTGCTAATAGCTATAAACGAACTTCTATCGTTAACCAAGATGATACTGAACCGCTAATTAATAAATATTTATCCCTTCAAAATGAAACATTGGCAGAGATTCCAATCATGGGTGTTGGAAGCATTGCACAACGTGCAGATGCAGAAGAAGCCTTGACTCTAGGCTATGATTTAATGAGTGTTGGTAAAGCTTATTTAGTCGAGCCAAATTGGTTAGAAAAAATATTAAATGACGAAACTGTAGAAGATTTCGCAGATATACACGATCAACAAACGCTACACATTCCTTCACCTTTATGGAAAGTCATGGACTTTATGATTCTTGATAAGGCCGAAGAACATAGAAAATATGAAAAATTAAAAGCATTACAAAATAAAAAAGTAGCGTTTAAAGCAGGAGTTTACAACGTTTATGCAAAAGGACATAATGGTAATTTGCCAATGCAAGTAGAACTGTCTAAAGATAAAATTATAAGCGTTCATGTGGATGACAGCGGCGAGTCTGAAGGAATTGCTAATCCTGTCTTTGAACGTTTACCTCGCGATATTATCGACGGACAAACATTAAATGTTGATGTCATTTCAGGTGCTACCGTAACCAGCCAAGGTATTATTGATGGTATAGCCGATGCCATCACTCAAGCTGGTGAAAATCCAGATATTTTACGAGCTAGACCAAAACCTGTTGTGCAATGGTCAAATGAAACAATAGAAGAAACGACAGATATTGTTGTAATTGGCACGGGTGGTGCTGGATTAAGTGCAGCTGCTACAGCTTTGGATAATAACAAAGAGGTTATTATGTTGGAAAAATTCCCTGCTATTGGTGGTAATACAATTCGAACTGGTGGCCAAGTCAACGCACCAGAACCACAATGGCAAAATCGCTTCCCTGCACTCGCTGGTGAAAGAGATACATTACGTGAACTCTTATCATTAGACGAAGCAAACATTGCTGAGGACTACCTAGAAGATTTCCACAAAGTGAAAGATCAAATCAAAGACTATTTGAACGCTACAGAAGAAGAGAAACCTTATCTCTTTGATTCAATCGAATTACATCGTATACAAACTTATCTTGGTGGTAAGCGCACAGATAAATACGGCGAAGAGATTTCTGGACAATATGATTTAGTTAAAACATTAACAGACAATGTATTAACATCTGTTAAATGGTTGACAGACAAAGGTGTTCATTTTGACCGTTCTTTCGTTGATATGCCTGTAGGTGCGTTATGGCGTCGTGGCCATAAACCTATGAAAGCACAAGGTTTAGAATATGTAGAGACGTTAAGTAACTATGTTAAAACAAACGGCGGACGTATTTTTACAGAAACGACAGCTGAAAAACTGATTGTTGAAGACCATAAAGTGGTTGGTGTTGAAGCACGTAAAGCAAATGGTGCCAAAGTGCATATTCGCGCACGTTACGGTGTCATTCTTGCTACAGGTGGTTTTGGTGCTAATACGAAAATGCTCCAACAATACAATACGTATTGGGATAACATACCTGATGATATTAAAACTACTAATTCCCCTGCCATTACTGGTGACGGTATTCGCTTAGGTGCTCAAGCGGGTGCACAACTTGTAGGCATGGGCTTCACACAAATGATGCCTATTTCCGATCCGAAAACAGGTGCACTCTTTACTGGCTTAATCGTGACACCATCAAACTTTATCTTCGTCAATAAAGATGGTAAACGTTTTGTCAATGAGTTTGAAAGTCGTGATGTCTTATCCAAAGCTGCTTTAGAACAACCTGACGGCTTATTCTACATCATTGCAGATGCGAATATTAAAGAACTCGCAATGAATACATCTGAAGATAAGATTAATCATGAGCTTGAAGACGGCACACTCGTTAAAGCTGATACATTAGCGGCACTAGCTGAAAAATTAAATATAAATCCTGACACATTTATCAATACAATAGAGCGCTATAACGCTGCTGTCGACAAAGGACATGATGATGATTTTGGTAAAAATGCCTTTGATCTTAAAATTGAAAAAGCACCATTCTATGCAACACCACGAAAACCTGCCGTGCATCATACCATGGGTGGTTTAAGTATTAACACAGGTGCTCAAGTACTCGATATTAATGGCCAAGTCATTCAAGGTTTATATGCTTCTGGTGAAGTTGCAGGAGGTATACATGCTGGTAACCGATTAGGTGGTAATGCACTAGCTGATATCTTTACATTTGGTCGTATTGCAGCTCAAACCGCATCAGAGCATCAAGTTATTAAGGAATAGGTCGTGATGAGTATGTCAAATTCATATCAAAAAGGTAAACAACTTATTATTGGAATTATATTAGGTATTTTAACGTATTGGCTTTTTGCGCAATCATTATTGAATATTGCACCTCATGTGCAACATGACTATAAAATAGACATGAGTGTAGTTAATATAGCAGTGAGCTTAACCTCATTACTTACAGGCGTCTTTATCGTTGTAGCAGGCGGATTATCTGATAAATTAGGCCGTGTCAAAATGACCAACATCGGATTAATCCTTAGCATTATTGGTTCTTTAGCACTCATTATCTCAAACATGCCTATCTTATTATTAACAGGACGTGTCTTACAAGGATTGTCAGCAGCTTGTTTATTGCCTTCTACAATTGCTTTAATTAATCAATTTTTTACTGGTGAAGAACGGCAAAAAGCTTTAAGTTTCTGGTCATTTGGCTCTTATGGTGGTACAGGTTTAGCGTCATTATTCGCTGGTACTATTGCAACTTATGTAGGTTGGCGTTGGATTTTTATCCTATCTATCATCTTTGCGTTTATCGCAATTATCTTATTGCGTGGTACACCTGAATCCAAAGATCGTTCTAGCGATGGTAAACGCTTTGATGTCATCGGTATCATTGTCTTTGTAATCATGATGGTCAGTGTCAATGTAGTGATTACGCAAGGATCAAAAATTGGCTGGTTAAGCCCAACCATTTTAACCTTGATGATTATATTTGTACTCACGTTATTTATCTTTTATTTTTACGAACAACGACAACGGCATCCCTTTATCGACTTTAGTTTATTTTCAAACAAGGTCTATATTGGAACAACAATTGCCAATTTATTAGTAAATACCGTGATTGGTTCACTTGCTTTATTCAATATTTTTGCGCAAGCGGGCTTAGGTTTAACCGGAGCACAAGCTGGACTGATTACTATCCCTTATATGCTAGGCAGTCTATTAATGATACGTATTGGTGAGCGTTTTATGCAGAAAAAAGGCCCACAAATCCCATTGATGGCTGGTCCAATATCAATTAGTGTAGGTATTTTGTTGCTTGCCTTAAACTTCTTACCACATATCCTGTATTACATCATTGCTCTTATTGGTTTCTCTTTTATAGGACTGGGATTGGGCTTCTTCGCCACACCAGCGCTATCAACTGCAGTATCTAATGCACCTGAATCTAAGGTCGGTATGGCTTCAGGTATCATTAAAATGACCTCTACATTAGGTGCCGCATTCGGTATCGCTGTAGTAACAACTGTTTATTCAACTTTAGAGATAAACCACACACCTCATATGGCAGCAACTATCGCCCTTATTGTCGGTGCATGTATGGTCATTTCAGCCTTTATAGTAGCTTTCTTAGTTATACCTAAACAACACGTCAAAGCCTAACTTTTCACAGTCTAGGACATCAATACCTCTGACAAGTTAGGGCGGGGCCCCAACAAAAAGAATTTCAAAAAGAAATTCATCAAGCAAAGCAAGTTGGGGGCGGGGCCCCAACAAAGAGAATTTCTAAAAAGAAATTCATCAAGCAAAGCAAGTTGGGGTATACACAATATTAAGTGTTGTATATAAAAGAAGCACAGAGATGGTTTGATATAAATCATCTTTGTGCTATTATTTTAGAATCTTTTTCTTAGCCTGTTTTATACGATGTGACTTTTACTATTATATAATAATTCAGCGTTTTAGATGATTGAAAAAGCTTGGTATCCAGCGTATTTTCAACCCAGTCAACTAGTGACAATATATAGTTTATAGCCTAAAACATAATGATGTCCCAGACTTTCTTTTTAATAATCAAAGTTATCACTGTATCTTTATAACGAATCGATATCTTTTTTCGTCGATGATTGATACAAGCGTGTAACACCTGTTTTCTCTAGTGATAGGACAATATAATAGCCAAATAATCCTGATAAAATGGTTCCACTTAAAATGCGAATCGTATAAAGTAATATCACATTCCACCACGGCATATTGCCTAAATAATTAAAGAACCAATCGACAGGAACGGTAAAAATTCCTGCAGTTGCCCCTGCCAACATGGCAACAGATGCTTTCGTTGACTTATATTTAAAAATTAAGAAAATCAATTCACATGCAAGACCTTGTGCAAGACTGTGCATGATGATTGACATGTTTAACTCGCCAGATAATATTGTTTCTCCTGCGCCAGCTGCAAGTTCTGCTAAAATGGCAACACCCGGTTTACGAATGATAAGAAAAGCAACAATCGCCGCGATAAACCATAAACCATATGCAATTTGGTCTAAATGCAATCCTAGTGGTTTTAATGCGGCAACGGTTAAGCCTACCATTTTATAAATAATTCCAAAAATAAAACTAATTAATACGGTGACTAAAATATCTGCTAACGTCAATCTTTTCATTCTTACTCTACTCCTTCGATAACATTGAGCAGAAAAGTACAAAAAAAGAGAGAGACAACAATCTAGTTTCAGAACTTTTGGTTCCGAAAGCATAAGCTGTTCCTGTCTCAACCTCGTAAAAAAAGTATATATATATCCCGCATCCTATATACTTCCCTACGCTAGTATTAACTAGGTCAGGTTCAAAGGGTTTGGATGACACCATCTCAGTTCGAAAACACCCCTAGTACTTATATCTGCATTACTTAAAATATAGTTCATTTAAAATACAATGTCAAAATTATTTTTGCATACACGATCTATCTTCAATATAATAAAAGTATTCCAATATTATACATCACTATGGGTGCATCTTGCTGAGAGAAGTAACTTACTTCAACCATTGAACCTGATATGGCTAATACCAACGTAGGAAAGTGATTAGATTTAATTACCGCTGAGCAGGATGTACCATTATATGATGGTGTATCCTGCTTTTTATTTATGCTTAGGAGGCTGTCCCAATGGATATTACACAAATAAAACAACAGATGACTAACTTTATTACTGACGGTAAATCAGAAGATTTTCCACAAATGGCGCTCACGCTTTTTAACTTTCAATTTAATCATAATTTAGACTATCAAAAATTTTGTATCGCCCAAGGCAAGACACCTCAAACTGTGCGTCAATGGCAAGATATTCCTGCCGTACCTATAGACGCCTTTAAACAAGCGACCTTTAGTGCGATTCCTCCAGAAGATGCAGCATATGTCTTTATGACAAGCGGTACGACACGCGGAATCAAAGGAAAAAATTATCATCTAGATTTAGATGTTTATGATTTAGCTATGACGAAATTTTTTAAGCAAAAGGTCATGCCTCAGATAGAACGTATTGATATGGGTATCTTATTCCCTAGCCCTAATGATATGCCCCATTCATCTTTAGCGCATTACTTAGAGGTTGTTAAACAACAATTTGGAACCTCACTTAGTGACACATTTATTAATCAACAGGGCATTCAATTTGAGTCAGTGGTGCAATCTTTACGTCATGCCGAAGCACAAGGAACACCTTATGCATTATTAGGCGCAAGTTATAGTTTGGTTCATTTCTTGGATTATTTAGCTGACCACGGCCTTTATTTTAAACTACCTAAAGATAGCTTTATCTTTGATACTGGAGGCTATAAAAATCAATCTCGCGATGTACCTCAATCAGAATTTTATAGCACATTAGAAAAACGATTTGGTGTGCCAAAAGATAAATGTATCAATATGTATGGTGTCACAGAATTAAGTACGCAATTTTATGATGATGGCAATGCGGTGTCACCTTCAATCAAGCACGGACCTCATTGGTGTCGTAGTAGAATTGTTAATCCGCTCACATTAGAACCTGTTCCAAATGGAGAAAAAGGTGTCTTAATTCATTATGACTTAGCTAATTATAATTCTGTTGCTGCAATTATGATGGAAGATATTGGTGAAGCACGAAATGATGGCTTTATCTTACATGGACGCACTGAAGGCGCTTTAGCTAAAGGTTGCTCCCTAGCTGTTGAGTCATTTTTAAACACGATGAAATAAAGGAGGATTAATGTGACCATACAACTTGGCTATGTCCCTTTTCTAAAGGCTGAAGACATTCATTATCAAACAATTCAAGTGGGCAACTATACCGTGAAAGTTCCAGACTTAACACAATCTCAATTAACTAACGTGTGTCATCAAATTAAATCGGCCAGATATCATTTACAAGCATATACGATTAATGACATCATTGACGTAATTGATCACGCCATCCAGATATTATTAGACCGCACATCTAAATGGCGTCAATTAGCTGAAGAAATTTTACCGCAATCAACGGGTTATCCTTTTGACATAATAAAGGTTGGGCTAACGCGTTATTTAATGACTTTCCGGAAGCATCAACTACATCGTTTTATCGCGGAAGACTTACCTAACCCACAAATACTTAATCAGTTTATTCCAAATCATAAAGGGGGTTATACTAAGGCCGTTAGTCCTGCACTCATCACCCATTTATGGTCTGGCAATATACCAGGACTACCATTATGGAGCTTTATTAGTAGCTTATTAGTGAAATCTGGTAGCATTTGTAAATTACCGCATGCTGAACCCTTTTTAGCTAGTTGGTTCGCAGAAATTATTGCGGAAATCGATCCTGTTATTGCTCAATGCTTCGCCGTCATTCATTGGCCTGGTGGCGAGACACAATTAGAAAGTATTGCCATTGAACAATCAGACGTTATTTTAGGTTACGGCAATAATGATGTTCTGTCTGCCATTGCTCAACGAATTCCCGTGACTAAACGTTTCTTAGCTTATGGCGAAAAGGTCAGCTTAGCCTTAATAGGCAATGAAACATTATCTCCTAATAAAGTAGAGCAAGTAACTCGAAATATTGCCCGGGAAATTGCTAACTATGATCAGCAAGGCTGTTATTCACCACAAATGATTTTTATACAACAGGGTGGCAACTATCATCCTCTACAAGTTGCTCAAATGATTGCACATCAGCTACAACAACTTGAACAACTTTTCCCTGTTCAATCATTCAATTTACAAGATAGTATGACCAGATCACATTGGTTACAACAAGAAGAGACGCAAGCTTTACTTACTGATGATATACATGTTTTTAAAGGTTCTCATGCGTCATGGATTGTCACCTTCCATAAACAATTAACCTTTTTACCAAGTCCATTAAATCGATTTGTTAGAATTATGCCATTTACCAACATTACACAGCTAACACAGCTGCTCACACCTTATCGTTCATATTTACAAACGGTTGGCATTGCAGCTGCGACTGAAAAAATGTTTCAGTGGTCTGAAGCACTGGCTCAAGTAGGTGTCTGTCGTTTTTCAAGTCTTGAAACAATGACTTTACCGGAAGCTGGTTGGCATCATGATGGTGGCTTTAACTTACGCGATTTACTAAGCTTTGTCGATATTGAACAACCATTATTATCCAGCAGTGAACATTTTGTCGATTATGAAATTTAATTTTCAAAGAAGGAGGAATGATGATGACTACGTTACAAGACCAAGTCATACTCATCACTGGTGCAAGTAGAGGTATTGGCAGTGCCATCGCAGAAGCATGTGCTCAATCCGGTGCACACGTTATTATCAACTATAAATCCAATACACAAGCGGCACAAAAAACTGTGTCACAGTGTCAAGCACATGGCGGTATTGCTGAAGCGATACAAGCAGATATCAATCAACGTCAACAAGTAGATGAGATGATGCATTATATACAGAATAATTATGGCAAACTCTCATGCGTTGTAAACAATGCCTTTCGTCCATTCGAATTTAATGCTGAAACCCGTCAAGTCGCAGATGAGATGAATTGGCAAGATTACGCGACACAATTTGAGGGCGCACTGCTGTATACGCATAATGTGATACAAGCAGCCTTACCCTATTTAAAGCAACAACAAGCAGCTTCAATTATTAATATGACAACAAATTTAATTAAACGGCCTATCGTCCCTTACCATTCTTATAATGTAGCTAAAAGTGCACTAGAAGCCTACACCAAAAATTTAGCAATAGATTTAGGTAAGTATGGTATTCGCGTAAACTGTGTTGCTCCTGGCCTTGTCTATCCAACAAATAATACACTAGCTACGAAAGAACAGCTTAAACAACAATTGATACAGCAAACACCTTTAGGCCGCTATACCGTCCCAGATGATATTGCTGGACCTGTAATGTTTTTAGCAAGTGATTGGAGCCGTTTTATGACAGGACAAGTTCTATATGTTGATGGTGGACTCACAATATAGAATGACATTATGAGAGAACGAATCTGGAACATCATGCAGTAGTTGACTGGATTGAAAATACGTTGATACCAAGCTTGTTTCAATCCTAGTCAACCTTGCCGGGGAGCGGGACAGAATGCATAATAAATTCTGCCCCGCTCCCGTTCGAAATCATATTATATATATCATATTTAACGATGAAAAAGCATATTTTAAACTATGTTCCCTATGATTGTTCTAATAATTCTTCAACTTCATTTTTAATTGTCGTAACGTGAGGACCGTATACAATCTGAGCGCCGTTACCTCTAACAATTACACCTTTGGCATCGGTCTTTAACAGTGTGGATTTATCAAGTAAGTCACCATCTTTAAGTGTTACACGCAACCGCGTTGCACAGCAATCTACGACCTCAATATTTTCTTTACCGCCTAACCCTTGGACAATTGTTTCAGCGCGCTCTGTTGAAGCTACTGTGTGTTGTGCTTCTTTATCTTCTCGACCAGGTGTCTTAAAGTTAAAAACAGTAATCAATGTTCTGAAAATCACATAATATAAGACAAACCACACAATACCAATAGGAATGACCCACAGATAATTTGTCTTATCATTACCTTGTAAAACACCAAATAAAATATAATCGATAAACCCACCACTAAATGTTTGTCCTACCGTGATATTAAAAATATCTGCCATCATAAAGGCCAAGCCATCTAAAAATGCATGAATTAAATACAATACTGGCGCAACAAATAAGAAACTAAATTCTAACGGCTCGGTAATCCCTGTCAAAAATGATGTTAATGCTGCAGACAACATTAATCCACCAACAACCTTTTTATGTTGTGGTTTAGCCGTATGATAAATGGCCAATGCCGCGCCACATAACCCAAACATCATCGTAATAAAACGGCCAGACATATAGCGTGAAATACCTGAGAAATAATGTGTGACATGTGGATCTCCTAGCTGTGCTAAAAAGATATTCTGCGTACCACGTACCATATGGCCTCCAACTTCTAATGAACCTCCAAGACCTGTTTGCCAGAATGGTAAATAAAAAATATGATGCAACCCAAATGGACCAAGTAATCTTAAAATAAAACCAAAGAAGAATGTACCAATAACGCCTGTTTTTTCAACTAAACCGCCCGCATTAAAAATCCCACTTTGCACTGTAGGCCAAATATAAAACAAGATAACGCCAAGAAAAATAGCACTTATCGCTGTGACAATAGGTACAAAACGAGAACCACTAAAGAAACCAAGATAAGCAGGTAACGTAATTTTATTATATTTATTATGCAAATAAGCCGTCAAAATACCTGTAACAATCCCACCAAAAACACCTGTTTCTATCGTTTGAATCCCTAACACCATACTTTGTCCATGCTTTGCAAGCTCCGTTGTCTTAGCTAAACCATCAGTTATGACTAGCATCCCATTCATGGTGGCATTCATGATTAAAAAGCCAATCAATGCAGCTAGTCCAGCCGTCCCTTTATCACTACGTGCTAGGCCTATAGCAACACCAATCGCAAAAATAACTGGTAAATTTTGAAAGACAATGTTTCCTGCACTAGACATTAATGTAAAAATATTCTGTAGTATGGCTACATCTAATACTGGATAAGCTTTGACTGTGCTTGGATTACTAAGTGCACCTCCTATGCCAAGTAATAATCCAACAGCAGGTAAAATAGCAATAGGCAACATAAACGATTTCCCAAATTGTTGTGCTTTCTCAAAAACTTTGTTCACTGTTTACACTCCTCCCAATAAGCAAGAACCACATTGTATGTATATGGGTTCGTTTTCACATATACTATAATGTCGCAGAAAATTATTATCAATCTTTTTTAGTATTTTGAAAAAACTTTTCAAAAGAGCACTTGAACAACTAATTTTATATCAGTCTAAATAAACAACAAATTATTTCATATAATTTATACTTCAATATTTATATATAATAAAATTACTACGCCATACATAAGAAAGGTCGCTAACCATGGAGGAAGTATTGATAAATGATAGCTTTTCAAATTTAACATATACAAAACTTAAACGATTTAATAAAGATTATTGGAAATTTGTCTTAATCATGTTTCCAACCATACCAATATCTGCTATATTGCCTTATTTAGGAAATATATATTTAAAAAATAATAAAGATAATATATTTGTCCATGGAACCATATTCCCAGATAATTGGACGATTATAGCTGGTTTAATCTTTGCTTTACTATTTTTTTATCTCATTGTGCTTTCACCGCTTCTCTCATTTAAAAATGACGTGCAAACTGAAATTGACATCGTAAATAGCGTACTTATAAACAATCAGGGTGAGCTTCACTCATTTATTCACTTAATTAGGTGTGATCATTTTGAAACTGAGTATTACGAACATTTAATTACATTTATCTCAAGAGAATATACACGCGTAACTAAGCAAGATTTATCTCATGAGCAGCAAACACGCTATGACGAAGTACAGCCACATTTATCATTAGATGAAGCGCATCGCTATGTACGAGAATTGTATTTAACATTGGAAAAATGTTATAACAACATTAACCTACCAGAATAGTCATGCCTTGTATTGTCAAATAGCATTTATGATTTAATTGGTTTAAGATCTCCTTTTTGATGGAATAGAGAGAGTGAAAATTAATTAATCATGAGGTGATGGAATGTTTAAGTTAACAAATCAAATTGCACTCGTTACTGGCGGTGCTAATGGTATTGGCAAAGGCATTGCAGCAGCATTAGCCCAAGCAGGTGCTAAAGTGATTATTGGGGATATTGATGACACACGTGGTAAAGAAACGGCACGTGAATTGAACGGAGACTTCATTGAGTTAGATGTCACACAGCATGACCAAGTTAAAGACGTCGTTGATCAAATTGTTGCTAAATATGAACGCATTGATATTCTGGCATCAAACACAGGTGTATACCCACAAATTGATATCGAATCATTGACTGAAGCAGATTGGGATTATATTCAAAATATTAATCTAAAAGGTATGTTTTTTGTAACACAAGCTGTGTTAAAAGTAATGAAAGCACAGCGTTATGGTCGTGTCATCATTACTTCTTCTGTTACTGGGCCAATTACTGGCTACCCTGGTTGGGCGCACTATGGTGCCTCTAAAGCAGGTCAATTAGGCTTTATGCGCAGTGCGGCACTAGAGTATGCGAAATATGGTATAACTGTAAACGCTGTACAACCAGGAAATGTATTAACTGACGGATTAAAAGCTCAAGGTGAAGCTTATTTAGAAGGCACACGTAAAATTATTCCTACACATGAATTAGGCGAACCTTTAGATATTGGTTATGCGGTAACATTCTTTGCGTCACAAGAAGCAAAATTTATTACTGGCCAAAGCCTAGTTATCGATGGTGGTCAATTGTTACCCGAAGAACCTGATGGTGTACTATGAAAATAGCACTGCTTTAATAAAACGGGGATGGTGTTACCCCGTTTTTTTATTTTTAAAAATTGATAAAACATCATAATTGTAACAAGATATAACGATTGTTAACATTGCGTCTATAACTGATTATAAAAGGAGATTTTATGATGAATATCCGAGCGTTTGAGCACTATATGAGCATTGATTCTGAACGCTATTCAGAACCATCGCTAGAAGCACTAAATGATTATGCAACATGCTTTATGTATACGGTGCCTTTTGAAAATATCAACGTTCAAAATGGCATACCTATCTCTGTCGACATCAATGATTTATACCATAAAATTGTCAACAATCATCGCGGAGGTTTTTGTTATGAATTAAACACGTTATTCCAGACGTATTTAAAAGCTAAAGGTTTTGATGCACAGATGATGTCAGCTACCGTTCACACAGCAAACGGGGGACATCGGTTAGAAGGCTCACACGTGTCACTCGTCGTTCCATTACAAGGGACATATTATGTGACCGATGTAGGATTTGGTGATTTACCACTTCATGCGATGCCTATTACTTTAGAACAAGATAGTCAACCTGTACAAGATATATCTGGAACATTTCGTGCCATATTTGAAAATGAAAATAAAACAAGATTTTTTGTCCAAAAATGGGAAAGTGATACTTGGAAAACGAAATACGATGCAATATTAAAAGCATCTTCAATTGATGCATTTAAAGATAAAATTAACTATAATGAGACACATCCCGATTCTATCTTTGTTCAAAACTTACTCATCACACAGCCTAAATCATATGGTCGTGTAACAATGTCCCAACAACATCTTACGGTGACTAAACAAAACAAAAAAGTACAATACGACGTCACACCTCAAAATTATCGTCAGCTGTTACAAGATTATTTTAATCTTAATGTGACGATTGATCGGCTAGAACTATCATAATAGAAATTTCAATTGTATAACATATGTTATGCTGATTTTATACACAAGTTACCTCATTCGTTTAGCACCGAAAAACTGGCTAAACCAGTTTTTCTAACAAAGTAAGCTACCCACTAAGCAAAAGCGTCAACTATACGAAGTATTGAATATAAAAAGGAGCGGGACAGAATTCATAATGAATTCGT
>NZ_KV830908.1:60247-64787 GCF_001836955.1 Staphylococcus sp. HMSC063A07
CAGTCAACTACTGCCAATATAGAACTCAGAACCTAAAATATAATTATGGCCCAAACTCTATATTTTAAAATCAGACATTTGTCCTGAATTATATTGATGACTTTTTATAAAAAGAGACAATCTTTCAAATTATCAACGCGATGATTGTTAGTACACCAACAACAAGCGCTATGATTACAGCTTTAACATACTGCTTATCAAACACTTCAGATATAATCCATAATAACATGCTAACAAATACAAAGTACATATTATACTGAGTATTAATGATATGATGGTTTACCGATATTCCAGCTATAAAATTGATGATATCACACAAAACCACAGCACTGATGATGATAACCGCTAATATCAATAATAAACTACTAATGATCGATCTACGTCGCTCACTCAAAATAACACTCCTTTTATGATGTTATTATTTCTTTTATAAATATAATTTCACTTTGTTACTCAATTAATCAGCGAAAATAATAATGATTGCTAACACAATCATTATTATACTTAACACCACAGCTTGAGTCTGACGCTGTATAATATTAATACTAACTTCAGCAAGCATGCCAATGATAAACAATACATATGCAAAATGATAAAATGGACGACCACCTACAATAAAATGGGCAATGATACTGATTAATAATGTTAAGACAGCTAACCCGACAAAGACAATCATAATGATATGCAGTACAGTTAATAATTTGGGATGTTGTTCTTTATTAAAAATAATATCACCTTTCCTAAGAATGTTTTTAACATCGCTACAATGATTGACCATTATTACATGATTTAATTGTTACTGTTCTGTTTTTACACCAGCACGCTGTCTAAGCTCAATTTCTATTTCTTCTAAGCTACGGCCTCTTGTTTCTGGCAAGAACTTAATAACAAAGATTAAGGCTACAACGCCAATTGCCGCAAAGATTAAGAATACCCATTCAACATCTAATGCTGCATTAATCATTGGGAACAATTGTGCCACGATAAGCGTACCAATATTCAATACTAAGGTTGCAATCCCTGTTGCAGCACCACGTGCACGCGTTGGGAATAATTCTGGTAACATTACCCATAACACTGGTCCCCAAGACGCACCGAAGAATACAATAAAGAGTGATAAGCAAACAATAATAATCCATGCAGATGATTGAATGCCTAACGTCCAAATCAAGATTGCCATAATTACTAAAGAAGCCACCATACCGATATTACCGACAACCAATAATTTTTTACGATCTATTTTATCGACAATAAATAATGCCAGAACTGTTACAAGCACATTTACTACACCAATGCCTACAGAACCTAAGATTGACGCTGATTCTCCAAAGCCAGCTTTTGTTAAAATAGGTGATGCATAGAAGATAACAGCATTAATGCCAATAAACTGTTGTAAGATAGCAAACGTACAACCGATGATTAACGTCGGTCTTAACCATTTAGATTTTAATACCGACCAACTACTCTCCGTCTTTTCAGCAAGTTCTTTCATTTCTTTAATCTCACGGTCGATTTCTTCATCACTATATGTAATTTGCATTACGTGACGCGCTGCTTTTTCTGTTTTATTTTCTAATAGCCATCTTGGGCTTTCCGGCATAAAAGCAATACCTATTAATAAAATAATAGATGGTACCACTGCAAGTCCAAGCATCCAGCGCCATGCGCCCATATCTGCAAAGCCATAGCTTACTAAATAAGCTGCCAAAATGCCGATTGTAATCATCAGTTGGTTCAATGAACCCAATGAACCACGTAGTTCTGTTGGTGCTAATTCAGATAAATACACTGGCACTGTTGCCATTGAACCCCCTACAGCTAGGCCTATGACAATTCGTCCAAGAACTAATATCGTAACATTAGGCGCAATTGCTAAAATAAATGCACCTAATGCGAAGATAATCGCAATAAATAGTACTAAACGACGTCGTCCAATCTTATCTGATAGCGGCCCGCTACTACCTGCACCAATAACGGCACCAAACAGCATAGATGACACAACTAAACCACTTTGAAAGCTTGTTAACGGAATATCTTTAGGGATATAGGTTAAAGCACCTGAAATAATCCCATTATCGTAACCATAAAGTAAACCGCCTAGCGCACCTATAATAAAAATTAAATATTTTTTAATATTCATGTAATTATCCACCTTTTTTAAAACTTATGTATATTATAAGCTCTGACTCCATATGATTCAATTTACTTCACTCATCACTATTATCGACTTTCACTATTTTTACAGCGAACTCTATTCATTGAGATAGACGTTTAAAATGAGCCTCCATTTTTCCTATAGCTTCTTGTGCTCCTATTCTTGTAGTCGCAAACTTAAACGTGCCATTTAATGTTACGAGTGTTAACGAAATATCTGGCGCAAATAACGTTGTATCCCCAAAGTATCGTCGTAATCTTACTTTATCAACATGTTTGTAATACCCTGTATATTGTTGGTTACCAATAATGAATTCGTAACGTTCATGTCCATATTGGTACAATGTAACTTCTTTTTCAAAGATTTTATTGTGTAAACCTTTAAATAAACTATATGAAACAACAAGCGCAATACCCCCACTAGCCACAAAGCTATATTGCCCAGTTATTATCGCTGAAAGAAACCCAAAAATGACAATAAACACGACTAAACCACATATAAACAAAATAACGCCAACTATAAATGGGAAAATGATATTTGACGTATATTTTAATATTTCATTATCAATAATTGTTACTTTAGCATGTGTATTATCTTGATGTATTGCATGGTTAAATTCCATGTATTCACTACCTTTACATATTTTGTAAACGCTAAAATCTATTTAATATCCTACAAATAAAGCGATAGACATTGCTATGGCACATATTAACACCCAAATCACAATCAACTTCCAAGCAAATTTAATCCATTGTCCATAAGTGATACGCCCTACTGCTAATGCCCCCATCAAAATAGCAGATGTTGGAAAAAGCACATTGCTAATCGCATCACCATATTGGAAAGCTAATACCGTCAATTGGCGGTTGATGTGTAATAAGTCAGAGATAGGGACCATCAGTGGCATCGTTGTTAATGCCTGGCCCGAACCTGATGGTATAAAGAAATTAAGCATAAATTGTAATATAAACATAGCAATAATAACGAACGACGCGGGTACATCAGCTAATAGTGATGTCATGCCGTGAACAATCGTATCGATAATCTTGCCATTTTCTAAAATAACGACGATACCTTTAGCAAAGCCCACAACCAACGCGCCAAACAGAATACTTTGCATGCCTTCAATTAAAGCATCAAATGTCCCATTTAGTCCTAAGCCAGAAATAAGACCAGCTAATATACCTGCGAGTAAAAAGTTAGCACTCATTTCACCAAACGTCCATTCAAACTTAAAAATTCCGACAACATTCAAAATAATTGCTCCAAGCATAAGTGCCAAACTTATCACTTGTCTCGGCGTAAAATGCTGGTATTGAATATCTTCTTTCATTGTCCCCTCTTGCTGTTCTAACTCATAAACAAGACTTTTCGTATGATCTTGTTTAACTTTACGTGCATATAACATCACTGTTGTAATGGCTGCAATTAAGATAAAAATGTAAATAATCGAACGTAAGCCCCAACCAGAGAACATTGGTAATTCAGCGACTGTTTGTGCCACACCGACCGTAAAAGGATTAAGCATGCCACCAATAAAACCACTAGCAGCACCCAAGATGACCATTGCAGCACCTGTCATAGCATCATACCCCAAAGTTCTAGCGATTAAAATACCTAAAGGAACAAAAATAATGGTTTCTTCTGCTAAGCCAATTGAAAACCCTAAAATTGAAAAGATTGTCATCGTTAAAGGAATCATCAATATTTTTGCATTCCCTAATGCACGCATCGCTTTGTTCACACCATTTTCAAACGAACCCGTTTTATGTACAATCCCAAATGCGCCACCTACGAGAAAAATATAAAATACAATTTCTGCCCCGCTTACTAAGCCCTCTGGTATAGCTCTAAATATATCTAGAAATGACGTTGCCGCATGCGGTACATGATGATATGTACCATCTACAACTAACGTCTGCCCACCTTTTTTGTGACGTTCATACTCTCCTGAAGGTATGATAAATGTCATAATCCAAGCAATGGTAATAATGATCATTAATAATGCATATGTATGTGGCGTTTTAAACTTTAATTTCCGTTTCGGTCGTTTATTGTACCCGCGTGCCATAACGTTTGTCTTCCTTCCTCAACCAGGTTTATTTTATATGTTGTTTTCATATTTTATCATATACCCTTATTCTAGCCGGTTAACATACCCTTTATTAATTCTAAATTTTATCTTGTTCATTAAAACAAATGATTGCTCCAATTCAAATATACGATGCAATTTAGTAAGTATATAAATTTTTCATATATACAATGAGATTAAACACACTATATTAAAGTACATCTAGGACATAAAGTTCTTGGACAAATTAAAAAGGCAATTCCCATTGAAATAATTATAGAAACTGCCTTATTTTTAAAGCATTTAAAGGTAAA
>NZ_KV830909.1:0-52932 GCF_001836955.1 Staphylococcus sp. HMSC063A07
TTTTTCTGAGATTTATGTCCCAGACCCTTTAGGAATTTATATCCCAAACTCGCATATATTTTATGACTAGATTATATACTATTTTTTATTTTTCCACCAAAATTATTTTGTTGTTCCTCTATATTCAATTCTATGTGGCAAAATCACATTAGGTTCATCAATAGGCTCGTCATTCATATATTTCGTTAATAGGCGCATACCAACTGCACCAATATCATACAATGGTTGAATTACACTTGATAATTTTGGTCTAACCATCTCAACTAAACGCGTGTTGTTAAAACTTACAATTTGTAAATCTTGAGGGACTTTCACACCTTTGTCTTGAGCACTATGCAAAATTCCAATTGCTTGCTCATCACTAATGACTAAAATAGCATCCGGATGATGGCCTTGTAACTGTTCAAATGCATGTACACCTTCTTTATAACTTTCTTTTCCAGTAAGATGTAAAGCATCGTCAAGTTTAAGTTGATGCTCCCTTAGAGCCTCGCTTAAGCCATCAAGTACATCATCTTGGGCCTTTTTCGAATAATCTCCACCAACAAGCGCAAACTTAGTTGCACCATTTTGAATAAGTTGTTCTGTCACTTCTTTGGCAGCCGATTTAAAGTCAATATTAACTGATGCAATTTGATCATCTTTTCCATTTGTTCCCGAAACAACAACGGGCACTGATGATTGACTTATTAAATCTTTTATCTCATCTGAAATCGTACCACCTAAGAATATAATACCGTCCACTTGTTTACTTAATAAATTATTGAATATCTCTTTTTCTTTTTCAGGATCATTATCTGAATTAGAAATAATAGAATGATATTTGTACATCGTTGCAATATCTTCTATACCTCGAGCCAATTGTGAATAATAAATATTTGAAATATCTGGAATAATTACACCTACTGTTGTTGTACGTTTACTAGCTAATCCGCGAGCAACTGCATTAGGTCGATAATTTAAGCGCTTTATCACTTCATTGACCTTTTTACGTGTTTCTGGTTTTACGTTTTGATTACCGTTAACCACTCTTGAAACGGTTGCCATGGATACTCTGGCTTCTCTAGCAACATCATAAATTGTAACTGTCATAGCGTCCTCCTGTAAGCGGTTTATTTATTATTATATCGTGTTTTCATTTCATTTTCAAAGTTTAACACAAAAAACTTATGTATTAAATATGTTTTAATTTCGTTCACATATCTGTAAAAAATATTTACTAATTAAAATAAATACCTGCCATAGTGATTCATTAATATGACAGGTACTTGAATTCAGCTAATAACTATTTTAACTTTTTGCTATTATATAATTCAGAAAGTGGTTTAAGTTCGCTGTAAAATGCGTCAAACTCATCTAAGTCCATTTGTTGAGCACTATCACTCAATGCAACAGCAGGGTTAGGATGAACTTCGGCCATTACACCGTCAGCACCGACTGCTAATGCTGCCTTTGCAGTTGGTAACATAATGTCCTTTCTACCCGTACTATGTGTTACATCTACCATAACAGGTAAATGTGTACCTTGTTTAAGAATTGGTACTGCAGAAATATCTAATGTATTTCTTGTAGCTTTTTCATATGTGCGAATACCACGCTCACATAAAATTATATTTTTATTTCCTTGAGAGGCAATATACTCAGCAGCATATGTAAATTCTTCAATTGTTGCTGAAAGCCCTCGTTTTAGTAATATAGGTTTATTTGTACGACCAGCTTCTTTTAGTAATTCAAAATTTTGCATATTACGTGCACCAATTTGGAAAACATCTAAATAATCATCCGCAAGTTCAAAGTGAGCAGGATTAACGATTTCACTAACAATATTTAATCCAAATTTTTCTTTGACATTTTTTAATATTTTAAGCCCTTCTAAACCGAGTCCTTGGAAATCATAAGGTGATGTACGAGGTTTAAAAGCACCACCACGTATGAATTTTTCACCTTTTTGTTGAAGATTACGAGCTACAGCATCTACTTGTTCTTGTGATTCAACGGAGCATGGACCAAAAACAAATGATTTCTTACCATCTCCAATAATGCCACCATTTTTAAATGTTACAACTGTATCTTCTGGCTTTAATTTTCTTGATACATATAAATGTTTTTCATTTTCTGATTTTTGTAAATCTGTGGACGCTTTAAAAATTTCTTTAAATAACTGTTTAATTACATTATCATTAAAAGGACCTTGATTTCGATCTAATAAATCGTTTATCATCTCTTTTTCACGTTGTGGATCATAAACTCTCGTACCCTGTTTTAATTTTTCTTCACCAATTTTTTGCGCCAATTCCCCACGTTTGGACAACAAATCTAATATTTGATTATTAATCGATACAATCTCTTCTCTGTATGATTCTAATTTATTACCCATAAATACTCACCTCAAAATTCTGTTTTAACAATTAGTGTCACTTTAAAGCGATAAAATTATTAATATTAAACTCTATTTTAACAATTCTTTTTTTATTCTTCAACCTCATACGATCTATATTTTTAGAATTTTCTGATATTAATAACATAAAGTAAAAAGGTATCTCCATTATAACTTAATTATAGATGAAGATACCTTTAAATATTTAATCATTGAAAGTACGTTTATCAATTTTACTTTTAGCTTTTTCTACACGTTGTGCTTGTTTAGGTGTTGATTTACGTTCATTTTTAGTTGAATTATCCTGCTGAATCGACTTTTCTTCATGCGTAATTACGCCATTATCAAAATGTGCTGACTGATGCGTTTGTTGGTCTTTAATTTGTGCTTCTGGTTGATTTATTGAAGGCTTTGTAACTAAATTTGGAACACGTTCAACTTTCACAAATTTTAATTCTGGTTCAGTTAATAGCGCTTTTGTTTTAGCCGTAACAGAGCTATCTTGTTCCATTTTTTGAGCTTTGCCTTTTGCTGCTTGTGCTAAACGCTGTGCTTGATTATTTGCCATCATCTTTTTTGTTTTATTAGAAGGCGCTTTTAATGTATCGTTTGTTTCGTGTTTTATTGCTTGTTGCTGTGCTGCTATTTCTGTAGCACTTGCTTCTTTTTTATTCTCTTCTTGTGCTTCTGCTTTAGCTTGCTGAATCTCTTGTGCTTCTGGTGAATCATCTTTTAATGTATCATTTGTTTCGTGTTTTATTGCTTGTTGTTGTGCTGCTATTTCTGTGGCACTCGCTTCTTTTTTATTCTCTTCTTGTGCTTCTGCTTTAGCTTGCTGAATCTCTTGTGCTTCTGGTGAATCATCTTTTAATGTATCATTTACTTCTTCTTTAATAGCTTGTTGTTGTGCTGCTATTTCATCTGGTGAAATACTATCTTGTTGTTTAAAGTCTTCTATCTTGCTTTTTATAGCGTTAAAATTCGTTTCAGCTTGTTCTTTTATATTAAGATATTTCTGTTCTAATTCTTGTTCTTTCTTTTTAAGTTCATCTATTTTTTCAAAACCTTTATTTTTATATAATAGACCAATCGTTGAACCAATAATTGCGCCAGTAATAAAACTTACTACAAAGTCTTTTCGTTTTGGAACTTCATTAGAATAGGGCGTTAAATTTTGATGTTGGTAACTATCATGAGATAAAATATCATCTGAATGTGTATGTTCAAGTGGTTGTTGATTAAATTTTTGACTCATTGTAACTCCTCCTATAACAAATGCACTTAAACAGGTACAAACCTCATTTAAGTGCATGAAATTACATCTTATTAAAAAGTTTTCTCTACAAAAGTTAAGCAGCTTTATTTAATGGATTTTAGTGTCATCAGCTACAGAACTTGTTTTGTAGTTTGAACTTTCTCTACGATAGTGTCTGTTTTGCCATTTATCTGCAATTTCCATTGCAACATTGGACCATTGCACTACTTGAGAAATTTTATCTTCATTTTGAGAGATATTGTGAGTAATTGAATTTGTTACTTTATCAATTGAGCCATTTAAATTTTGAACAGAATCGCCAATACCTTTAACAGCATCAACAACAGAATTTAAACGTTCAACTTTACCTTGGATATCCTCTGTTAAACGATTTACTTTGTGAAGTAAATCTGTAGATTCACGTGTAATACCTTGAACTTGGCCTTCAACACCATCAAGAGTTTTTGCTACGTGATCTAAATTTTTCTTAACTGACATTAACACAACAACTACACCTATACATAAAATTAAGAATGCAATTGCAGCGATAATTCCAGCAATTGGTAAAATCCAATCCATTAAAAACGCCTCCTAAATACCTATTAAAAATGTCATTAGTATTAAATACCCATGAGAATAATGTATAAACATATTAAAAATTATTTGTTATACCTAATTTGTGTTCGTATGCACGTTGTATTTTTTGTATATCACCAGCGCCCATAAATAAAATCACAGCATTATCAAATTGTTCTAATATGTCAATATTATTTTCGTCTATTAATGCAGATCCGTCAACACGTTTGATTAAATCTTGAATCGTTAAGTCTCCTGTGTTTTCTCGAATAGAACCAAAGATTTCACATAAAAAGACATGATCAGCCTTGCTTAAACTATCAGCAAACTCATTTAAAAATGCTTGTGTTCTAGAAAACGTATGCGGTTGAAAGACTGCAATGACTTCTTTATTTGGATATTTCTTTCTTGCTGTTTCTATTGTAGCACTAATCTCTCGCGGATGGTGTGCGTAATCATCAACTAATACTTGTTGATCATATTTAGTTTCATTAAACCGACGTTTGACACCACCAAATGTTTCAAGTGCTTCTTTAATATTTGCAACATCCATATCTTCTAAATAGCTAATTGTTATTACTGCAAGCGCATTTTGAATATTATGATTGCCATATTGTGGTGTTAAGAAGTGATCGTAATATTTGCCATTGATGTATACATCAAATTCAGTACCTTTATCAGTAATTTGAATATCATTGGCATATACGTCATCTTTATCACTTAAACCATAATAATATATTGGGATATCCACGTTAAGTTTACGTAAATGTTCATCGTCCCCCCAAGCTATAATTGCTTTTTTTACATTATTAGCCATCTCTTGAAATGCATCAAAAACATCTTCTACATCTTTAAAATAATCAGGATGATCAAAATCGATATTTGTCATAATAGCATAGTCAGGACGATAGCTTAAAAAATGTCGACGATACTCACATGCCTCAAAAGCAAAGTAGTCGCTTTGAGGTATTCCCAAACCTGTGCCATCTCCAATTAAAAATGATGTCTTTTTATCACCATTCATGACATGTGATAACAATCCAGTTGTTGATGTTTTCCCATGTGCGCCTGTAACAGCCACAGAGGTATATTGATCGATAATGTGACCAAGGAAATCATGATATTTAATAACGACTAGTTTTAAATCATGCGCTCTAACAACCTCTTCATGAGTGTCTGGAAAAGCGTTTCCCTGTATGACTACCATACCCTCTTTTATATTTTCTGCACTAAAAGGTAATGTTTTTATGCCTTTGTTTTTTAATGCTACTTCAGTAAATACATATTTTTCAATATCAGACCCTTGAACTTCATGTCCTAAGTCATGCATGATTTGCGCTAAAGAGCTCATGCCAGCGCCTTTTATACCAACAAAATGATAATGCGTCATATCACTTATACTCCTTTATTCATTTAATTATTTGTTATATCAGCTTCTGTTATCAATACATCTCTAGGTTTAGAACCATTTGCTCCTGTTATATAACCTAGTTGTTCTAATTGATCGATAATTCGTGCTGCACGATTATATCCAATTTGGAAATGTCGTTGAATTAATGACGTTGATATATGACCTTCTTTTATCATAAATTCACATACATCCTCAAATAATTCGTCTTGAGCTTGTGATTGATTTTTCTTTAATAGTTCCTTTTCCTCAAATAAATAATCTGGTTCGCGTTGATGCTTAATAAAATCTACAACACCATCAATTTCATCGTCAGATACAAATGTACCTTGGACTCGAATTGGCTTGTTCATTCCACTGCCGAGATATAGCATGTCACCATATCCGAGTAAACGTTCTGCACCACCACTATCTATGATTGTTCGTGAATCAACGCTTGATGAAACCATAAAGGCAATACGCGTAGGTATGTTAGCTTTAATCAAACCAGTAATAACATTAACTGATGGTCTTTGTGTAGCAACTAGCATATGAATACCACATGCTCTCGCTTTTTGAGCAATTCTAGCAATAGACTGCTCTACTTCTTGTGGCGCTATCATCATTAAATCAGCAAGTTCATCTATAACTATGACAATTTTAGGAATACGTTGTTCATAAGATGCTTTTTTATTAAATGCAGTAATATTTCGAACGTGATATTGCGCAAATAATTTATAGCGTCGTTCCATTTCTTCAACAGCCCATTTCAGACTTTGTGTAGCGGCCTTAACATCTGTAATTACTGGTGAAACTAAATGAGGTAAATCATTGTACGGTGCTAATTCTACCATTTTAGGGTCAATTAATAGTAACCGCAATTCTTCTGGATGGTTTTTATACAATAAAGACATTAATATGCTATTAATGCATACGGATTTACCTGAACCTGTTGCACCTGCAATTAAAGCATGTGGTGTTTTAGCGATATCCATAAGCAACGGTTCATTATTAATTCGATTACCCATTGCTACAGTTAATTTTGATTCAGAATGCTTAAAATGCTCAGTCTCTAATATTGATTTTAAGTTTACTTTCGTGGGGTTTTGATTTGGAACTTCAATACCAACTAGACTTGTACCAGGAATTGGCGCTTCGATACGTATATCTTTGGCTGCAAGTGCCATTTTGATATCATCTTGCAATGCAGTAATTCTTGATACCTTAACACCCTTTTCAACAGCCAATTCAAAGCGTGTTACACTTGGTCCAACTGTAACATTCTTCACTTCTGCTGGCACATTGAAATAATAGAATGCATCATTAAGCTCTTGCTTTTTGCTATCAATCCATGTTTCATCAATTTCTTGTGGTTGAGCATCATTTAAAATATCTAAATCCGGTAACTTAATGTTCGGGCCTCTCCGTATCATTGTCTGTTCAGATTTTGCAGTTATATTATTGTTATCATTCTTAGATTGTTTTATTTCACCATCAGGTTGTGTCGCATTTACATTTGCCTGTATATTAGTGGAATCGTCTTCTAAATCTTCATTTTGTGGATATATATCTTGACTTAGTTCATCAGTGTTTCTTTCTATTACGTTATGATTACTTTCATGATTTTTAGCGACATTGTTTTTGTCTAATGTTTGTGATGTCTGTGGAGTTAACTCTGGCACATTAACTTGTTTTTCTTGTCTTTTGGCTTGTTGATCCATCATTCTTTTTCTATCAGATGGTGTCATAACGACGTTAAATGGTTTAGACCCTAGCTTAATATTGTTCTTATTTTGTGCTTTTACAGCATATGTTGTGTCATGATTATGCTCTTTATTCGTTGCTGATTTTTTCTGTTGCAACTTAGTTGTGCTGTGTTGTGCACTTTGTTTTGAGTCGATGTCGTTATGTGACTCATGATTTCGATATGCATGACCTTGTTTAATTGTAGAACTTTCTCTATTATCACTGTTTGAACGCGTATTATTGTCATCAGCAGTTTTAGTCGAAATGTCAGCCTGCTCAATTTCATGATATTCTGCATCTGTAATGTCATTGTCTATCAAATGATCATCTTGCTGTTTATCACTGTGTTGTTCTCTGTCTAACATATTTTTATGCTGTTCAGCTTCTAATGTTTCTTGGTCATCCAATTGCTGAATGTTATTTGAGCTTTTATCAGCAGAAACATCAGTAATGTCTGACACATTAACTTGATCATCTGTTAATTCTTGAATTTGTTGAATATCATCTAAAGCTATTTCCTCATAGTGATAATCTCTTTTTTCATCGTTGTTATCATTATGAGTATCTTCGGAAGTATGCTCAGCTTGCCGATTATTATCTTTTAACGATGTATCGTCATTAAGCGAACTTTCACCCGTATAACGTTCAGCTTGTTTGGCATACATTGCATCTATGGCTTTTTGTATGTCATCATCTTGATGTTGTTTCTGCTGACGTTTATCTTGCAATGCCTTTTTAAATCGACGTTTTTGTAACACTTTGCGTTCTCTTTCTTTACGTATTTCTTCAACAATCTGAGAAGCATAAATGTTTTCGATATTTATAGTATTATTTCGTGCGGGTTGGCGTTTTTTTATAATATCATCGCGATGCGTTGTCTCATCATTGTGTTGACTTTGTTGATTCGTATTTTCAGCCTGAGTTGACTGCACTGGTTGCTGTGTATCTCTTTTAACTTCAGTTTGTTGTTTATCGTTATTTCGGCTTTCATCATCACGCTTATCATGCTCAACATCAGGAATGATACCATTTTCAATTGGACGTCTTTTTTTTGTTCCAAAAATAGCTGAGGGAACTTCACTAGCTTTAAAACTATGTGCTTGATATGTAGGTTTCGCTTCATTTGCAGACGATTTGATCCGCTCAGATTGCAATTTAAAGCGTGGTTTAGTGCTTGAATAATGCGAATGCGGTGATGTTTGTTGTGTTGCATATGCTGATGCTTGTTTCTTTAATCTGGATTGACTATCTGCATGTGATTGTTCTTTGTGTCTGTCATCATGTGAAGATGTTGCGCGTTGCCCACTTCCTGTATAATTTCTATGTCTACGGCGGTGTGTATGTGCTTGACCAGTTGTGAAGTCAGATTGATATGTTTGTCGACGGCGATTATTGTTACGCTCATTAACGTTATCGGTTGATGAAATATCATCTTGAACTTCATTATCTGAAATATTCATAGGAAATCGAAATTTTCCTTTTGGTCTTTCGTAGATATCATTATTTTCAGGAAGTAATGAGTCTTCGCTATTTAATTGATGCTTTGAATGTTGACGACGCGTTTTACGAAAAAAGACATCACTATCTGAATGATTATTTTCGCCAAATAATTTATCGAACCAGCTCATATACTCACTACCTTCCTACTTTTATTCAAAAAATGCTTGTCCAATTTGGTAATTATCAGATAATACCAAGATGCCTTTCTCTTGTGGCGCATTCGGCAAGTTAAGTTCTTTCATTGAACATACCATACCGCTTGAATCAACACCTCGTAGTTGCGCATCTTTAATAACCATACCACTAGGCATAACAGCGCCAACTTTAGCAACAACAACTTTTTGACCAGCTTCTACGTTAGGTGCACCACAAACAATTTGCAATACTTCTGTTGCAACGTCAACAGATAAAATACTTAGCTTGTCTGCATTAGGATGCTTTTCTTTTGTTTTCACATAACCCACAACAAATTTTGGAGATAAATCAGCATCTAATTGATATGAATAACCAGCTTCTGAAATGACTTGTTGCAATTTGTTAAGTATTTCCTCTGTTAATTTAATATTACCCACGTCTTGAATATGAAAATAATGAGAAAAATTGAAAATATTAAAACCAACAACAGCGTTATCTTGTGTTAATTGAACAACATTTTCTTTGATTTCATAAGCAACGTCACCTTCAACAGGATTTATTTGTAGAAATGCCACATCTCCAACGCCTTTGGGATTGTAAAATAAATTCATCATTTAAAACTCCTCTATATCGCTTCTAGTATTCTTTATGATTAAACTTTTTTCTATTTGCTTCTAATCTCTGTATAACATTAGGACCTCTTTTTTGTTTGTTATTTTTACCTAAAATAAAAATCGGTTCTAAGTGACCTTTACTATATCCAAATGATAAGGAGGTAATAGGTACTAATCCTTTAGTGAAAAATTCCATCGTTAAATGAGCCATCACATCATAGCCAGTTTTATTTCTTATATCAGCAACGATAAGCACATCTTGATGTGGTACAGCTACAAGCATTTCACCTTCACACTGTTGTTCAAATTCATTAAGTAATTTTGTATTTAATATACGGCTAGCATCATAACCATCGTTTGAATTAATAAAATAAAATATATTACCTTTCACTTCGTCAGTGGAATAAGAACATTCAAGCTTACGCAAATTAAATAAAGACATTTCTTTTACTTGTTGTGTCGTTATATTCATTTGTTTTAGCATACTTTCATCAATTAAACGATAAGATTTGCCTAAGTCAACAGCGTAATAAACGTTTGTTTCAGCTGTATGTTTATCAATTACAAATGCACTTCCATCCTTAGTCTTTTTCTCAAAACTTGTGGAACGAATAACTGGCATGATATTTATATCAGAAATTTGGTCTAATCCTTGGTCCTGCATTTGTGAAATCGCCTCTGTAACATAGTAGACAATTTCATCAATAATTTTATTTTGTTGCTCTTCATACTTAGCAACTATGGCATTTAATTTAATCGTAACGCCTTTATGATTATCATTTCTATAGATACGTAGAGTTTCTTCTTCACGATCAAACTTAAAATCAACGTCTAAATATTTTAATCGTTGCTTTAATTCGTCTCTCATCTTAAAGACGTTCATCTTTACACCTCAATTTCACACCATTTATTATTTTACAATAAATATAGCCTTAATTACAGAAAAATTAAGCGATGTTGACTGCTAAAATAATATTTTAACAATATTGTGCTAAAAATTCATCAATCTGGGCAATTGATTTGCGTTCTTTACCAATATATGAACCTAACATATCACCATCTTTAAACACTAAAAAACTTGGAATTCCCATAATATCGTATTTTACACATAAATCTATAAAACGATCTCTATCTACTGAGACAAATTGAAATTGTGGATACTTATGCTCTAAAATTGGCAAATCTGGTTCAATGATTTTACAATCTGGGCACCACCCCGCAGTAAACTCAAATACGACATTACTTTGCTTTAATTTATCAAATTGTTGTTCAGATTCAAGTTGGATCATAATTTAATTCTCCCTTAAATTTCATATTGTAATTCATTAATTTGATGACGATCTAAGTTAATCACAGCCTCCATTAAAAGCTGTCGTGCTGAAAAATAATCTCTAATATCAAACACAGCATCCGTACTATGAATATAGCGCGCACAAACACCTATGACCGCAGTAGGTATACCCTGATTCGCCTTATGTATTTCTCCCCCATCCGTACCACCAGGTGACATATAATATTGATAATTTATCTCTTTTTCATTCGCTAATTTCAATAGATAATCTCTAAAAATTGGTTTTAAGATCATTGTGCCGTCTTTAATTCGAATTAATGTCCCTTCACCTAATTCACCGGACAAACGTCCTTTGCCTTTTACATCATTAGCTGGTGAACAATCAACAACAAATGCAATATCTGGTCGAATCAATTCGGCAGATGCTCTTGCACCACGTAAACCTACTTCTTCTTGCACATTCGCACCAACATATAAATCCACATCTAATTCAACATCTTTTAATAATTCTAATATTTCAATAGCAAGGACACACCCATAGCGATTATCCCATGCTTTTCCACTAAATCGATATTCTGACAGACGTGATAATGTTGTTGCTGGCACTATAGAATCACCAATTTCAATACCGCGTTCACGGACTTCTTCAGCACTAGTTGCACCTATATCTAGTAGTAAATCATGTATTTTAGGTGCAGCTTCATTTCCAGTGCGGAAATGTTTAGGAATATTAGCTACAACCCCTAATATTTGATCACCTTGACGTGTTTTGATAGTTAGTCTTTGCCCTTGCCAAATATCATTAGCAACACCTCCAAGATTTGTAAAGTGCAGCAAACCATTATCTGTTATTTCAGTAATCATAAATCCTATTTCATCCATGTGTGCAGCAATCATTACTTTTTTAGCATTGGCTGTACTAGACTTTTTCACTCCAAAAAATCCGCCTAATTTATTCTCTACAAAATGACTAATATAAGGTGTCATTTCAGCTTTCATATAGGCTTTAACATCATTTTCGAATCCTGGTGCACCATGCAACTCAGTTAGCGTTTTTATGCGTTGCAATGTACGATTTTGTTCAATCTCCACAAGAATCACGCTCCTTGATAGTTATTATATCATGTTAAATATGGTAAACTAAATTTATGAACTATTGATTTTGAGGTGCATTTTAACATGAAAGACATAAATAAAAAAATTTTAATTTCGCTAATTGTCCTTTTCACACTAATGTTAGTTACCCTACCTGTTCTTTTCTTAATATTAACACGTCAAAAACTCAAGCATCCTAATCAAGTGTTAAATGAGGTTAAGTCTTATTTTAGAAATGTTAAAGGTTCCTACATATTAGAAACACCATTAGTTGACGACGCAAGTTACCCTGGGCGCTTTATATATCAAGGTGGTATCACCCAAGTTAAACATAATGAATTTACACAATATGAATTCTATGTCGATGCCAAAAATGGTGAAGTGTTAAACATCGTTGAACTTTAATCTACATCAAAAGTGGAAATACGCTAACTTTATAGTTATGTCGTATTTCCACTTTTGTCATCGTTCTATTCTATCAATTATTGTTTGTGGATTTGATTGAAATTTGCAAGCAAAATATTGATGGTCATGATAATATAAAAACCAATAGTTATGATAAATAAAATAAGGAATGAGTCTTTCTTTCGCTCTAATTGATTCCATAGGATAATCATCATATGCGGACACCCACAGTGGATTTAAATGAGCATGAGTTGGAAAAATATCTGACATATGCACTGCGCTTTCACCATTGCTCTTTATTGTTACAATAGATAGGCCATTGCTATGACCTCCAACATGATGCATTTCAATACCTGGGAGCACTTCAATAGTATCTTCAAATAAAATAACATTCTGATCGTAGTCCCCCTGATTCTTCTTCCAATATGTCGCTTTACTTCGCAAGTTAGGACTAAGAAATTCATGCCACTCATCTTGCTGTATAATATGCATAGCATTTTTAAATATGGCATTGCCATCACAATCTGATAATCCAGCTGCATGATCAAAATGCATGTGGGTCATTAATACATAATCAATTTCATCCGTAGTTAAATGAAACTGCGATAAAGCCTTTTCAATATTGCTTTCATAATCAACGCCATAATTTTTAATTTGTTTTTTTGTTAACTTGGCATTGCCTAATCCTGCATCGATAATGATATTTTTTCTCCAGTCTGAATAAGTATAGGATATGTAACAAGTGGAACTTGGTTATTATTATTAACACTATACTTTTTAGACCATAACGGTTTAGGTACTACACCAAATATAGCTCCACCATCCATTTTAGTTATACCGCCATTTAGCTGATTAATCATAAATTCGCCTAATTTCATATATTTATCTCCTTTAATATGAAAAGCTGATTTATTTTTGTATACCCTATTTAGGTAACTTTATGTTCATGAAAGAAACTTGCTATACAAGGTCGACTTACTGTGCTTGGTGAAATGCTTTTCGCATTTCTCTTTGTTGGGGCCCCACCCCCAACTTGCTTTGTCTGTTGGCTTTCTTTTTGAAAGCCTATTTGTTGGGGCCCCTGTCTTCACTTGTCTTGTACTCCAAAGTGTCTTGCTAAAATACGTCTCATTGATATGTAATTTTACATCAACATATTTAAAAAAGGCAGTTTCTATATTATTTCAATAGAAATTGCCTTTTTTATTTGTCCAACAACTTTATGTCACAGACTCATCATCATTTAATTTATAAATCTTGATGGAATTTAGCTTCCATGCGATATATACGAGATCCTTTATCTGCAAATTTCTGTTCATATTCTGTAAGAACATTATCTTCATTATCTTCTTCATGCAAGTTCAAATTTATTTTAGTAAAGTACATGCCAAACGTTGACATGCTTTCTAAACTATATGCAAATAATCCACGATTATCTGTCTTAAAATGAATTTCTCCATCTTTAACTAAAATTTGTCTATATAGTGCTAGAAATGTTTTATATGTTAGTCGCCTCTTTGCATGACGATTTTTAGGCCATGGATCTGAAAAGTTTAAATATATACGAGATACTTCATGAGATTTAAAATAATCGGTTAATTCTATGGCATCGTTACATATCATTTTGACATTTGTTAGTCCTAAATCTTTCACTTTATCTAGTACTTTGTACATCACACTTTTTTCTCGTTCCATAGAAACGAAATTAATTTCAGGATGTTGTGAAGCTATGGTAGTTATAAATTTCCCCATGCCAGAACCAATTTCGATATAGATGGGTTGTTTTTTGTCAAACCATTCTGATATATGTCCCGCATGTCTACCATCCATATCAACTAAATCTGGATGCTCTTTTAAATAATCTTCTGCCCATGGTTTATATCGAACTCTCATGCTTATCCTCCTTATATAAAAAATTGAGACTGTAAGTAGCTACATTTCTGCAACTACTTATCAGCCTATTAAATAAATAAATTACTATTCATAACTTCATTAAGAAACTTCAACCAAGTATTCATATCTTTAAAACGCTTCTGTTCTTCATACCATTGCACCATGCCGATGGATTGTATGACCGTATACCATTTCATGCGTTTATTTAAATCAAGACTTTCTTGTTCACCATAAATTTTGAACCATTGAGACCATTTTCTTTCGGGAACGTAGTTGTAAAGCAACATACCAATATCAATCGCAGGATCTGCAATCATTGCACCTTCCCAATCCACTAGAAAAAGTTCATCCCTATCTGATAATAACCAATTATTATGGTTAACATCTCCATGTACGACTGTAAAAAAGCGAGCATCTAAATTTGGAATATGTTCTTCTAAATAAATAAGCGCTTTTCTCACAATATGATGGCTTAATACTTCCCTGGATAAAGAGGCGTTAATTTTGTTCAACATGATTGCTGGTGTAATTGGTTCCATTTCCATGCGTTTCAACATCGTTAGCAAGGGTTTTGAGCTATGTATTTTTTTCATTAGCTGAGCTACTCTCGTCTGTGCCATTTCAATAGGCTCTAACTCTCTGCCGTTTTTCCAATGCTGAGCTGTAACGACTTCTCCTGTCTCAATACGTTTTGTCCAAACAAGTTTTGGGACAATTCCTTCAGCTGATAAAGCTGCGATAAATGGATTTGAATTTCGTTTTAAGAAAAGCTTTTGTCCGTCTTGTTCTGCCATATAAGCTTCGCCTGAAGCACCACCTGCAGAATCAAGTGTCCACCCTAATTGATAAAACTGCTCCAACACGTTCACCTCACTTCCAATTAGAAAATGGCTCTAGAAAGAAGTTTCAAGAGCCATATATTCTAATTTATACCAGTCGTATACTTCTAAAATACGCTGGTCATAATATAATCACTAGTAGTGTGTTTTATTATATTTTTTAAAATATTGTCCCGATATTTTAATTAAATTTACCATTTAGTTTTGTTATCACTCAAAGTAAATTTTATAATTTTTAGCCTCATTTTTCAACTGAAAATGAGAAAATAAAAGTCACATTTTACTAGTCATTTATACGTCCAAAAGTTAACTTTTGCTTAGGTCTTATTATAACACATTCATCTTAAATAAGTAGTTGTAATTTCATCTTTTCACAATTTATTAAATACTTTTTTCTTGAATGTATTTGTCGAAACCTTCTTGTAACTGACGTGTTATAGGTCCTACTTTACCATCATTAACCGCTTCACCATCTAATTTAATAATTGGCATAACTTCTGCTGATGTACTAGAAATAATCACTTCATCTGCATGTTTTAAGAAATCAACATCAAATGTTTCTTCAATAAATTGAATATTATAATCATCTGCAATCCATTTAATCACTCTGCGGGTAATACCATTTAAAATGTAATTATTAACCGGATGTGTATATATTTTGCCATCTTTAATCGCATACACATTACTTGATGCACCTTCTGTAACAGTGTCTCCGCGATGCTGAATCGCCTCTGTAGCATTATATTTAACCGCATATTCTTTTGCCAATACGTTACCTAGTAAGTTTAGACTTTTAATGTCACATCTTAACCAACGTATATCTTCAACTGTGACTGCGCTAACGCCATTCTGTAATTCTTCATATGGGCGATCGTAACTTTTAGCAAATGCTGTAATAACCGGCTTAACTTCTGGTATTGGAAATGAATGATTACGTGGTGACACACCACGTGTTGCTTGAATATAAATGCCACCAGTTTCTATTTGATTTTCTTTTAGTAACTGGCGTGTTATGTCAATAAGTTCTTCTTTAGTTTTGCCTAAATCTAAACCTATTTCATCTGCACTGCGTAAAAATCTATCAAAATGTTCTTCGACTGTAAATAATTTACCTTTATATGCTCTTATATATTCATAAATACCGTCACCAAAAACATAACCACGATCTTCATAAGATACTTTAGCCTCAGATTGATCTACAAATTTTCCATTTAAATATACCTTCATATTTATCCCTCCACACACAATGAATATATCGCTTCTAAGTAAATGCTTGTTGCGTCAAATAGTTGTTTTTTCGTAATATATTCATTCTTTTGATGCATTAAATCTTCAGAATCACTGAACATTGCCCCAAATGCAACACCTTTATCTAAATTGCGCGCGTATGTACCGCCACCAATTGTATAAGGTTCTGATAAATCGCCAGTTTGATTGCGGTAGGCAGTTACAAGCTTTTGAACAAACGGATCATTTTTATCTACAAAATGTGGTTGCTGTACCTTTCCTAAATCTACGTCAAATCCAAGTGATTTAATTTCATCTTCAAAGCGGTGAATTGCTTCTTCAAATTCAAATCCTAATGGATAACGTAGATTAACACCAAAACGCCCTGCATGTTCATTATCATATTCAATAATTCCTACATTGGTTGTTACATCACCCATAATATCAGTGTGGAATTTCATTCCCATTTTTTCACCAAAATGAGATTCAAATAAATAACGATTACTAAAGTCTACAAAATCTTTTGCTGTTTTGTTTAAGTTCAATGAGCCTAAAAAATGTAATAAATGTAAACCAGCATTCACGCCTAATGATGGATCCATACCATGAACTGCTTTACCATTAACAGTTAATTGTAAAACGCCACTATCAACTGTGCTATCACCCGTTAGTTTATGTTCTTGTAGATAATGTTCAAAGTGTTGAATTACATCTGTCATATTTTCTTTAACAAATACCTTTGCTTCTGCAAAATCAGGTACCATATTATAACGTTGGCCTGATTTAAATGATAACAATTCATAATCAGGTTCATCTTGATCATCTGATTTCAATTGCTGTACTAAATCAAACGTTGTGATACCCTTTTCACCATGGATAGCAGGAAATTCAGCATCAGGTGCAAAACCAAGTGTTGGCATTTCTTCTGTTTGGAAATATCTTTCAGTACACTTCCAATCAGACTCTTCATCTGTACCAATAATCATATGAATACGTTTTTTCCAATCAACATTCATATCATTTAAAATCTTAATAGCATAATAAGCTGCAATCGTAGGTCCTTTATCATCGAGTGTTCCTCTTGCTATAATGGCATCATCAGTCACAACAGGTTTAAATGGATCTGAATTCCAGCCATCTCCAGCAGGTACAACATCAACGTGACATAATATCCCCAATACATCATCGCCTTTTCCTGCTTCAATTCTTCCAGCGATATGGTCAACATCATGCGTAGCAAAACCATCTCTTTGAGCAATTTCATACATGTAATCTAATGCTTTTCTAGGTCCTGGGCCAACTGGTGCGTCCTCAGATGCTAGACTATCATCACGAACACTTTCAATTGAAAGCAGGCCGTTTAAGTCATCTATTATTTTACTTTCATATTCTTGAACCTTTTCTTTCCACATTTAGATCAACTTCCTTTTTTAATTTATATTTTCTATTCTACATAATTTATGCTATAAATTACAGTCAGATCTAAGAAGAATTACAAAATGTTCAGACAATTAGAGATTTTGGCAGTTCATTATTTAATTTTTGGCTTATTAAATGAATCATTATTTCACTAATAAAACAGAAAAATACACATCCAGCAATGCCGAATGTGTATTTTTCTATTTTAATGATACACTTTTATTTGTTTCGATTATTTTTTAAATCTTCTTCTGTCACTACACGTAAATTATTTGATGCTGATCCACCTTCATCATCAAATTTCACTTCTTCAAGTTCCTTTTGATTATCTTTTTTAGAAGTTAATTTAGATTTTTGTTCTTGAATAAAGCCTTTTGGATCATTTTTTATTTTATTCATGTATGCTTGTGGATTGTTCTTTACATCTTGAATTTTGTTTGTTGCTCTAGATCCAAGGTCATTTGCGATTTCTTTTGCATTTTCCTTGTAGCTTTCTGGATCTTCTTTGTATTTATTGTATTCTACCTTTAATTTGTCACGGTTTTCTTTTCTAGACAATATCACAGCTGCTGCCGCTGTTCCTAAACCTAGTATTACTCTGAAAAAACCTGCTTTTTTAGCCATGTAAAACACCTTCTCTTTCGAATATTATTTTAATTGCTCGATATCGGTTTGCGTTAATACACGATATTGACCCTCGTCCAACTCTTCATCTAAACGTAGGTTAGCAATTTGTATGCGTTTCAATTCTAATACCTCATTTTCAATGCTATGAAACATTCTTTTTATTTGATGATATCTTCCTTCATATATAGTAACCTTTGAGTGGTAGTCATCAATTATGGTTAGTTCAGCTGGTTTTGTCAAACCATCAGACAACATCACACCTTGTTTAAACATATACTGATTATCTTTAGTCACTGGATACTTAGAAGTTACTAAATATGTCTTAGCTACATGCTTGTTGGGGTTCATCAAATTGTGGCTAAATTGACCATCGTTAGTGATGAGTAATAAGCCCTCAGTATCTTTATCTAACCGGCCTACTGGAAATAGATCTAAATATTTATAGTCTTTTATTAAATCAATGACTGTTGCCTGTTTAGGGTCTTCGGTGGCTGAAATATAGCCTTTAGGTTTATTCAACATCAAATATACCGTTTCAACATAATCTATTTGATGACCATGAATTTGAACAACATCATGATGTGGATCGATTTGAGTTTTAGCAGATTTTTCTACTTTTCCATTAACCGTCACATTCCCCTTTTTTAAGGATTGCTTTACTTCTGTACGCGTACCTTGACCCATATGTGCTAAAAATTTATCTAGTCTCATCATCTTAAAAACCCGATTCTATTACGTACTTTTTGAGCTACATCACCTAAAAATTCATCAGCTAATTTTGTTTTAATTGTTGCAAAGCCGTAAATCATTGCGCCTATTAAAACACAGACTAAGAGAATGATCAGTGCATAGAGTTTACGCTCAACAGGTAAGAATTGTGTCAATAATAAATATGTTAACTCAACGCCAATCATCATGATAAAGCCATAAATAAATATTTTAGCAAAGTGAATAAACGTTTCGGTAAATTCAAATTTTGCATAAACCTTTAAAATAACAAAGTTTGCAATATTAGCAGCTAGTAATGCTATTGCGGTACTCAATACTGCGCCAACTGTATGGAATGCCATAATTAAAGGAATATTGAGTAATAATTTTAAAATAACTGAGCCTAAAATAACAAACACAGTTAATTTCTGTTTATCGATGCCTTGCAACATTGATGCTGTTACACTTAATAATGAAATTAATATTGCTACAGGTGCATACCAGAATAAAATAAATTGACCATCGGGATTATATTGGTAGAACACTGTATAAAGCGGTGATGCTAATGCCATAATTCCTAAACTTGCTGGAACAGTAATAAACATTAATACACCTAATGACGTTCTTATTTGACGATGCATTTCAATTAAACGTCCTTCAGCATAAGTTTTCGTAATATATGGAATTAAACTCACTGCAAACCCAGCAGCTAATGATGTTGGAATCATTACAATTTTATTGGTTGTGAAATTCAAAATAGAGAAAAAGTATCCTTGTTTTTCAAAAAAACCTACTAAATCAAGCGCATTATTATGCGTAAACATATCAACTAAATTATATAAAGAAAAGTTAAGACTTACTATAACAAATGGAATACTGTATGAAATAATCTCTTTATACATTTGAGTATAAGTCACATTCATTCCTGTTTGGTCAGAAGCCACCATTTTATCAATATGTGGTTTCCTTTTACGCCAGTAATACCACAATGTTAATATACCTGCGATTGCACCAACTGCTGCAGCAATAGTCGCTATACCATTGGCTATTAAAATTGCACCATGAAATACATGAAGTACTAAATAACTTCCAACTAATATAAAGATAATACGAGCAACTTGTTCATTTACTTCAGACACTGCTGTAGGCCCCATAGATTGATATCCCTGGAATACACCTCTCCACGTAGCTAATAAAGGAATAAAGATAACAACAACACTAATCACTCTAATGATCCAAGTAATATCAGCTACAGACCACTCACTAGCGCTTACTTCTTTACCAAGCGTTAATGTAGCTATTTCAGGAGCAAGTGCAAATAGTAATAAAAATCCAATGATTCCGGTTATAAACATAACGACAAAACTAGATTTGTAAAGCTTTTGTCCAATTTTATATGCACCTAAAGCATTGTATTTGGCTACATATTTTGATGCAGCTAATGGTACACCAGCTGTAGCAACAGCAATGGCAATATTATATGGTGTATATGCATAGTTAAATGGAATCAAATTTGTTTCAGCATCGCCACCACCAGCGCCCATAATTGCATAAAAAGGAATTACAAATAACACACCAAGTATCTTTGTAATTAAAATACTGATTGTTATTAGAAAGGTACCACGTACCATTTCTTTATTCTCACTCATAATTATCTTCCTACCTTTAGTTTAAACTCTTCTTAAAAAGCTTAAATAATAATCAAGACTTACATTATTATAAAATATATCATAAATCGCACAACGTTTCCCAACAACTTTGTAAAATTTTGCGCAGATTTTATTTAATTATAGTAACTATAGATGCTCTTGTATTAGTTACACATTTATGCAAATCTTAAAATAATTAATTTTAAAATATGTTATTAACCAATCTTTGATTATATGAATAACGCATCAAAAAATAAATTTTATGGAGTCAGGAACATCATTATGTTTTGGACTATAAACTAAATATTGGCAGTAGTTGACTGGATTGAAAATACGCTTGATACTAAGCTTTTTTCAATCCTAGTCAACCTTGCCGGAGCGGTACTACGAATTCATGATAAATTCTGTCCCGCTCTCAATTTTTTCAGCTTGTTTGAATGTGAATTGACAACGTACACTTAATAATGTCATAAGCAATTGGGACATTGCAAATAATAATGTAGCCATATAGTGTAAGTGTCGTATACAATAGCAGTAGTAACTATTGGAGGATTCAACTATGTATCAAACAATTATAATAGGAGGCGGTCCAAGTGGCTTAATGGCTGCAGTTGCAGCAAGCCAATCAGGACAACGTGTATTATTAATAGAAAAGAAAAAAGGTTTAGGACGCAAGTTGAAGATTTCAGGTGGTGGACGCTGTAATGTCACAAATCGCTTACCTTATGAAGAAATAATTAAAAATATTCCAGGTAACGGAAAATTTTTATACAGTCCATTTTCAACATTTGATAATGAATCTATTATTCAATTCTTTGAATCCCGAGCTGTTAAACTAAAAGAAGAAGATCATGGCCGCATGTTTCCCGTCTCAAACAAAGCCCAAGATGTTGTAAATGCTTTAGTTCAAACGATTCATTCTCAGCATGTCGATATAATTGAAGAAACACCTGTAACTCGTATTGAAAAATCAACAAATGATAGTTTTATCGTACATACCCAATCTAAAAGTTATAATGGCAAAACATTAGTGATTGCAACTGGTGGGACTAGTGTGCCACAAACCGGTTCAACTGGAGATGGCTATCGTTTTGCACAAGCAATGGGACATACGATTACCGAATTATTCCCCACGGAAGTACCTATCACATCAAACGAGTCTTTTATTAAAGAACAACGCTTAAAAGGTCTAAGCCTTAAAGATGTTTGTTTATCAGTACATAAGAAAAACGGCAAAATACGTATTAGTCATAAAATGGACATGATTTTCACCCACTTTGGGATAAGCGGCCCCGCTGCATTAAGATGTAGCCAATTTATTTACAAAGAACAGAAACAGCAAAAAATGCAACAAATAACAATGTCTTTAGATGTATTTCCAGATTTAAATAAAGACAAATTAAGTCAAAAAATTAATAAGCTTATTCAATCACAGCCAAATAAAATTATAAAAAATAGTTTACATGGTTTAATTGAAGAACGTTACTTAATATTTGCGTTAGAACATGCAAATATTAATGATGACATGACAGGACATCACTTTTCAAATCAGCAATTACAACAACTTGTTGAAATATTTAAAGGATTTAAATTTAAAGTTAACGGCACATTACCTATAGATAAAGCATTTGTAACTGGCGGCGGTGTTTCCTTAAAAGAAATTTGGCCTAAAACAATGATGTCTAAACTTGAACCAGGTTTATTTTTGTGTGGAGAAGTCTTAGATATTCACGGTTATACTGGTGGTTATAATATTACTAGCGCCCTTGTGACTGGACATGTCGCAGGCCTCAATGCCGGAAGTTATTTATATCATTAACTTTATAGCTAGCATTTTTTAAATCACGTTTAGACTTGGCTTTAAAAAATAAACACCCATTTAGCTACCGTTAATAAATGGGTGTTTATTAAATCTATTAAAATTCATTTACTTAAAAATTAAATACGTTTTATTTCTAATCCTTCATTGCCCCAAGCTTTCATACCGCCTTCTACATTGACTGCATGAATATCTTGTTTTTCTAAATATCGAGCTACTTTTTCACTTCGAACACCTGCAGCACAAATAATATAGTAAGTATCATTTGTATTAAAATAATCAATATTTGATTCAATTTTATCCATAGGAATCGTTTCTGCACCAGGTATGATACCCATAGATGTTTCCTCATCTGTACGAACATCAACAATATTAACTGGATTAGATTCTAATACTTTATTTTTCAAATCTTCAACAGTTATTGAATCCATTATTCAACACTCCTTTAGTTATTTTGCTACAATATTTACTAGTTTTTGAGGGACTGCTATTACTTTCTTAATTTCTTTACCATCTATAGCCATTTTAACATTTTCATTTTCTAATGCTAATTCTTGCATTTCTTCTTTGGACAGCTCTTTAGGTATGGTTAGTTTTGCACGCACTTTACCATTTACTTGAACGACAATTTCAACTTCACTATCAACCAACAGTGTTTCATTATAAGTTGGCCATGGCTGATAAGTAATCGTTTCATCATGTCCTAATTTTTGCCATAATTCTTCACCTATGTGTGGCGCAATAGGCGCAAGCATCTTCACAAAGCCTTCCGCATATGGTTGATAAATTTCATCTACTTTATAACATTCATTAATAAAGACCATCAACTGACTGATAGCAGTATTAAAATTCAATGTATCAAAGTCTTCTGTCACTTTTTTAACCGTTTGATTATATACTTTATCTAATGATTTATTATTTGATTCAACAAATTTTTGAGATAGGCTATCATCCTCATTGATAAATAAACGCCAAACTCGGTCTAAGAAACGTCTTGAGCCATCTAAACCATTCTCACTCCAGGCAATAGCAGCATCCAAAGGCCCCATAAACATTTCATAAAGTCGTAAAGTGTCAGCACCATGAGAATTTACAATATCATCTGGGTTAACAACATTACCTTTGGATTTACTCATTTTCTCATTGCCTTCACCTAAAATCATACCTTGGTTAAATAATTTTTGGAATGGCTCTTTTGTTGGAACTACGCCTAAATCATATAAGACTTTATGCCAGAATCGAGCATACAACAAATGAAGTACTGCGTGCTCAACGCCACCGATGTATAAATCAACTGGTAACCAATGCTTTAATTTTTCTGGATCTGCTAACATTTGCTCATTATGAGGATCAATATAACGTAAGTAATACCAACAGCTGCCAGCCCATTGTGGCATTGTGTTCGTTTCACGACGACCTCTCATTCCCGTTTCTTCATCTACAACGTTAACAAAATCATCTATATTAGCTAATGGTGATTCACCAGTTCCAGACGGTTTAATTTCATCAGTTTCTGGTAATAATAGTGGTAATTCTTCTTCTGGTACCGTCGTCATTGTTCCATCTTCCCAATGAATGATTGGTATTGGTTCACCCCAATAACGCTGTCTACTAAATAACCAGTCACGCAACTTATAGTTAACTTTTTTCTCACCGGCACCTTTTGCTTCTAATAACTCAATTGCTTTAGCAATAGCCTGTTCATTATTTAAACCATCTAAGTCACCAGAGTTAACGTGCTCTCCTGCACCAGTATAAGCCTCTTTTTGAACATCTCCACCAGCAATAACTTCTATAATCGGCAAATTAAATTTAACCGCAAATTCGTGGTCGCGTTCATCATGAGCAGGCACTGCCATAACAGCTCCAGTACCATAACTAGATAATACATAATCAGCAATCCAAATCGGTAATTTTTCACCAGATAAAGGATTAATCGCATATGCGCCAGTAAAAACACCAGATTTATCTTTTGCCAAATCCGTACGCTCAAGGTCAGATTTTTTAGATGCAGCTTCTTGATATTTCTTAACTTCTTCAAATTTTTCAGTTGTTGTAATTTTTTCCACAAGCGCATGCTCTGGACTTAATACTAAGAAAGTCGTACCAAAAATCGTATCTGGACGTGTAGTGAAGACGTCTATTGTGTCATTCTCTCCTTCAACTTTGAAAGAAACACGTGCCCCTTCTGAGCGACCAATCCAATTACGCTGCATATCTTTTATCGATTCAGGCCAATCTAAGTCATCCAAATCTTCTAGTAGTCGATCGGCATATTCTGTGATCTTGAGTACCCATTGTTTCATAGGTCTACGGTATACAGGATGGCCTCCTCGTTCAGAAACACCATCAACAACCTCTTCATTAGATAAAACCGTGCCAAGTGCTGGACACCAGTTTACCGCTACTTCATCAACATAAGCTAACCCCTTATTATAAAGTTGGATAAAAATCCATTGTGTCCATTTATAATATTCAGGATCTGTTGTATTAACTTCTCTATCCCAATCATAACTAAATCCTAATTCTTGAATTTGACGTTTAAAAGTTTGAATATTTTGTTTCGTAAATGCTCGTGGATCGTTTCCAGTATCAAGTGCATATTGTTCTGCAGGTAAGCCAAACGCATCCCAGCCCATTGGATGTAAGACGTTATAGCCTTGCATACGTTTATAGCGTGAAATAATATCCGTAGCAGTATATCCTTCTGGATGTCCTACGTGTAAACCAGCACCTGATGGATAAGGAAACATATCTAAGGCATAAAATTTCTTTTGTCCCAAGTTATCACTTGTCTTAAATGTTTGATTATCTAGCCAGAAACATTGCCATTTTTTTTCGATTATTTTGTGATTGTAATTCACTTTTTTTCCTCCTACTCAATAAAAAAACACCTCATACTATTATAAATAAAGTATAGGGACGACAATTATGCCGCGGTACCACCCTAGTTCACATATATGTGCACTTAATTAAATAGTAAGAGATGTATATTACATTAAATAACGGTAAGTTCACTTAATACTTAACGCTAGTTTACACCACCACTAGCTCTCTGTTGAAAAATATTTAAGTTACTACTCCAATACACTTTAATATTATTGGATAATGCAACTGATTGCAAGTGCAAGTTATTACATAACTGAACAATTAATATAGAAGCCTAGCTCAGTCAATTAACATGGTTATATTGTTTTATCCTTAGGCATATTTTTATCAAAAACAGCTAAAAAACACAATGCTATGCTTAATAACACAATCATGCCAATAAACATGGTACTCATATTAAAGGCATCGACTAAAATACCACCTATAAGTGGACCAAATGCTTTACCGACCGTAGAAGCTGAATTAACAAACCCCTGATACTGTCCTTGTTTACCATCAGGCGCTAAAAAATTCGCGATAGTTGGGACAGCAGGCCAAACGAACATTTCGCCAAATGTTAATATAATCATACCTATGAGAAAGACACTAAATTGTTCAGCAAAACTAGTCACTAAAAACGACACCATAAAAATAATAATACCTACAATCATTTGTTTTTTTATATTTCCTTTGAGTACACGAATTACCGGACTTATCAAAGGCTGTGCAACTAAAATCATAATACCATTCACTGTCCACAATATACTATATTGCGACATTGAGATATCGATGTCTTGTGTAAATGAAGCAATCGTACTTTCCCATTGTATATATGCAATCCAACAAATACTAAACATAATACATAAAAGGATTAATGCTTTAAATCTGCGTTTTTGGTCTTTATTTTCCAACTCAAGATTATCTGGCTTGTGCATCTTTACAGAATACTCGAGATTGAATTGTGTGACAGCTACAATCGCGAATAGCACATACATTAATAAATTTGCAATAAAAATATAGTTAAAACTAAGCTCAGCAACAAAGCCTCCTAAAGCAGCACCAAGTGCGACACCAATATTTTGAGCTAAGTAGATAGCATTAAACGTTTGCCGTCCACCATTGGGCCACACTGCTCCGGCCATAGCATAAATTGCTGGTACAATCATGCCACCACCAAAACCAAGCATAACTAACCATACTGCATACCAAGGCCAACCATGGAAAAAATTTAGCATCGTTGTACTAACTAAACACACAGCAGTTCCAGTTAAAATCGTACGATAACCACCTAATTTATCAAACAAACTACCACCTAATAAGTTACCAACAACCATACCAAATGAATTTATCATTAACACAATACCTGCAATAGTAAGGCTTTTATCGAGCTCTTCTTTCATATATATCGTATTTAAAGGCCATAAAAAACTAGAACCGGTAATATTGAGCGCCATGCCTATTACCAGCATCCATACTGATTTAGGTATATTCATACACTGAGTCCTTTCTCTCTCTTTTCTCAATCTACAATAGACACTATAACATTAAAATATGTTAAAATCTTTACTTAGAAACAATTAGAAAGGAAAATGTCTTATGGGTAAATATTTCCCTTATGCTTTTGAGAATAAACGCTATCATACTTGGAATTACCATTTAAAAAATAAATTTGGCCAAAAAATATTTAAAGTGGCATTAGATGGCGGCTTTGACTGCCCTAATCGTGACGGAACTGTTGCACATGGTGGTTGTACATTTTGTTCTGCAGCTGGTAGCGGCGATTTTGCTGGAAATCGAGCTGACCCTATTGAAGTTCAGTTTCAACAAATCAAAGCAAAAATGCATGAGAAATGGCATGAAGGAAAATACATTGCCTACTTTCAAGCGTTCACTAATACACACGCCCCTGTTGAAATACTAAAGGAAAAATATGAACCTGTATTACAAGAAGAAGGTGTTGTAGGATTATCCATTGCCACGCGTCCAGACTGTTTACCAGATGATGTAGTAGAATACCTTGCTGAGCTAAACAAACGCACATACTTATGGGTTGAATTAGGACTCCAAACGATACATCAGTCTACATCTGATTTAATAAATCGTGCACACGATATGCAAACATATTATGATGGGGTCGCTAAATTAAGAAAACATAATATTAATATCTGTACGCATATTATTAATGGTTTACCTGGCGAAGATTACGATATGATGATGGCCACAGCCCGTGAAGTTGCCAAAATGGATGTTCAAGGCATAAAAATACATCTACTTCATTTATTAAAAGGAACACCTATGGTAAAACAGTACGATAAGGGTTTACTAAAATTTATGAGTCAGCAAGAATATACTAACCTAGTATGTGATCAACTTGAAATCTTACCCCCAGAGATGATAATTCATCGTATTACAGGCGATGGACCCATTGATTTGATGGTAGGACCAATGTGGAGTGTTAACAAGTGGGAAGTTTTAAATAATATCGATGATGAGCTCGCTAGACGTAATTCTTATCAAGGGAAATTTCACAAAGAGCGGGTTCAAATATGAAATTAGAACGCATTCTTCCCTTTGCTAAATCTTTAATTACGTCTCATATCCAAAGTGATAGTATTGTGATTGATGCTACATGTGGTAATGGATTCGATACATTATTCTTAGCTCAACACGTTCCAAAAGGTCATGTATATGGTTTTGACATACAACAACAAGCAATTGATAACACTGCTAAGAAGATCAAATCATTTAAAAACGTATCATTAATACATGATAGTCATGAATATATCTCAGACCACTTAATATCTGCTCATAAAAATAAAATCACTGCAGCAATCTTTAATTTAGGCTACCTACCAAAAGGTGATAAATCAATTGTCACCCAGCCTGAATCAACTATACGCGCTATTGACGCCATATTTGAACAGTTAACGATTGAAGGCATTATTGTAGTTGTTATTTATCACGGCCATTTTCAAGGCAAACTAGAACGTGATGCATTACTTGATTATTTCAGCAATATAGATCAAACAAAGGCTCAAGTTCTACAATATCAATTTATAAATCAACGTAATGACGCTCCATTCATCTGCGCAATAGAAAAAATCAATTAAAATGCTTAGTCTATAAGTCGCTATTTCCTGACTATAGACTAAGCATTTTTCTAGATATTTAAAATTGAAGTGAAACTTGTTTGCATGGAATTTGATTTTTTGTGTACTGCATCACAAATGAATTTTAATAAGTCATCACGTTTACCATTTTGATTTTCATTGTAATGAATGATAACTGTACGCTCATCATCTTGAGGGCGTTCTTTGTAAATCCATTCTAAATTTACAAGGTTATTGTATGTGCGTGTACGTTTATAAGACTTAATCTTTACAAAACTATCCATTTCTTTTAACGTCATCGACCCTTTTTGCCATAGCGTTAGTAAAATTAAGATTTCTTCTTTTGTCATGCCGTATTCTTTCTCAATAACGTCGAAAATTGAATTGATGTCCATTAGTAGCGCTTCTAATTTTAATAATCCAGATACTTGGTCTATCGTTTGCTCGCTCACTAAAATCTCTCCCTGTCATAAAACTAAATAATACAATTTACCGATGATAAAGAATGTTGCTGCATTGTTAAAACCCTTAATAAACTTTTAATAATTTAATTGTCTTTTTATTTAATCACAACTATAACCATAAACTTGGTGCTAACATCAGCAAATTGCTAATTATTCATGTAGATTTTTATCCAATTAATTATTAATAAATTTATATGTATAAAATATACCAATTTCTATGTAGATATGCAACTAAACCATTTGTATTATGAATTTATTGTTTTAAATAAACACCGACACAATTAATGCCATCACATATAAGTAGTCTTCAATATTATAAAAACAAACTTTATTATGCGCACTTTAGAAGATGCGTAACAACAATTTATACTGTCACATTCCAAATAAAAACACAAAAAACCTTTAGAAAGTATAAGTTCCATAACTCTCTCAAGCAGATAATTAGGTTGCATCATAAATAGGTCTTTCAATATCTTTTATTTATTCAATATCCTCTATTTCTTCTTCTTTAACGATAAATCCCATCGTATTTACACTATTATTTAGAAATGTTAATACATATCGCATGACTTGATCACGTTCAGGCTCATTTTGGATTTCATGATATAAACCTTGCCATTTTTTATAATAGAATTCATCAGATTTTAGATTTTCTTTTAATTTAATTATCGCTTTAGGTTCGACAATCGCATCTTCAGAACCATGCATTAGTAATGTAGGTATTGATTTTACGTCCCCAACGTAATCTAATGTTTCTTTCATTTCTTCCACAACAGTATTGTACCAATGATATGTTACTTTTTTTAACATCAAACCATCATTAACCGTTTCTTCTCTTATTTCTTCATTTCTAGTCAACTGTTCAACTTCAATATTAACTTTAAAACGCGTATCTTTTGATACTTTTCCAATATTAGAAATTAAAATGTCTTTCCGTGTTGTCTTGTTCTTTTGTAATTCTAATAATGGTGAAAATAAAATCATACCCTCAATAGGCAATCGATCTACCTTTTCTAATAAATTAAGTATGATTAATCCTCCTAGACCAATCCCCATAACAAATGTAGGTAATTTATAATCATTTGCGAGTTTAATCCATTCTAAAACATGTTCATGATATTCATTAAAGTTTTTAATTTGCCCCTTGTTTGCACGTGAAGTCTGCCCTTGTCCTGGCAAATCACCCATAATCACATGATAACCATTTCTTCTTAACATCGTAATAACATAAGCATAACGCCCTGTATGCTCTAACATATTATGGACAATAACAACTACGCCTTTAGCATTATTTTCTGTTTCCCATTTCCACATGACTTATTAGTCCCTTCTACATAAACTCTACAGCTTAAATTATAGCAAATATCAGCTTAATATGGCTAACACTCTAATTGACTCAAGAAAACATTTCTGCAATAAATTGAACTTGAAGCAAAACGTATGACCGATATTGAAAACGCTTTCTCTTACGAATATTTCATGCTAAACTATTTATAAAATATATTGATTATAATATTGGAGGTTTACTACATGACACTATTTAGGGATTTCTTCATCGCTTTATCAAATAATACATATTTAAATCAAACAGCTAAGAAAATCGGCCCCAAAATGGGTGCAAATAAAGTCGTAGCAGGTAATACCATTCCAGAACTAATAGATACAATTGAAAGGCTTAATGAAAAAAATATCGCTGTTACCGTTGATAATTTGGGAGAGTTTGTAGGTACACGCGAAGAAGCCACAACAGCAAAGAATGAAATTCTCACTATAATGGATGCCATTAATGCATCTAATGTAAATGCCCATGTATCTATTAAATTAAGTTTACTAGGAGGAGAATTTGATTTACAATTTGCTTTTGATAATTTACGTGAAATTTTATTGAAAGCTAATGAATATCAAAATATGCACGTCAATATTGATACTGAAAAATATGACAGTTTGCAGCAAATTATTCAAGCGCTTGATAAATTTAAGGGAGAATTTAAAAATGTCGGCACAGTTATACAAGCATATTTGTACGATGCTGATGAACTCATCGAACGTTTTCCAGATTTAAGATTACGATTGGTTAAAGGTGCCTATAAAGAAGATGCTTCCATTGCTTATCAAACAAAAGAAGATATTGATAGCAACTATATTAAATTAATTGAGAAACGTTTGCTAAATGCGCGTAATAAAACATCCATTGCGACACATGACGATCGAATTATCAATCATGTCAAACAATTCGTCAAAGATCACCATATTAAAAATGATGATTTTGAATTTCAAATGTTATATGGATTCCGTTCAGAACTAGCTGAACAAATCGCAAGAGAAGGCTATCATTTCACCATTTATGTTCCATATGGTAATGACTGGTTTAGCTATTTTATGCGTCGTCTAGCAGAGCGTCCTCAAAACTTATCACTAGCAGTTAAAGAATTTGTTGATACTAAATCTCTCAAAAAAGTTAGCGCGATAATTGGTATTTCTGCATTGTTACTTTTGATTACGAAAATTATAAAATAATAACGACACATATAAAGGGAGCAGGACTTCGAATTCACAATGAATTTTATCCTGCTCCCAAATTTATAGACTAAACATTATAGTTGTTGCAATAAGTTGGCCATTTCAATTGCACTGACTGCCGCTTCAGATCCTTTATTGCCAGCTTTAGTACCAGCGCGTTCTACAGCCTGCTCAATGCTTTCAGTTGTTAATATTCCGAAAATAACTGGTGTATCTGATACATCATTCGCTCTTGCAACCCCTTTAGACACTTCATTGCACACATAATCATAGTGAGAAGTTGCACCTCTAATTACACAACCCAATGTTATGATTGCATCATAATGTTTTTTTTGTGCTAATTTTCTAGCTACAAGCGGTATTTCAAACGCACCAGGAACATAGGCAACATCAATATTACTATCATTGACATCATGGCGTATTAATGTATCTTTAGCACCTTCTAATAGTCGATTTGTAATAAAATCATTAAATCGACTTACTACTATCGCAATTTTCAACTCTGAACCAACTAATTTACCTTCAAAATTCATTTTTATAACCTCCTAGATTAAATGACCCATTTTAATTTTTTTCGTTTCCATATAATCATGGTTGTGTGTTGTTTCTGGAACAATGACTTCAATACGCTTTGCAATTTCTATATCATATTCACTTAGCCCTTCAAATTTTTTCGGATTATTACTTAACAAATTAACTTGCTTGACATTAAAATATTTTAGAATTTGACTAGCAACCTTATAATCACGTAAATCTTCATCAAATCCAAGAGCTAAATTCGCAGTTACAGTATCATAGCCTTGCTCTATTAACTCGTAAGCACGAAGTTTATTTATAAGTCCGATACCTCTGCCTTCTTGGGGTAAATAAATCACCATTCCACCATGTTCATTAATATATTTTAAGGACGATTCAAGTTGCGCACCACAGTCACATCGTTGACTATGAAAAATATCACCAGTTAAACATGCTGAATGAATTCTTACATTTTCAGTAGTTCTTGGCTCTCCTTTAGTAATAACAACGATTTCATCCTGTGTAAGTGTTGAATCAAATCCATACATTTCAAAGTTGCCAAAATCTGTTGGCATATTTACCTTTGCTCTTAAGTTCACCTGTATATCATGCTGATGTCTATATTCTATGATTTGTTTTATAGAAATAAGCTTAAGCTGGTGTGTTTCTTTAAACTTTTCTAATTGTTCTCCTTTAGCCATCGAACCATCGTCATTCATAATTTCACAAATAACTCCTGCAGGTGCTGCACCTGTCATTTTAGCTAAATCAACCGTTGCTTCAGTATGACCTTCACGTTCTAAAACGCCATTATCTTTGGCAATAAGTGGAAATAAATGACCAGGTTTATGAAAATCTTCAGCCATTGTATCAGTGGCAATTAAAGACCGTGCCGTAGTCATGCGTTCAATTGCACTAATTCCCGTTGTTGTTGTATAGTGATCAATACTTACAGTAAAGTTTGTACCATAGTCATCTGAATTTTGCATTACCATTGGTTTTAACTCTAAACGTTCGGCAATATCAGTGGAAATTGGCGTACAAATCAAGCCACGACCGTGCTTAGCCATAAAATTAATCGTTTGATCTTGCATCCATTGTGTTACTGCAACAAGATCTCCCTCATTTTCTCTATCTTCATCATCTACAACAATTATAGTTTCTCCTTTTTTTAACGCTTGAAGTGCCTCTTCAATGGTGTCAAATTGCATATTTAATCCCCCTTAAAAACCATATGATTTTAACTTATCTAATGTTAAAGTATTGGAATTTTTATTAATGATTGTGGCTACATATTTGAATAAAACATCTGTCTCTAAATGTACAAAGTCTCCTTGTTTCTTATCTGCTAAAATTGTTGAGCGCCGTGTTTCTGGTATGAGATGTATATCAAAAGATGATTCACGTATATCAAATACTGTCAAACTAACGCCATCGACTGCAATTGATCCTTGCTTCACAAGTTGTTTAATGATTGTTTGTGATGCTGAAATTTGAATTACTTTTGAATCGGCTGTCTGATTGATTTTTGTAATTGTACCTAATTCATCAACATGGCCTAGAACAAAATGGCCACCAAATCTACCATTGCTGTGCATCGCGCGTTCTAGGTTCACTTCTTGATGACGCTGAACATTAGCAAGATAGGTTTTATCTTCTGTACCATGTATGACTTGCACTGAAAAATGATTGCTATTAAAGTCTGTCACTGTCAGGCAAGTCCCGTTAACGCTTATAGAATCACCAATATGCATATCATCAATAATCCTTTCAGCTTTAATGATAAGTGTGCGTACTGATTGATCATTACGTATTTCAACAATGGTTCCAATTTCTTCTACGATTCCTGTAAACATGGTTGTTTCACTTCTTCCGTAGTTCTAATTTGATATTTTGATCTAATAAAGTGGAATTAACAATTTCAAATTCAAAGGTATCCTGTAAATCTATAACTTCTTGTGTTTGAAAGAATTGATTTGTTCCAGAACCACCTATCAATTTCGGGGCAAAATAGATGATGAGTTGATTAACTAACTGTTGTTGGAGAAATAATGAGGTAACTTTAGGTCCCGCCTCGACGAGCAGCCGACCTACACCTTTTTTATATAAATCTTGTAAAATATCAGGAATTTTACAATTGCTCATGTAATTAATAAAAACATTGGGTAAAGTTGTTGTTAATGTGGCATCTTCAGTGTATATCCATATATCAGATAATTGATCATGAAACATATCTAGACTAAAGTCAACGTCCCCACTTCGAGATAAAATAACACGAATAGGGTGTTTACCATCTTTAACTCTAGTCGTGTACTGAGGATTATCTGCTAATACGGTTTTATTTCCTGTTAACACGGCATCATGACTGTGTCTTAAACGATACACATCTTGCTTTACTGTTTTATTGGTAATCCATTGACTTTGTCCATAATCTGTTGCCTGTTTACCGTCTATACTTGTAGATACTTTAACGGTAATTTCAGGAATTTTCTCAGCTTTAGCTTTAAAAAAGTCTTCGTATAAACAATAGGCTTCATGATCAAACTGCTGATACACTTGGATACCAGCTTGGGTTAAGATTTCATCACTTTTACTAGGTAAAGTTGTATCTTTTACAGCATATACTACCTTATCTAGACCATGATCGATGATTTTGTTAACGCACGGCGGTGTCGAACCATAATGCGTGCATGGTTGTAAAGACACATAAATTGTTGCACCTTGTGCTTCGTCACCAGCCATGTCAATTGCTTGCACTTCAGCATGTTTCTCACCTTGTTTTAAATGTGCGCCAAGTCCGATAATTCTGCCATTTTTAACAACTACTGCTCCTACTGGTGGATTAACACCAGTCTGTCCTTTAACCATCTTAGCAAGCTGTATTGCCTTGCTTAAATATAAATCCAATTTATCACCTTCATAAAAAAACCTTATACCAAAATAGGCATAAGGAGATTGATATAATGACATTTGAACAAGCCTACACAATAATTTCTGTGCATGCTTAACAAACATTAAACGTAATCGTTTATGTTAACGTCGATTGTATTCTTTCTCCCATCCAGACTATACTGTCGGCTTCAGAATCTCACTGAATCAGCCACTTGTGCATCACAAGCAGGTCGCAGGCTTAATCACTGCCGGTTGGGAATTTCACCCTGCCCCGAAAGAACGTATTATGAAGTTGATAATTCTACTTTAAGTGTTACTAAAACACTATGAGTTTATCTTACTAAATTTTAATAAACTTTACAATGAAAGCAATTTAATTTCTTTAATTACTATTTTTTAGAAATATTGTCGCGACTTAACCGTGATTGATGTTCATATAAATAATCCACTGCATTAACTACTTGTGAAACAATCATCTTAACACCATTTCTTAATTTATTTACACCATTGGTAAGCTGACCTATAGCGACAGCGTTAGTCAACGTCCCATATCTTGGACTAATAATTTGATTTGTTTCTGGCACAATTTGAATACCACCCATAGGATGTGCTTGTACAATACGACGATTCTCTAGGTTAATGACTAATTGATCATCCTCGTCTAACTCTGCTAAATGTGTTTTAGCACCTGTTGCATTAATAATAATGTTAAAATCATCACACGAAGATGTGTCTTTAAATGTTAGATTAAATAATTGTCCATCATGCGTAATATTCTCTAGACCACGTTTTATAATTAAAGAGCCATTCTGCATTAACTCAATAAGTAATTTAGCTGTTCTAGGCGGCATTGGATTAGAATTAAGTTGAATCACTTTAGTATATTTCTTATCGAACAACTGTTGATCTGAGCTACTCAAACTATTGTATATCCAGTTTAAATTCTCTTTTAGATGTTCTATCAATCCTTGAAATACACCGAGCTCTTGTGAATGATCTAAGTCATATTGCAAATCATCAATATGATTTCCTGAACGTCTATTTATTAACGTATCTAATTCAATATTCCATTCTTCACATTCCTTATAGAAAAGCTTAACTAAAGTATCTAGTGGTACGTTTCCATAATTAACTGCCTTGATACTATTAAAAGTTTGTTTTGTTAAATAACGAAATGTTATTTCTTGCATATTTCCACGCACACTTGGCAATTGCGTCGAGCGACTCGTCATAATGATTGGAAGATGCTTATGATGTGTTGCTACATATCTAACCACATCTAAGCTAGCTAACCCTGTACCTATAATAGCAATACGATCTGTCTCTTTCACTTCATCCAAAGTGTTATATGTTGGATATGGCGATTGGATATATCCTGGAATTCCTTTTAACTGGTATGGATCGTGATAGCTTAATGTCCCAATAGTCAAAAAGATATAATCATACTCCTTCCAATCATTCATATCATCAGAAGTACAAACATAATATTTTAAAGCTGTTTCATCAACATTTGAGTTAGTAAATATTTCTTTAACTTCGTCATGAATCAATGTTAAATTATCAAAAATTTTATCAAAATGTAACAAATAGGATTTCATATAGTGGCCAAAAATAAATCTTGGTAAATATTTAGGGTTCTCATAAGAAAAAATATTTTGCTGCTGATACCAATGCCAAAATTCTAAATCATCTTCTAAATTTAAACTCATCTTCTTGGATGGTAAATTAATTAATAGTTCATCACTATCATTTTGAAAAGGTACCCCGTGACCCATGTTGATTTTATTATCGTAGACATCTACAGTTAAAGTTGAAAAGTTTTCGTGTTTAACAAGTTGTCTTAGCACACTTACACCAGCTGTTCCCATTCCAATTATCGCTACACGCATGATTTCTTCACCCTTTTTAATTATCTGTTTCTTTCTTCTAGATACTTCTTTATTGTATCAATAAGTATTTAGAACTAAAATAAAAATAACTTCGCGTTATTTAAGTAAAGTCATTATTTAACTTTTATAAATGAAAAATATATTAAATGAGGTGTTTTAACTATGAAAGTTATAGCAAAAATCATTTTAGTTACTGTTGTGTTATTTGCTTGGATTAATCGTAAAAATAAAGCTGAATAAATCGTTTTATAAAAAATAAAAGCTCCACTAAATATCTTGAGGAGTCAAGAACATAAATAACAAAATAAAAATGACAATTTCTATTAAAATCATGTAGAAATTGTCATTTTATTCAGAGATATATTATATCTCAATTTATTTTCTTAATTCGCTTTATGTTTGTCATCATCTTTATAGACATACCATTTGAAATATTTTCCTTCTGTTTTCATTTCTTGATAAAAGTCAGCGATAATCGTTGCATTGCTTTCAGCCCATTTAATATCTGTCGCATACTGATGTTCGCCAGGGTTCTTAGGATTCCATCTCATGCTGTACAATGTATTTTGATCATCATGTGATAAGAAATGTTTGTGAATGAATTCTGCACCGCCACGTATTGCTTTTTCTGGCGTATCCCAACCATGCTTTTTAGCGTATTGTGCACCTGTTTTAATTGGATCTTCATCTAAAGCACCAACACCATAAAAATTATAATATTTCTTACCATCGATTTCCACGCCATTGGCTAATTGACTCTTAGAAGCACCTGTTTCAAGTAAAGCATGTGATATAAGGTAAACTTCATTAACATGATTATCTTTAGCCGCTTCTAAAAAATCATCCGTATGTTTTAACAATGTTTCTCTATCAAACAACATACGTTTAATTCTATTTTTATCAATACCTTGATATTTCGATAAATCTAAAAATTGATATTTCTGTTTGTTATCTTCAATAAATTTACTGCTATCCATTGCTGTTTTAATTTCAGTAGCAGAAGCATCTCTCCAAGCATTATTGCTTTTATTAGAAACTTGCTGGCTTGTATAATTATCTATTTGTTTCTTAGAAGCTTTATCGAGTGTTACATCTAAATTTTCAACCTTTTCAACTTGTTTAACTTCTTTAAATAAAATTTGATCTGAAATCATTGAAAAGAAGATTATCCCAACAATTACTAATAGTATTAGTAATCCAAACAACCCGATAATAGAGCCTCTTTTGTGCTTTGCCATATTCACACCTCTTAGGTCAATGTTGTAAAACTTATGCAATATGTGTTTATGATAATAAAGTTTAACATTATTATATTGCTTTCACAATTTTATATAAGCTTTGTTACATATTCATAAATGAATAGTAATAAAACTGCAAAATAAAATGGTTAGACAAATCGTCCTGTATAAATTTGCCCTAACCATTTAACTTTCACATTTTTATTCACGATGATTTTTGTATTCCATCATAATGAAACTTGCTGCTTGAGAGCGATTCTTATAATAATATTGATTTAAATCGATAGTACCCTCTACTTCACCATCTCGATACATCATTTCATTTGTAAAATTATTAATCATTACAAAATCTGAGCGATCTTTAATAATATCCAAGTCATCATTTCGTGCAAAAAAGTGTTCAAGATTTAAGTGTGCGTAATCCATATATACCTCCTTAGCGTCAAATTTGTTATATGCTGAAGTTTGTTGATGTTTTAGTCAATAACTTATTTTTAAAATATACCTATGCCCTATATTTAACACCTTATAGCGTAATTAAGCAAATGATATTTTTCAATTTTTAGCATAAGCTATGAATATCCGGATAAATTTCATTATGCGCATAAGAAACGGAGCAGCTAATGTTATTTAACAATGTATATCATCAATTTAATAAATATATTCATTATTTGTTAAATAAATATCATATTCGTTATAATTATGATGAGTATTACCAACTCATGCTCATACGATTATGGCAACTCACAAACCAATATAATGCCTCTTTAAATTCAAATTTTTCAACTTTTATTATCTTCCGACTAAATTATTATTTAATTGATTTATTTAGAAAAGAACAGCCTAAACAATCCGTAGAAATAAGTATATTAAATCCAAGCTCATCAAAGCTACCTATTTATATCCTCAATGACTTCAATCTTATTATGCAAGAGGCATGGAAACACTTAACGCGTCAAGAACAGCAATGGCTCATCTTACAGATAAGTGGATACAAGCAATATGAAATTGCCCAACATATGCACGTCTCATTATCCTCAGTAAAAAATTACAAACGCAATGCCAGACAAAAGCTTCAGCGCTTCTTCACATAAAGGAGTCAGCACACCATGAATGTAACTAAACTGGATCAATTACTCTACTTAAAAACTTGTACTAGCAATAAAATAGCTACAGAATGTAAATATTTAGAACACACTGAAATAATACCTAAATCAATGAAGCAAGTACTATATCATTATCTTGAATTTTATGGTAGATATTTGCCTTTACAAATAAAGGTTGCCAAGCGTTTATTACACATCAATAAATTAGTGCCTATTTATGTAAACCAACAGACCATACTATTTCCTATTAGACCTCAACGTTCTCCAATTCAATGTTACATTAATGCTAAACATATTGTCGCCATGCATGCGATTAACAACCATATCATCATCGTTTTTGAACAACAAATCCAATTAATTATCGATGCCCCATATACACTTATTTATAACAAATGGAAAGAAAGTTTATTACTATCACATCTTATACCACTTAACTACGCGATTGATTAAATTTATATTCAAGTAGCTTCTTTGTCGCATATGCTGTTATTTTTTTAATTAACCAAAGACTGATAATGATTAATAAGATCGCACCTATTAAGATTAAAATAACACTCCACGTGGCTACTTTTACTTGTGGATTAATAAAATAATTTACTGCAGTTAAACTCGTAATGAATCCAAATAAAAATAATCCCATAAAAACAACATACAAGACGATAATTAAAAACAGTAATAATACTAAAGAACTGTGTGTTTGATTTTTCTCTTTGAAAACATAATTTTTTAAAAACTGATTTGCATAATAAATGGGACGCTGCAATATTTTTTCGTCATTGTTATCAATCAAATGATTTAAATATCGTTCTAATTGTATTTGCTCATTATTATTTAAAAACCACAGTTGCTTTTTTATTTTAGCTACAAATTGACTTTCATTCATCTACATCCCTCCTATTCATTTAATATATCAATAAAGCTAATACTATAAGATTTAAACAATGTCTGCAAGTTTATCTTTGGACATATAAAACCCCCAACAATAAATTAATTGCTGGGGGTAAATATTTGAGTTAGAAAATAGATAAGCCTGAACTTTGGATATCTTTAGCAAATCCCTTAACCGTATCTACTGATAAACCATTAATGTCTCGACCTAAATTATTATTAACCTTCTTAACGACATCTGCTGGGCACGTAATGATATCTGCGCCAACCTCATCTGCTTGGATAACATTATATAATTCGCGACAGCTAGCCCATAATAATTTAACACCTGCTTTACTATGCGTAACTGTGACTGCTTCTTTCATTAATGGTAATGGATCTACACCAGTGTCAGCAATTCTTCCAGCAAATACTGAAACATATGTTGGTACACCCTCTGTAACTGCTTCTGTAATTTCTTTAACCTGTTCAATTGTATAAACTGCTGTAACGTTTAATCTAACATTGTCTGCAGATAATTTTTTAATGAGCGGAATCATTGACTCACCTTTTGTGTTAACAACTGGGATTTTAACAAAAACATTTTCCCCATATTGTTTTAAAATTTCGGCTTCTTTTTCCATTGTCTCTATATCATCAGCAAATACTTCAAATGATATTGAAGCATCTGGTATCTCTTTTACAGCTTCCTCTGCAAATGCTTTATAATCCGTAACGCCGGCTTTAGCCATTAAGCTTGGGTTCGTTGTGAAACCGTCAACTTGTTTATTTTTATATGCTGCTTTCATTTCTTCAATATCTGCACCATCTGCAAATACTTGTACATTTAATTGTGTCACTATGCATTCCTCCAACTAATTAACTTAAGGTATCTTGCTAAAAATATTGTAGTCTATCTTTGAAATTAAGACACACACATTTTATTACTGCCACTTTAAGTTAAAAATAATATAATTCATTTATATCATGTGGTTGTTATACAAGCTAATGTTTTGTTTGGTAATTTGTCATTTAATATATCAAAGTTGATAATTATTATTTCATTGTTGCGTAAATATGGTAAAATATTCTGATGAGTCACTTAGGAGGTCAGTCATGTCTAAATCAAAAAAATATTTTTATATTTCAATTATTTTACTAATAATTAGCTTTTATTTTAATACATTTAACCCCTATTTAAGTCAACAAATAACATCTATTAAATATTTAATGATTGCTTGCAGTGTTGTTAACGTAATTATTTTAATTGCAGCCATTATTTTTTCTGATAAAGCGATTAAGCACTTGAATGAAAACAGTGATTGGATACGTATAGCAAGTAAAATATTACCCTTTATTATTCTATTGGTAATCATCTTCCATATTTATGCTTCAATCACTACTTTTGGCATTATCAAATAATGGGTAAAAATTTATCATAATTACTGAATAAATCATAACTTAAACGCTATATTAAGGATCGATGTTCAATGCAATATTTTTATATTTTCATTGGTGGAATGATAGGCGCTGCTTGTCGTTATCTGCTATCAACATTCAATTCAACAACAACATTTCCATATGGTACATTAAGTGCAAATTTAGTTGGTGCTTTCTTAATGGGCTTATTATTCACTTTAACAGTGCCATTTCTAAGCAAGCATCCTAAATTGAAAAAAGCACTCACAACTGGATGTTTAGGTGCTTTTACAACATTTTCTACATTTCAATTTGAATTGATTACAATGCTTGAACAATCTCTTTTCTTAACCGCATTATGTTATGGAATTGTTAGCTACATTTTGGGAATTTTAAGCTGTTATATAGGTCTCAAGTTAGGACGTGAGTTATCGTGATAACACTTATCCTTATAATGATAGGCGGCGGTTTGGGTGCATGTGCAAGAGCTTGGATTACTCAGCAATCAAAACATTATTTAAAGATCGATTTCCCTATCGCAACGTTATTTGTAAATTTGCTTGGATGTTTTTTAATTGGTTATACTGCATCCATTGCTCATGAACATCATTGGTTCTCTTTATTCGTTGTCACAGGATTTTTAGGAGGATTAACAACATTTTCTACTATGAGTTTAGAACTTGTTCAAATGTTGTTAGAAAAAAATAAAGTCATTAAATTTGTACTTTATACTGTGCTTCAGTTTATCGTTGGCTTTCTATTATGTTTATTCGGCTATCAATTATAAGGACACAAACGAGTAAGGAGCGGAACAGAATTCATTATAAATCCATAGTCCTGCCCTGGCAAAGTTGACTAAGATTGAATCAAGCTTGATATAAGCGTATTTTCAATCCAGGTCATTACTGCCAATATATTGTTCATAGCCTAAAACATAATATCCCGAATCCTTTCTTGTTACGCCTTTTAATTTACCCTGCAAAATCTTGAGGGTTTGGTCCTATACGCTTCTCTTGATTTAATTGGTCGATACGTGCCATTTGCGCACCGCTCAACTCAAAATCAAACACTTGGATATTTTCTGTGATTCTTGATGGCGTGATTGATTTGGGAATCACGACTACACCATGTTGAATATTCCAACGAATAATAACCTGTGCCGGAGACTTAGATACTTCATGTGCGATTTGTTGAATTGTTTGATCATTAAGTATTTGTCCGTTTTGTAAAGGAGACCATGACTCCATAGGGATGCGCTGTGCTTTTAAGTAAGTTCTTAATTCATTTTGGGTAAATTTAGGGTGATATTCAACTTGATTGATCATTGGCTTTATTGAGACCTGTGCAAGTAAGGCCTCAAGATGATTTACGTCAAAATTACTGACACCTATACTATAGACTTTATTATCTTTATATAAATCTTCCATGCCCTTCCACGTATCAATCATGACTGCTTCATCTTTGCCGGGCCAATGAACTAAATATAAATCGAGATAGTCTAATCCCAATTTTTTCAAACTTTGTTCGTATGCTTGTGCAACGTTTTCTCTACCAAAATCTTCAAAATATAATTTTGATGTAATAAATAAATCTTCACGACTTAATCCTGTTGATGTCATTGCTGCTTTTATACCTGCACCAACCTTTTCTTCATTACCATATACTTTTGCCGTATCTATACTTCTATACCCCTGTTCAATCGCATATTGGACTGCTTGTTGACACTCGTTATTATTTCCAATTCGAAATGTTCCTAGACCTACTTTAGGCATCGCTTGTCCATTATAAAATTCTATCGTTTTCAAATGATTCAGCCCCTTTTACATTAATAACGCTAATACCTATTCCCACTCTTGTAAATTTTAAGCATAAAACAGCACCTAACTCGTATAAAAGGAAAGTTAGGTGCTAGTTATTTTTTAGTTAAATGATTCTATTTTTGTCATAATTTCTTGCAAATCATCAACATTGTATTGAATTCGACCATGGAAAACAAATTTGTTGAAAAATTCATTTAGTTGCTCTGGACCGACAAGTACTTTCGCACTTGAAGTTTGCGCATAATTTGAAATAGTTACTTCACCTTCACGTTTAGGATTGAAATAAAGAATAGATGTAGGTGTGTATGTTAATCCTAATTTCGTTTGCAAGTCAGTAGCTAACTTTTCAATTTGTGCAAGTTGTGCTGAATAATCTAAAAATGATAGCGATGATTGATCATCATTTTGATCTAGTACTAAGGTATGCGGTGCTTTGGCATTTAAATCCAATGTTGAAAAGACTTGTTGCATCATTGGCAATTCATTAAATTGATTATCACTTATACCATTATACACATGTCCCTTTAATAACTTGGAATCAATAATATAAAGCCCTGTACGAGTTAATACAAGATGACTGATGCGTTCAATATTATTCAAGTCATTACCAGGTAAAAAGATATTAGCCATAATATGCATATCTTCAGGTCGGATTCGTTTTTCATTGACAAGACGTTCACGGATACCAATTAATCTCATATCCGTCACATATTCACTCGTATTTTTTGAAAATAATTTTAGAGCATCAATTTCTCGCTCTTTGCTATTAACAGTTGCTTCGTAATTTTCCTTTTGTTTAGTAACTGTCTTTTTGTTTTCAATTCTTTCTTTTTCTAATGCTTCGTCATGTGATTCTTGCATTTGCTTTTCTTTTAATTTATATTCGTCTACCGTTTGTCGTTTTATCTTTTTATTATTTCTTAGTGCAACGAAAAATAAGATTAAGCAAATAAGTGCTATTACCACAGCAACGATTAAACCGATTTCCATTGGTCCTAATGAATTCATTCAAACAACGCTCCTTTAATTATTCAATAACTATAATTATAATAGAAAATCTGTCTTATTTCGATATTTATCCTTAAATTTAGTAATTAAAAATTAAATTATGCTTGAACGGCGTCTTTTAAAATATTGACTTTATCTAATTTTTCCCAAGGTAATAACACATCTGTTCTACCAAAATGACCATATGCCGCAGTTTGTTTATAAATAGGATGTTTTAAATCTAACATTTTAATGATACCAGCGGGTCTTAAATCAAAATGTTTTCTAACTGCAGCGACAAGCTCACCTTCAGATACTTTACCTGTATTAAACGTATCAATGGCAATAGAAACTGGTTCAGCTACACCAATGGCATAAGCAAGCTGTACCTCACATTGGGCTGCAAGTCCAGCTGCAACAATATTCTTAGCTACATACCGTGCTGCATAAGCGGCAGACCGATCTACTTTTGTTGGATCCTTACCACTGAAGCATCCACCTCCATGACGCGCATATCCGCCATACGTATCAACAATAATTTTTCGTCCTGTTAAACCAGCATCACCTTGTGGTCCACCAATAACAAAACGCCCTGTAGGGTTAATAAAGAACTTAGTGTCCTCATCTAAAAGATTATCAGGTACCGTTGGATAAATAACATGATTTTTAATATCCTGTTGAATTTGTTCTAATGTTATATCTTGCGCGTGTTGTGAAGATACCACAATTGTATCGATGCGGTATGGTTTGTCATTTTCATCATATTCAACAGTTACTTGCACTTTGCCATCCGGACGTAAATAATCTATAATGCCATCCTTTCGAACATCTGATAAACGTTTAGCAAGCTGATGTGATAAGAATATTGGTAAAGGCATATACGTTTCAGTTTCATTAGTAGCATAACCAAACATTAGCCCTTGATCTCCGGCACCAGTTGCTTCTATTTCTTCTTCTGAAATATCATTACGATATTCAAGTGCTTTATCAACACCTTGTGCAATATCCGGTGATTGCTCATCTATAGCAGTTAAAACTGCCATTGTTTGGCAATCATATCCATATTTAGCTCTTGTATAGCCAATATCTCTAATTGTTTCTCTTACAACTTTAGGAATGTCCACATAAGTTGTTGTTGAAATTTCACCAGAAATCAATGCCATACCTGTTGTAACAGTTGTTTCACAAGCAACACGTGCATTAGGGTCGTCTTTTAAAATTTCATCTAAAATGGCGTCGGATACTTGGTCAGCTATTTTGTCGGGGTGTCCTTCAGTAACTGATTCTGAGGTAAATAAGCGTTTATTATATGTCATTGTTTACTCCTTTAAGTTATTTTACGAAAACTCTCTTGTATAAGCCAAATTAAAAGAGCCTTCTACTATTTAGATAGAGAGAAGGCTCTAGACGTCCATTCGCTCTTATCGTTCAGACCATATTTGTCTGCAAACGGTTTGGCACCTTTCTTTATAAAAGAGGTTGCTGGGCTTCATTGGGTCCATGTCCCTCCGCCACTCAGGATAAGAGAATCCGTTAAGAATTATACTACCGAATTCGTTAGCTAATGTCAATTTTAGATTTTTCATACCAACATCGTATTAGCTATGGCATAATCCTTTCATTATGTTATACTATTGAATTGTAAAGGCTTTCACATGTAATATTTATGCACTGGAGGGGTTAAAGTATGTCAATTAATACATACAGCGAAACGTCAAAAATTAAACACTTATTAGAAAAAGAGACAACTTTATTTCAGCTTTCAACGACGCAGCTTTATAACAAAATTCTTGAAAATAATGAAGGAGAACTGACTGAATTAGGTGCAATCAATGCTAGTACAGGTAAATATACAGGACGTTCACCAAAAGATAAATTTATCGTTACTGAACCTTCATATAAAGATAATATTGACTGGGGCGATGTCAATCAACCTATAGATGAAGAAACATTTTTAAACCTATATCACAAAGTTTTAGATTACCTTGATGAACGTAACGAATTGTATGTTTTTAATGGTTATGCAGGCAGTGATAAAGATACACAACTTAAATTAACGGTTATTAATGAATTAGCATGGCATAATTTATTTGCACATAATATGTTCATTCGTCCTGAATCAAAAGATGAAGCTATAAAGATTAAACCGAATTTTACAATTGTATCTGCACCTCATTTTAAGGCAGACCCAGACATTGATGGCACTAAATCTGAAACATTTGTCATTATTTCATTTAAGCATAAAACAATTCTTATTGGCGGTACAGAATATGCCGGAGAAATGAAAAAAGGTATTTTCTCTGTTATGAATTATTTATTACCAATGCAAGATATCATGAGTATGCATTGCTCAGCTAATGTGGGTGCTAAAGGTGATGTTGCGTTATTCTTTGGTCTATCTGGAACAGGAAAAACAACTTTATCTGCTGCTGCAGATAGAAAACTAATCGGGGATGATGAACACGGTTGGAACAAAAATGGTATTTTTAATATTGAAGGCGGTTGTTATGCAAAAGCAATTAATCTTTCAAAAGAAAAAGAACCGCAAATATATGACGCTATTAAATATGGCACAATTCTTGAAAATACAGTTGTACATGAAGACGGTAGCGTAGATTTTGATGACAATCGATATACAGAGAACACACGTGCTGCCTACCCTATTCACCATATTGATAATATCGTATTACCATCTAAAGCAGCACATCCAAATACGATTATTTTCTTAACAGCGGATGCATTTGGCGTACTCCCTCCAATCTCTAAATTAACTAAATCGCAAGCGATGTATCATTTCTTGAGTGGATTTACATCAAAATTAGCTGGAACAGAACGAGGTATTACCGAACCTGAACCGTCATTCTCAACATGTTTCGGCGCACCATTCTTACCTCTAAATCCGACCGTATATGCTGATTTATTAGGTGCGTTAATTGATGAACATAACGTTGATGTCTATCTCGTAAACACCGGCTGGACAGGCGGTAAATATGGCGTTGGTCGCCGCATTAGCCTCCACTATACTCGTCAAATGGTTAATCAAGCAATCACAGGTCAATTAAAAAATACAGAATATATAAAAGATGACATGTTTGGTCTTTATATTCCGACAGAAATCGAAGACGTGCCAAAGACAATTCTTCAACCAATCAATGCTTGGAATGATCCAGATAAATATAGAACTCAAGCGCAAGACTTAATCAAACGCTTTGAACATAATTTTGAAAAATTTGGTTCAGAAGTAGCCGAGATAGCACAAAGTGGCGGCTTTAATAAATAAAAACCTCAAAAATATAGCTTAGATGCATATTATGATTTAAAATTCGTAGTGCATCTAAGCTTTTTATTTTTGAAGCTCTTCTATTTCCTTCATCCAATTGAATATACGTTGAATTGCCAATCTCATTGCTACTGGTCGAGGTACATGGCCTTCTGCAAGTTGATAAAATGTATCAAATTGCGTCCCTCGTTGTTTCAAAGCATCTTCTAAAACGTATGCCTGATGAATACCGACTTGTTTATCCTGACCTCCATGAATGATAAGTATCGGTGGACTCGTTGCATCAATATCCTTTAACGCATCACGTTTTTTATAGGATTGTGCATCTTTAACAGGATGTCCAATCATTCGTCGTAACATTCCTCTCAAATCCACACGTTCCTCATACATTAAATTTACGTTTGAAACACCACCCCAAATAATATAACTGTCCACTGGTAAATCTTGAAACGTTAATAAACCTTGCAGACCTCCGCGTGAAAAACCAATCATATGAATATAAGCGTTAGGATATGATTGATGTAACTGCTGAACAAGTGTTGTCACATCATGTAAATCACCTTGGCAAAATTCATCTCTACCTTCACTCCCATTATTGCCTCGATAATATGGCCCAATAACTAATGTCTCTGGTGATGAAAATTGCATTAATCTTGCTGCACGCACACGTCCTACCTGACCTTTTCCACCACGTAGATACACAACAATCCGCTCAACCGTTTTATGAGGTAACATTTGTAATGCTTTCACTTTTAAACCATCAACAACATAGGTTACCTCTGCAAATTCATGTGTCAATGATTCAATTGGCATGGTTTTATAAAGAATATAATCCAAGCAATTTCACCCTCTCCAAACACTGCTGAATAGCTGCATCTTGTATTAAATAACTTCGCTTGTTTTCAGGAATATCGTTAAGTCTTTGATAAAGAATGGGACCTGCTGTTTCTAAATAATCATTTTTTTTATCTATACGACTTACTTCAATTGCATATACATCTTTGACAAAAGGTGTCTTATCCTTAGTAAATACTTCATATTGCGCAATGTACGTAAGTTTCTGGCATTGGGCGCCTGTTTCTTCAAAAAGTTCGCGTTTAATCGCCTCCATACTTGTTTCTCCTTCTTCCCGTTTACCACCTGGAAATTCTATTCCTCTTACTTTATGCTGAGTAAATAATAGCTGCTGTTTATAAAATGGGATAGCTAAAACATGGTTACCATTCGCAATATCTTTATCATTTTTATATGTGAGGATAACACGTCTATTTTCTTTATCTAAAAATTGCATATAGATTACTTCCCCTTTCAATATGTTAAAATGAAGTTATTGCTAGATGGTTGGAGGCTTTTATAAATGAAAAAATTATTACAAAAATTATTTTTAAGCTTAATTTATGTTTATCAACATTTTATTTCCCCAATGACACCAGCGACATGTCGTTTTTATCCAACATGCTCAGAATACACACGTGAAGCCATTGTGGTATATGGACCACTCAAAGGAACTTATATGGGTATCCGTAGAATTTTAAAATGTCATCCTTTTCATAAAGGCGGATTTGATCCAGTACCGTTAAAAAAAGATAACAAGCACTGTCAACATAAACATTAAAACATGACCAATTGTGATGTATCAACCTCGGGAGGAGAAAATGAAATACGTCGTTGTTTTAGAATACCTGATTGTGACACAAGATCATGATCATAATAGTATCCAGAAGGTGTAATATCCCCTGGATAATCTCCAAATTGTGCTAAGTAAGCTGTAAAATAACGACTTAACCCATATTCATACATTCCACCAATGACGACACTAATATTATCACGTTGTAGCTTGTGTATTAACTTAATCACATGGTCAATACCACCCATTCTAAAAGGCTTAATTACGACCACTTGTATGTTATAACTATGACATAACGTTAATATTTGTTGCACTGATGTAGCCTTTTCATCTATTGCCACTGGCGGAAATAAATTATGATTATAATTTTTATATAAATCCATTGTTTTAAATGGTTCTTCGATATAAATAGGATGATACTGCTTAACCAGTGCTAATTTAGGTAAATCTTCTTTAGTTAATGATTCATTTGCATCAATTACCAACTGATATTCAAAATCCAATTGCTTATTCATATGCGCTAAATCTTTCAAAATATGATTCGACCATTTTATTTTAATGCGTTTTGGTTGTGTCTCTTTAAGTTGAACGAAATGCGCTTCGGTTAACCCGCTCACAGTTGCACCATAATCCACATTTATAATTGGTAATGTTTGGTACATTTGAAACACAGCCATTACCACTGTAGCCCGAGCAGCTGGAGCAGCGTTCAGCTGATTTAAATAAGGGAGCCAAGCATCAAAGGTCGAAAATTCTTTATTTTTGATACTACTCGACCATGCTTCAATAACCTTTTGAACACTATTAATTGTTTCTGAGTCATACCAATCCGATTCAAATGCATTGCATTCACCAAAAAATGATTTTCCCTGTGAAGTAATCATTTCAATAATTAGTGCTTTACGACTTGTTAAATGAACTTTCGGGGTTGTTATTGGCACACGAAACGATTGATTATACAAATAGTAATTGATATCTACAATTTTCATTCATACTCATCCTTTAAGCTCAAATTTATTACGTTGCAATTTCCCAGTAGATGTATAAGGTAATGTTTGAACGGCAACATATTTTTTAGGAACTTTATAAGCAGCAAGTTGCACTCTTAAAAATCGATCTAACGACGCAATATCAATGTTGTCTTCTGAAATATAATATAATAATGGGACTTGTCCCCATGTTTCATCTGATAAAGGCACACACATCGCGTCTTTTATACCATCAAATTGTTTAGCTTGCATTTCGATTTCATAAGGATAAATATTTTCACCACCACTAATGATTAAGTCTTTGCGACGATCATAAATCACGACAAATCCATCCTTATCAACCTCCGCAATATCCCCCGTTTTAAAATAGCCATCTACGAATGCGTCTTTTAAACCTTTAGGATATAAATAACCGTCCATCACATTGTTACCTTTAAGCCACAACTCACCATGCCCATCGCGATTAGGATTATGTATCTTTATCGAAACATTGCTACTCGGTTTACCAACCGTATCATGACGACGAGCTAACATATCAGGTGATGCCGTTAAAAATTGAGAGCACGTTTCTGTCATGCCAAACGAATTATAAATTGGTAACTGATAATTTAGCGCTTCATCAATTAAAGCAACTGATAATTTAGCGCCTCCGAGCAATATTTTTTCAAGCTTATATGGCTGTGTTAAGCCGGCATCCATAAGCCATTGCAATGTTTGAGGAACAAGAGAAACATGCGTGATGTGCTCATTCTTAATGATATGCATCATACGCTGTGTATCAAATTTATCCAATAATCTTACCGTGAAACCTTCTATAACTGAACGTAGTAATACACTTAATCCTGATATATGATAAATTGGCAATACAGAAAGCCAAATCGTTGTAGAATCAAAACCTAAACTTGATTTACAGCCTTTTGCACTCGCATAATGATTGTTAAAAGTTTGTGGAACTGCCTTTTGTGGTCCAGTCGTGCCAGAAGTAAACATAATTGATGCGATATCTTGTTGGTTAAATGATTTAGATATCAATCCTTTATTACGTTTATCAATTAAACTCTGAAAAGGAATGATATTAAAATCTTTCAATGCTAAAGAAGCAGTAGTGATTATATATTGAACGTCAATCGACTGCATTTGAGCTGTGATTTCTTTTGGTGTTAATCGGGTATTAATCATAGCAATTTCGATATGTGCTATCCAACATGCATGAATTAAAATGACTGAGTTTATAGAATTGGTTAAATATAAACCTACCCTTGAGATATTAAGCGTAACAAGATGCTCAGCGATAACCTTTGCCCTATCATATAATGTTCGAAATGTGAGTGCCTTAACACCATCTGTAATTGCTATTTTATTTGGATTCATATAACTCTGTTCTGATAACCAATATTCCAACTCAATAGACCTCCATGTTCATATACATTCTTATTATAGCGATTTTGTATGATTTTATCAGTGACAGTGCTTAGGTTATTTGAAGCATTATATTTTTAAATAAACCTTAAAGTTAACAACTAGGATACATTAGTTATTTTTCACAGTATTTTTATAAATTTTACGCTTTGCATTTATACTTTTTTGCTACGCTGGTTATGGGACTTTTATTGAAAAAATTAATGATAAAAGGAGATATAATTTCATGATAAAAAAAGAACTCGTAGAAATTTATACTAACGGCTTAGAAGAAACATTTTCAGTAGGATATGTCCTTGAAGAAAATGAAAATTTCATTATATTTAAGTCTATTGATGAAAAAAGGTGTACTAGACAGTTACCAATTAAGGAATAAGGAATACATTGTAGAAACTTGTAATCAATCAAAATACCTTGAATTAATCGATAATTATATTTTACAAAGCAAAGAACATGGCATGTTTAATCCATTTAATATTGAAAATACATTCCATTTATCTTCAGATTTGCAAGATTTAATTACATTAAACTCAATGATAACAATCGTTATGCAAGATAGCATTGAATTAATCATTGGACGTGTAACCGAAGTACAGGAAAATATCATAAAAGTAAAAGTTTTAGATTTTAATTCCTTAGAGTTTACAGATGTTGACCAAATTTATATATCAGACATTGTAGCGATTGATTTAGTAAGTGTAGAAAATAAATTACTTGAAAACTATTTAAATGCGTAGTTTTTTGTAGCTGAGAGTAAGTTTATGGAAATGCGAATAAAAAAGAACGCTGATATATCAACGTTCTAGAGTAATTTAATTAATCAGAATTAAACTGATTTTTAATTTTGTATGGAGAGTGAGGGATTCGAACCCTCGAGACGCGATAAAGCGCCTACACACTTTCCAGGCGTGCTCCTTCGGCCAGCTCGGACAACTCTCCGTAACATATGACTTAATAAAATAAAAAACAGAAGCGATATTTCACTTCTGTTTATATGACTCCTACGGGACTCGAACCCGTGTTACCGCCGTGAAAGGGCGGTGTCTTAACCGCTTGACCAAGGAGCCATGGCTCCACAGGTAGGACTCGAACCTACGACCGATCGGTTAACAGCCGATAGCTCTACCACTGAGCTACTGTGGATAAATAAGATGGAGCGGGTGATGGGAATCGAACCCACAACATCAGCTTGGAAGGCTGAGGTTTTGCCATTAAACTACACCCGCAAATCATTACGATTATGGGGCGGTTGAAGGGAATCGAACCCTCGAATGTCGGAACCACAATCCGATGCGTTAACCACTTCGCCACAACCGCCAAAAAATAGCGAATGGTTCAGGACAGAGTCGAACTGCCGAC
>NZ_KV830910.1:0-7035 GCF_001836955.1 Staphylococcus sp. HMSC063A07
GTCAGAGGTTCGAATCCTCTATGGCTCATTGTTTGCACTTTCTCTCAGGAAAGTGCTTTTTTTATTTTTATCAAAAATTTTGACATAAATTATAGTGTTCATATGACAGTTATTATAATGATTGGTATAATTAATATCATGAAATTGAAACCGGAGGAGATGTCATGGATTTTTCTAATTTTTTTAGTAATCTAAGTACTTTAAAAATTATAACAAGCGTACTTGACTTGATTATTGTTTGGTACGTTCTCTATCTTCTCATTACTGTCTTTAAAGGAACTAAAGCGATTCAACTGCTCAAAGGTATAGTTGTTATTGTCATCTTTCAACAAATTAGTAAAGTGCTTAATTTGACAGCAACTTCTAAGTTGTTTGACATTGTCATTCAATGGGGAGTACTTGCCCTTATTGTTATCTTCCAGCCTGAAATAAGACGTGCACTTGAACAATTAGGTAGAGGAAGTTTGTTTAAACGCTATACTAATACTTACAGTCGTGATGAAGAGAAATTAATAGAAGCTGTTTCGAAAGCTGTGCAATATATGGCTAAAAGACGTATAGGCGCTTTGATTGTTTTTGAAAAAGAAACAGGCTTACAGGATTATATTGAAACGGGAATTCCTTTAGATTCAGATATTTCACAAGAGCTATTAACGAATGTGTTTATTCCTAATACTCCGTTGCATGATGGTGCAATGATTATTCAGGGAACTAAAATTGCCAGTGCTGCAAGTTATTTACCATTATCTGATAGCGCAAAAATATCTAAAAGTTTAGGTACAAGACATCGTGCTGCAGTCGGAATTTCTGAAGTTTCTGATGCTTTCACCGTGATTGTATCTGAAGAGACGGGGTCTATTTCAGTTACTTTTGATGGAAAGTTGAGACGAGATATTTCAAATGAAGTATTTGAAGAACTACTCGCTGAACATTGGTTTGGCTCACACTTTCAAAAGAAGGGTGTGAAATGACATGTTAGAAAATAAATGGGGCTTACGTTTTGTAGCATTTATATTGGCACTATTTTTCTATTTATCTGTGAATAATGTATTTGGAAATATTTTTAGTAACAATGACTTATCTCAAAATTCATCCAAGACGATTGAAGATGTACCTGTTCAAGTAATTTATAATACAAAAAATTTGCATGTAACTAAAGCACCAGACACAGTTGATGTAACGATTTCAGGACCTCAATCTAAATTGCTTAAAATTGAGAACGCAGATGATATTAAAGTTGCAGTAGATTTGTCTAAAGCAAGAGCAGGTAATTATAAAGAAGATTATGTGGTAAAGGGATTAAGCAATGATATTAATTATAATGTGAAGCCTAAGCAAGCACATGTAACTTTAGAAGACAAAGTGACGCGTACAATGCATGTCACGCCTGATATTAGTAATAACGATATTGCTGGTAACTATAAAGTAAGCGAAGAAAAGGTATCTCCTGAAACTGTGAAGGTTACAGGTGGTAAAGAACAGTTAAATCAAATTGCTTATTTAAAGGCAACATTTAGAAATGCCAATAAAATTGATAAAGATACAACAGATATTGCTGACATTGCGGCTTTTGATAAACAATTAAATAAGTTAAATGTTACAATTCAACCAGACAGCGCTAAATTAAGTGTAAAGGTTAAGCCGTATTCTAAAAAAGTTAAAGTAAATGTTAAAACGGTTGGATCTTTACCAAATAATGCAAAAGTACAGAACATCAAACTTGATGATGATGAAGTCGAACTATTTGGCAACCGAGACGATTTAGCAAATATCAAAGAAGTTACAGCTGAAATAGATTTAGATGATGTTAAAGAAAATACGAGTCAGACCGTGAAATTTAAATTGCCTGATCATGTGTCGAAACTTGACCCGAGTGAAACAAACGCAGAAATTACAATAAATTAATAAAAAGTAGAGGAGTATTTTTGATGGGGAAATATTTTGGTACAGATGGAGTAAGAGGTATTGCAAATAAAGAATTAACACCAGAACTCGCCTTTAAATTAGGGCGTTATGGTGGCTATGTATTAGCGCATAATGAGAATGAAGCGCATCCTAAAGTTCTAGTAGGTAGAGATACGCGTGTATCTGGAGAAATGTTAGAAGCTGCTTTAATTGCAGGATTAGTCTCAATCGGAGCAGAAGTTATGAGATTAGGTGTGATATCAACGCCTGGTGTTGCATACTTAACAAAAGAAATGGGTGCTGAATTAGGTGTCATGATTTCAGCATCACATAATCCTGTTGCAGATAATGGTATTAAGTTTTTTGGTTCAGATGGTTTTAAATTGTCAGATGATCAAGAAAGCGAAATTGAAGCCCTATTAGAACAACAAAATCCTGAATTACCTAGACCAGTGGGACAAGATATTGTACATTATTCTGATTATTTTGAAGGAGCACAAAAATATTTAAGTTTCTTAAAATCAACAGTAGATGTTAATTTAGAAGGTATGAAAATTGCGTTAGACGGCGCTAACGGATCTACGTCTTCATTAGCACCGTTCCTTTTTGGTGATTTAGAAGCAGATACAGAAACAATTGGATGCAGTCCAGATGGGTATAATATCAATGAAAATTGTGGTTCAACTCATCCAGAAAATCTTGCTAAAACTGTATTAGAAACAAACAGTGATTTCGGTTTAGCCTTTGATGGTGATGGTGATCGTATCATTGCGGTTGATGAAAATGGTCAAATCGTGGATGGTGATCAAATCATGTTTATCATTGGCCAAGCGATGCATAAGAATCAAGAATTAAAAAAAGATATGATTGTTTCAACTGTCATGAGTAATTTAGGTTTTTATAAAGCTTTAGAAAATGAAGGTATTGCTTCAAATAAAACTAAAGTAGGCGACAGATATGTTGTTGAAGAAATGAGAAAAGGTGACTACAACCTAGGTGGTGAACAATCTGGACATATTGTAATGATGGATTACAATACAACAGGTGATGGTTTATTAACAGGTATTCAATTAGCTTCAATCATTAAAATGAGTGGTAAACCTCTAAGTGAATTAGCGGCACAAATGAAAAAATATCCACAATCACTTATAAATGTAAGAGTAACAGATAAATATAATGTGGAAAAAAATGAAGATGTGAAAGCTGAAATAGCAAAAGTTGAAGCTGAAATGAATGGAGAAGGTCGAATTCTAGTAAGACCTTCAGGAACTGAACCACTAGTTCGTGTAATGGTGGAGGCTTCTACAGATGATAATGCAAACCGCTACGCCGAACAAATTGCTCAAGTTGTAGAAGCGAAAATGGGCTTAGAAAAATAAAATAAGTTAAACATTGTAATGTAAAGCTAATGAAGCATATTTAAATTGTTTCATTAGCTTTTTTTCTTATAAAATGTTTTTTTAAAACTTCACATTAGTTTTCCAGAGGTTAAATTTGCTCAAGGAACTACAACACTTAAAAAATAAATATGACACATTTATTTTTTTATAGCGCAAAGTTATATTTAGTAGTGTAAAATTATTTTAACATCTCGGTTATTCTAAGAATTTTAAATAAAATTCCGTATAATGTTGTGAAAATATTTGCAATATAACTTTCAAACATTGTAAAATAAACATTAATGGAAAGGAGGAAAGTGAATAAAAAACAATTATAGCGCCTGTGCAATTGTTTAAATACATGTTGACGACCAACAACTAATACAAGAGAGTTGTTAGAGACATTTATTTAACTTTTGTAGACGAGGAGGATAGTGATCGAAGTGATCGGCGGATGCTATCCCGGATGTGGCTCATTCGACAGCTTATTAAATAAAACATTGAGGTAACTTAATGGACAAAATTAATAAGATCGCCAAACTAATATCATGAAAAATAAAGTATAAGGGCTTGTTTTTATGTTTCTACAAATAGAGCTGTAATTTGCTTTTGAAACGATAGAACGACAGGCTTGTTTAACTTTGCTTAAATGAAGGTATGACAGATGATTGCTAATCTAAATTACAGCAATACGTCATATAATGTACTTTATTATTTCTAATGGAGGAAATTAAATATATGTGCGGAATTGTAGGTTATATAGGTTATGATAAGGCCAAAGAATTATTATTATCAGGGTTAGAAAAATTAGAATATAGAGGTTATGATTCAGCAGGTATTGCTGTTGCTAATGAAGAGGGAACAAAGGTTTTTAAGGAAAAAGGTAGAATCGCTGAATTACGCAAAGTGGCTGACAATAATGATATTGATGGATCTATTGGAATCGGTCACACGCGTTGGGCTACACACGGCGTCCCTAATTACCAAAACTCACATCCACATCAATCAACAAGTGGACGCTTTACATTAGTTCATAACGGTGTAATTGAAAATTATGAAGAACTAAGAGATAGCTATTTAACAGATGTAACATTGGTATCTGATACAGACACTGAAGTTATCGTTCAATTAGTAGAATATTTTTCAAATAAAGGGTTATCTACTGAGGAAGCTTTTACTAAAGTTGTATCTCTCTTACATGGCTCTTATGCTTTAGGTTTAATAGATGAACAAGACAAAGATACAATCTTCGTTGCTAAGAATAAATCACCTTTATTAGTTGGTCTTGGAGATCATTTTAATGTTATTGCTTCGGATGCTTTAGCAATGATTAAAGTTACGAATCAATATAAAGAAATTAAAGATCATGAAATTGTTATCGTTAAAAGAGAAAGTGTAACAATTAAAGATTTAGATGGCAATATTCAAGAACGTGATGCATATACAGCTGAAATTGATGCTTCAGATGCTGAAAAAGGTGTTTATGCCCACTATATGCTAAAAGAAATTAATGATCAACCAGCTGTCATGAGACGTATTATCCAGGAATATCAAGATGGACAAGGTAATTTAAAAATAGATGCTGATATTGTTAAAGATGTTGCTGAAGCAGACCGTATCTATATTATTGCAGCAGGTACAAGTTATCACGCCGGTTTGGTAGGTAAAGAATATCTTGAAAAATGGGCAGGTACGCCTACAGAAGTGCATGTAGCATCAGAATTTGTCTATAATACACCTCTACTATCTAAAAAACCATTATTTATCTATATTTCACAATCTGGTGAAACGGCTGATAGTCGTGCAGTGTTAGTTGAATCTAATCGACTAGGACATAAGGCATTGACCATTACGAATGTTGCTGGTTCTACGCTATCACGTGAAGCAGATCATACACTGTTGTTACATGCTGGTCCAGAGATTGCGGTTGCTTCAACAAAAGCATATACGGCACAAATTGCTGTATTGGCAATATTATCTCAAGTAATTGCCAAACATCATGGTCATGAAGCAGATATAGATTTATTAAGAGAGTTAGCTAAAGTAACGACAGCAATTGAAACAATTGTAGATGATACACCAAAAATGGAGCAAATTGCGACAGACTTTTTAGCAACTACACGTAATGCCTTCTTTATTGGTCGAACAATGGATTATAATGTCAGTCTTGAAGGAGCACTGAAATTAAAAGAAATTTCATATATTCAGGCTGAAGGTTTTGCGGGTGGAGAATTAAAACACGGTACGATTGCACTTATTGAAGAAGGAACACCAGTAATAGGGCTAGCCACTCAAGAAAAGGTGAACTTATCTATTCGTGGTAATGTCAAAGAAGTTGTTGCACGCGGTGCACATCCATGTATTATTTCAATGGAAGGCTTGGAAAAAGAAGGAGACACATATGTAATTCCTCGTGTTCATGAGTTGTTAACACCTTTAGTATCAGTAGTTACATTGCAACTTATTTCATATTATGCAGCGTTGCATAGAGGATTAGATGTTGATAAACCACGTAATTTAGCAAAATCAGTGACGGTTGAATAAATTAGTTAACATATATAGGGAGTAGGACAATAATAGGTATTTAGAAATACCCAAGCTGGTTTTTCGAAATTTAAACTAATATTGTCTTACTCCTTGTTTTTTATAGGAAGACGTTATTAAACTTTTCAGTAAGTTTATTTGCTATAATTATTCTCATTTCAAAGACTATTTGTAGCGCTATAAGTAAATTTCAACATTGGCCAATAATTGTCTATAATGAAGATAATTACATCAGAAGATGATTACCTTAGGAGGTTACAAAGAAAGATGGATATAATTAAAGCAATATTTTTAGATATGGATGGTACGATCCTACACGAAGATAATACAGCTAGTGGTTATACTAAAGAAGTAATAGACCAATTGCGAGCTAAGGGGTATAAGGTCTTTCTTGCTACAGGGCGTTCTTATGCTGAAATTAATCAGCTTGTTCCTAAAGGATTTACAGTTGATGGTATCATAAGTTCCAATGGTACCAGTGGTGAGGTCAAAGCGCATAATATATTTCGACATAGTTTAACACAAGAAGCGGTAAATAAAATTGTTCAATTAGCACAACAACAACATATATATTATGAGGTCTTTCCATTTGAAGGCCAACGCCTTGCACTGCAACAAGATGAATCTTGGATGCGCGGCATGGTGAGGGAAGAAGAACCACAAAACAATGTAGGGATTAGCGAATGGCGTTCTCGTAAAGACGCGCTCAAAGGTAAGATTAACTGGGTTAAAACATTGCCTGAAACATCATATTCTAAAATATATTTATTCACTACAGATTTAGCACAAATTACTCAGTTTAGGCAGTCACTTATTGACCAACAATTAAGTTTGAACATTAGCGTATCTAATTCATCTCGCTTTAATGCTGAGACGATGGCATATGGTGTTGATAAAGGCAGTGGCATTGCTGAAATGATTGCGCATTTTGGTATTCAACAGCAAGAGACGCTTGTCATTGGAGATAGTGATAATGATCGCGCGATGTTTAAATATGGTCATGTTACGGTAGCCATGAAGAATGCACGTCCAGAAATAAAGGATTTGACTGACGATGTTACGGTTTATGATAATGAAGAAGATGGTGCAGCACGTTATTTAGCAGATAGATTTTTATAACCAAGTTGGGACATAAATACAAAGTATTAAGATTGTAATGTTAAAATCTTTTCTTCGCTATGATTTTTACAATATAATTTGAAGTGAT